>NZ_KB900620.1:54801-396395 GCF_000379025.1 Orenia marismortui DSM 5156
TTTTCTAATAAGTTTTCACCTTTAAAATTTATCTCTCCACCTACTATCTTTCCTGGTGGGGTCGGGATTAATTGCATAATTGATGCTGAAGTTACACTCTTACCTGAACCAGATTCACCTACAATCCCTAAGGTTTCACCTTTATTAATACTAAAGCTAACACCATCTACAGCCTTTACTACTCCTTTATCTAAAAAGAAATGTGTCTTTAAATCTTTTACCTCTAATATTTTTTCACTCATCTTCTCACCTCCGTTAGTACTTATTAGCTGCTAGCTATTAATGCTTGGCTACTAGCTTAATTCTTTTAATCTTTACGCTATTAGCCAATAGCTAGTGACTAATTTATTTATCTTTCATCTTAGGATCTAAGGCATCTCTTAATCCATCACCAAATAAGTTAAATCCTAATACCGTAATTGCAATTGCTAAACCTGGAAAAATCATCATTCTTGGTTCACTTCTTAAATACTCTTTACCCGTACTTAACATTAATCCCCAACTTGGAATTGGAGGTTGTATACCAATCCCTAAGAAACTAAGGCCAGCCTCTGCCAAAATAGCACTAGCCACACCTAAAGTAATTGTAACAATAATTGGAGCTAGAGTATTTGGAATAACATGCTTCATAATAATTCTAAAATCATTGGCTCCTAAAGATTTAGCAGCTTCTACATATTCTTCTTCTTTCAAAGACATTACTTGTCCTCTAACAATCCGAGCCAAACCTGGCCAACTTATCAAACCTAAAGCCACAAATATCTTCTCTACACCTGGATCTTGAAATACAGCTATAATAGCAATCGCAAATAACATAAAAGGAAAAGCCAAGAAAACATTAATCAAATATGAAACAATATCATCAACTAATCCTCCATAATAACCTGCTACTGCCCCCAAAGCTATACCAATTATTAAAGCTATTACTTGGGTAATAAATCCAACTGTTAAAGAAATACGTGCACCATAAATAATTCTACTGAATATATCACGACCCAATTTATCAGTTCCAAAAGGATGTTGTAAACTTGGTCCTTGCATAGATAACTCTACCTTACCATCTTCCATAACTGGAGAATAATAAGGATCATGCGGAGCAATTACAGGTGCCAATAAAGCCAGTAACATTAAAGTCACAGTAATAAACAATCCTACCATCGCCATTTTATTCTTTTTTAACCTTCTCCACCCATCACGCCACGGGCTATGAACTTCTTGCTTGGAAACTTCTATTTTTTCATTAATCTCTGTTTTTGCTTCCACTACTGATACCTCCTTTTTCTACTTCCTCGATCAAGCCTTGACTAACTATATATATATTATTACTCATATCTAATTCTTGGATCTAATACTCCATAACTTAAATCAACTAATAGGTTAACTACAATAAAGATTGCTGCTAAGAATAATACCGTCCCTTGAATTAGTGGGAAGTCTCTTTTCATTACAGCATCTACAGCCATTCGACCAACACCTGGCCAAGAAAATACCTTTTCAGTTATAACTGTACCACCTAATAAATAACCCAACTGTGTACCAATAACTGTAATAACTGGTATTAAAGCATTTCGTAATGCATGTTTAATAACTACAACTCTTTCCGCTAAACCTTTTGCTCTAGCTGTTTTAATATAGTCTTTACCAATTACCTCTAACATACTAGAACGAGTCATTCTTGCTATACGAGCAGCTTGTCTACTCCCCAAAGCCAAAGCTGGTAAAAGTAAATGCTGCCATGTTCCATAGCCACCTACTGGTAATAAGTCTAGATTTAGTGCAAGTACCCAAATCAAAATTAAACCTAACCAATAAACTGGCATTGAAACACCTACCATAGCTAAAGTCATAAATACATAGTCTAATATTGAATAGGGTTTAATAGCAGAAATAACTCCGGCCGTTACTCCTAAAACAATAGAGATGACCATAGCACCAAAAGCTAATTGAGCCGTAGCAGGAAAACGTTCTATTATCATTTCTGTTACTGGTCTCTTAGAAGTAAAAGATTCTCCTAAGTCACCTTTGAATAACCTCCCAATAAACCTAAAATACTGAATATATAGAGGGTCATTTAATCCCATCTCTTCTCTAATCATTTCAATTGTATCAGGATCTGCATGTTGACCCATAGCTATTCTTACTGGATCTCCTGGAACAAAAACAAAATTCAGCAAGAACACTATTGTAGCAAGACCAATTAAAATTGGAACCGCCATTAAGCTCTTACGTAAAATATAAGTTAACATGATTTTACCACCTTTCATTACACTAATAATTTATTCTTAATAATTACTATTAATATATTTATTAATTAAAAAAATCTAATAGAACGCAAAAATGTAATTAACCCCTAAAAAAGAAAAAAATACCATAAGTTGCACACGAATGATAAATTTAAAAGATTATATCCTTTTAAGGTGATTTAAAGATCACTTATAGTAGCCCTTAAAAACAACAATTTACTGTAAATGTCATAACAAAAAATTTAAAAATAACTTTTCCTATCTATTACTTTATAATAATTTCTAGGTTACTTAGATAAGTCACCCCTTATTACAAGCTAAATTTGACACCTCCCTTTACACAAGGAAAACGATATAGATATGAATTTACAACAATATAATTATATATTTTTTTTAATTCTTTGTCAAATATATGCTGTTTATAGGCTTTTCTAATTAAGCAATATATACTTTTCTATCTTTCATAAATATATCTATATCTAGAGTATATTTTTTTAACTTTATGAACATATTCTCTAGTTTCAAGAAATGGAATTTGATCTAAATTAGCATGGCTACCATCCCAATCCCTATTTTTAAGCCATTTATCAACATTTCCTTCTCCACCATTATATGCTGCCAACATGACTGCTATATTATCATTAAATCTATTCTTCAATTTGGCTATATACCATGTACCATATTTAATATTAATTTCTGGATTATATAACATATCACTGTGAAAATCACTAACATTTATCATCTCAGCAATCCATTTGCCAGTTTCTGGCATAATCTGCATTAAACCTCTAGCACCTTTATTAGAAGTAGCCTCTAAATCAAACTTACTTTCAACATATATTATAGAAATAACTAAATAAGGATCTAAATTATATTTTTTAGCTTCCCTAACTATTATTTCTTCATATTTAATAGGATATACAAATTTCAAAATTGTTCTATGATTTAATAAAGCAAAAACAATGATAAAAATCAATAATAACACAACAACTACTTTCCCAAAATTAATTACCAAAATTAACACTCCTATAATCAATTTTAAGATTAAGTTTGATTTATATAAATCAAACTTAATCTTCTTTCAAATCTTCCCATAATTTTTTTACTTTAATTTTTAGTTCATCTTTACTACCATTATTATTAATAATTATATTAGCATATCTTCTTTTTTCTTTTAATGGAATTTGAGATTGAATTTTGGCAATAGCTGATTCTTTATCTATCTCATCTCTTTTCATTAGCCTCTTTATCTGTACTTCTCTATCTACATATACCAAACAAATCTGATCAAAGAGATCAAGCATATCGGCCTCAATCAATAATGGTACATCTACAATTATTATGTCGCTTATGTTAGCTAATCTATCCATTTCCTCTTTAATTTTAGTAATTATAATTGGATGAGAAATCTCATCGAGCAACTCTTTAGCTTGATGATCATTAAATATTATCTTCCCTAATTTTTGGCGATTTATCTCTTTATTATCTAATAGTATCTCTTCACCAAACTCTTCAACTATCCTTTGCCATAGCTCTTTTTCTGCTTCCATTAACTTATGAGCAACCTGGTCTGCATCTATTACAGTAGCACCAAACTCCTTTAGATAATTTGAGACTGTACTCTTACCACTAGAAATCCCACCAGTTAAACCAATTTTCAATTTTAACTCTCCTTTTCTATATTTGATCCTTAGCTGTTGACTATTAACTTCTCGCTAATGGCCAGTTTAGTAAAATTTTAAAAGCCCTAATAAAATTAAAATTATACCTGGTAATAATCTAATTTTATCATTTAATAATACAGATTCCATATGCTTTCCTAAATAAATTCCTCCAGATAATAAGAAAAATTTAAAGATACTAATAGATAGGGCAGTTATAATAGAATTATATCCAGTCATTGCTGCTGCAATACCTGCTCCAAAAGCATCTAAAGCTAAAGCCACTCCCAAAAATACAGCTTCCTTATTACTAATCGCTCCAGAATAATCCATATCTGCTTTAATGGGCTCCCTTAAAATATTTATAATCAATCCTAATGACTCAATTTTAAGACTAAAAATTTCTTTGGGAGCTTCTCTATGATCACTATTCTTATGTATAAATTCTATAAGCGATTGATAAAAGAGCCAAATACCAATAATAATCAACAATCCACCCCCAGCTTTCTCTGCTAAATTTGGCGAAAGAAAACCAGCTAATAAATTACCTAAACTCATAGATACTAACATAGTAATTCCTGAAGCACAACTAATTATTAAAATAGGCAAAAAAGTAATCTCTATCTTCTTCAATCCATAAGTAATTCCAACTATAAAGCCATCTAAACTAACTGCTAATGCTAAAATAAATATAGGCAAAATAGCCATATTAATCCCCCCTTCATCATAACTCTAATATCTATAGTTAGAGTATGACAAAGGAGAGAACAATGTGATTAAATAGCTTCTTCCCATATAATGTAATATTCTTCTAATTCTTTTTTTGCATTTTGATATTCCTCAGTTAATTCAGCTAATTTATCAGAATCCATACAGAATTCTTCAAGGTTAAATTTCTTCTCCAAGTCTAATACTTTAGTCTCTAAATTCATAATATCTTCTTCCAACTTCTCTAAATCAACCTTTTTCTTCTTCTCTTTTACGGTATTTTTAATGATTTTATCTTTTTTCATCTTCTCTTTAATTGCTTTCTCTTCTAAAACTTTTAAATACTGTTTACGGTAGGAAGAATAATTACCTAAGTACTCTACTAAGGTCTTCTCTTGTAGAGCAAATACCTTATTAATTAACTTATCTAAGAAATAGCGATCATGAGAGATCATCAAAATAGTTCCTGGAAATTCTTTTAAAGCTTCTTCTAATAGTTCTTTTGATTGAATATCAAGATGATTTGTCGGCTCATCTAATAATAATAGATTAAAATCTTGAACTGACAGCTTAGCTAAGGCAAGCCTTCCTTTTTCCCCTCCGCTTAAAGTCCCTACCTTTCTTAAGACATCATCACCTTTAAATAAAAATCTAGCTAAAATATCACGAGCTTGACTTTTTGTTACATCTTTAACCTTCATCATCTCTTCAATCAGATTATATTCTAAACTTAATTCTTCATGCTCTTGAGAAAAATAACCTACCTTTACTTTAGTACCAAATTTAATCTTGCCTGTTTTATGATCTATCTTATCTAATAAAACTTTAAACAATGTTGACTTACCACTTCCATTAGACCCTACTAATGCTATCTTTTCACCACGATAAATTTTAAAATTAACATCTCTAAAGATTAAATCATCTTCATAATATTTTACTAAACTATCAACTTCTACTACTTCTTCACCACTTACAGTCTCTGAATTAAATTTAATCTTGGCTTTGCTAAGAGTAGGAGGCTTAGGAATTCTCTCCATTCTATCTAATTGCTTTTGCCTTCCTCTAGCCTGCTTAGACTTAATACCAGCTTTATACTTCCTAATATAAGCTTCTGTCTTTTCAATCTTTTCTTGCTGCTTCTCATATTCTCGTTGCCAAGTTAATAACCGTTGAGGCTTTTCTTTTAAATAAAATGAATAATTGCCTTTATACTTTTCTAAACGCCCCTTTTCTAATTCCCAAACTCTATTAACTACCTTATCCAAGAAGTAACGGTCATGAGAAATAATAACCATAGCTCCAGGATAACTAATTAGATAGTCTTCTAACCATTCTTTAGATTCTAGATCAAGATGGTTAGTAGGTTCATCTAATAATAATAATTCAGGTTCTTGTAATAATAATTTTGCTAAAGCAGCTCTTGTCTTCTCTCCACCACTGAAATTTGATAATTTAGAAGTAAAATAACTTTCCGAAAACCCTAACCCCTTAAGTACTCCCTTAATTCTGCTTTCAATTTGATAACCACCACTCTTTTCATATTTTTCTCTTAAGCGGCTATAACGATTCATTACTTTCTCTAAATCTTGGGTCTTGCTCATCTCTAATTCTAAATCCCTTAACTTCTCTTCTAATCTAAAAACATCCTCAAATACTGTTAACATCTCTTCATAAAGAGGATTATCTAATTGCAAGCCAAAATCTTGGGCTAAATAACCTATATCTAAATCATTACTGCTTAATAATTCTCCATCATCTAAATACTCTTGACCAATAAAAATTTTCATTAGTGTAGACTTACCCGTTCCATTGACACCAATTAACCCAACTCTATCTTTTTTGGCAATCTGCAATGATATATCTTCAAAGATCACTTTTTCTGGGTAATATTTACTTGCCCCACTTAACCTCAATAGTCCCATTTCAAATTATTCCCCCTGCTCTTGACAATTCGGACAAAAATAAGTTCCACGTCCTCCTACTTTAATCTTTTCTAATTTTGTACCACATTCACTACATTCTTCTCCTGCTTTATCATAAACCATTAAATAATTTTGATGACTACCTGACTCTCCACTAGCATCTACATAATCCCACTTGGTAGTACCTCTATGCTCAATCCCATCACTTAAGACCTTACGAATAGCATAATATAAATTACTACTTTCTTTTTCAGTAATTGTATCAGCAGTTCTTAAAGGATGAATCTTAGATAAGAATAAAGCTTCATCAACATAAATATTTCCCAATCCAGCTAAAAATCTTTGATTTAGAAGTAATGGTTTTATTTTACCTCTACGAGTGGAAAGCATCTCTTTAAACTTCTCTAAAGTAAATTCATCACTTAAAGGCTCTGGACCTAATTTGGTTAAACTTCCAGCTTCATTTAAATCATCAACTAGATAAATTCGGGTGAATTTTCTTTTACTACCTAACCTTAATTCATCTCCATCCTTAAACTTAAAGAAGATACAGTCATACTTAGTACTGGCAACTCCCGGTTCTGCATAGAAGAAATAACCTGTCATCCTCAAATGTCCAACAAGATATTCTCCACTATCTAATTCAATAATTATATATTTTCCTCTTCTTCTTACATTATTAATTTTAACATCAATTAATCTATTCTTAAACTCTTGACTATCTACATTAGCAATCAATTCTTCTCGTTTAACTTCTACATCTACAATCTCTTTATCTAAAATTCTTGGATATAATGTATCTACTACAGTCTGTACTTCTGGTAGTTCAGGCATTTTTCTCTTCCTCCTTTTTAAGTTTAAATAATATCATATATCAATAGAGAAATTAATTAGATAGGTAATGCAATAATTTTCATTTCCAAAACAAAGTAAAAGTCAGCTTCCGTCCTAAAAGAATACCTTACTTTTTACTATAGCAAAAATTCCATTAGGGAAAACTATTAGTACTTATTAATATAACCTTTAATTATCACCCTATAAATCAACTTTTAATTAAAATCAAGTTTATCATAATATAGCTCTTACTTTTCAAAGACCTTAAATAATAAAAATTACTGTTTGAATGAAAGAATAATTTTAAAATTTATTTGAAAAATAACCTTGTACTTAATAATATCTTTAACCTTATTATTTTCATTATAACATACTTTATTTTTTATTATCAAAATTTAGATTAATTATCTCCCATAACTTAGGGAATTTCTTTTTTAAAGAAATAGGTTTAAATTCATTATTAACAAAAGGATGAACAGTACTACCGCTTGTAAGTAGCTTATTATCCTCTACCCGAATTATCTCATATTCAAAGCTTACCTTAGTTCTACGTAGATCTTTAATCTTAGTAAAAATTCTAACTAAATCATCATACAAAGCTGGATGATGATAGTTACAGTGTGATTCTAAAACTGGTAATAAGACACCCTTATCTTCTAAATCTCTATATGTCAAACCTTCTTCTCTTAAAAATTCTGTTCTCCCAACCTCGAACCAACGTAAGTAATTAGCATAATAAACTACTCCCATCTTATCAGTTTCTTCATAAGTAACTCTAATCTCATGGCTATGTTCTTTCATATCTATCCCCTTTCACTTTTAAAGGTCTTTAATCATAATATTATGATTAAAGACCTTATACTAATCTTCCCAACTATCTAAAATTGATTTTATCTCTTCATCCCAACCCATAGATACTTCTTCATAGTTATGAAAGTTCTCTGGCTCAGCAACAGTCTTAGTATGACAAAGAGTACATTGAATACTGATATTATCACTATTCTCTCCTAATACATCATGTAAAGTATCCTGATCACAAATTGGACAGTAATATAAACTCTCTTCCATACCATCTTCCCCTTTCTAAGCTTAGTTTAACTAAAGTTAGAAAGGATTATGACTTTAATTATTGGTAATTTGAAATTAAAAACTCAAACTCTCTCTAAGGGTCTAACGACCACTCCGTGATAAAAGAAATCTCCTAACCTCTCTCTTCCTATGAGTCTCAATGAGACTCTCCGTGGTCATCATCTTCATCTAAAAAGATTTATGAAGATAATTTCCCTTCTACAGAGAGAGGAACTTAAACCCCCTCTTAAGACTAAGAGGGACTAGGGCGTTACGATGTTTTAATTCTCAATTATCCATTATCAATTCTAAATTTTCTATGACCCACTTATCGCTAATTTCTTCAACTTAAAAGTTGGAGAACCAAAGGAACCAATCATAGGATTAAACTTCAAATCATTGCCTAATTCATCTATATCCTTAAGAAAATCAATTAAGTTGCCTGCAATCGTAACTTCACTTACTGCTCCTTTAATCTTCCCATCTTCAATCCATTGTCCTGTAGCACCTACAGAAAAATCTCCAGAAATAGGATTTGCTCCCCCGGTTACTAATCCAGATACCTTATGAAGATAAAATCCATTATCTACACCTGCAATAATCTCTTCTGGTTCTTTATCTCCACCTGCTAAATAGAAATTACTTGGTGACACAGCAGGAATACCTCGATATGAACCTCGCTCTGCATTACCTGTTGATTCTACACCATCTTTTTTAGCAGTATAAGTATCATATAGATAATTGCTTAATACTCCTTCTTTTATAATATCTGTAGGAGAACAAGGAACTCCTTCACTATCAAAAGGAGCACTAGCTAATCCCTCTTCTAAAGTTCCATCATCAATAATATTTACACCCTTTGCTGCTACAACTTGATCTAGCTTATCCATAAAAAGTGATCTTTTTTTCTGTACTGCTTCAGCAGTTAAGGCATTAGATAAGACATACATGAACATACTACCAACTTTAGGAGTAAAGATAACTGGCGCCTCTTGAGATTTAACAGCTCTTCCTCCTAATAATTTAATAGCATTCTTAGCTGCTTCTTCACCAGTCTTAACAGGAGTTAAATCCTTTAAATTTCTAGCATAACATAGTGCTGAAGCTGTCTGCTTATCTTCACCTGTACTTGCGATTACATATATATAAGCATAACAAACATTACTTTTGTAGCTCTGATTTAAACCATTGGAATTAACAATAGTAATCTCTGAAATATTATCACCATACCCAACACTAACTACCCCTTCTATCTTGTCACTATAGTCTGCGGCAGCTTCTTCCATCTTCAAAACTAAATCAATTTTATCCTCAATATTATTTTGCTTAAAGTTAGAGTCATAAATATTAAGCTTCTTATAACTATAATCTCCTTCAGCTAAGATTCTGTACTCATCCTTTTCTGCTATTTCAGCATTAGCAATTGCTTCTTTTATTACCTCTTCTAAAATATCCTCATTGAAATTAGCAGTATAGGCAAAACCCATCTTTTGATTAACTAAAACTCTAATTCCCAATCCTTTGGAATGAGCTGATTCAAGGCTTTCGACTTCTCCTTGATAAACTTCTATATTATTATCTTCTGACCGTTCATAATATAACTCTACATCGTCTGCACCTAATTTTTGGGCCTTTTCTATCAAAGTTGTTAAATTTAATCCCATAATCTTATTCCCCCCTCCTTTCTGTTCCTCCAACAGTAATCTCATCAACTAATAAAGTCGGTTGCCCCACAGCTGCTGCAATACTTTGACCATCTTTACCACACATACCAGGGGCTAATTCTAGATCATCACCAACCATAGAAATCTTATTTAGTACATCTATCCCTCTTCCAACTAAGGTAGCTCCACGTACTGCTTCAGCTAGCTTTCCCTTTTTGATTAAATACCCTTCTGCTACTGTAAATACAAACTCCCCTGTAGCAGTATCAACTTGACCACCACTTAATTTCTTAGCATATAATCCATCATCTACAGCAGTAATAATCTCCTCTGGCTTGGAATCGCCCTTTTCGATAAAGGTATTAGTCATTCGAGGAATAGGTATCGATTGATAAGAATCTCTTCTACCATTTCCTGTGGAAGATCTTCCTTCTTTTTTAGAGGTTTTAAAGTCATACATATAATCCTCTAGTATTCCATCCTTAATTAAAACTGTTCTTTGAGCTGAGTTTCCTTCATCATCTACACCATAAGAACCCCATCCATTAGATACTGTTCCATCATCAACAGCAGTAACAATTTTAGAGGCTACTTGTTGACCTAGCTTTCCAGCAAATACTGATGAATTTTTCTGAATCGCATCAGCTTCTAGCCCATGTCCACAAGCTTCATGGAATAAAACACCACCAAATCCATTATTAATTACAACAGGCATTTTTCCTGATGGTGCTGCTTCAGCCTTTAGCATAGTAACGGCTTGACGAGCAGCCTCTCTACCTATCTCTTCAGGTGGATATTTATCAAATAACTCAAATCCCATATGTAAACCAGGGCTCTCACTTCCTGTTTGAATCTGATTACCATCACTAGCAATAGCTCTAGCCATCATTCGAGTATGAATTCTTTCATCTTCAACATATAAACCCTCTGAATTGGCAATCATAATTTTTTGGGTATTATCCATATAACTAACTATAACCTGCTTAATACTCTCATCATAGTCCAAAGCAGCTTGGTTTGCTTTCTGCATAATAGTAGCTTTCTTTACTTTAGCTATATCTTCTGGTCTCTTCTTAATCGAATGAATCATTGCTAGATTTCCTTTTTTCAAATCTACTACTGATACTTTACTCTTACCTCTACTAGCCGCTCCTGCTACTTTAGCTACCTGTAATAGAGATGCTTTACTTAAGTCATCAGTATAGGCATAAGAAACTTTATCCCCAGTTAAAACTCTAACACCAACACCTAAGTCATAACCTGTCTTAACTTTTTCTATCTTTGAATTCTCTAAAGTCATTACATTACTGATAGAGTCTTCAAAATAAATTTCAGCAAAATCCCCACCATTCTCTAAAGCAACCTGTAGGATTTGCTTAATTAGTTTGTGTGATAACAATTTATAACCCCCTTTTAAGTAAAGTAACGAGTGACAAAGTGACGGGTGACGAGTTTATAAAGAAAAATTCTTTATTATATATTAATCTTGTTACAGTGTCTGGTCGTGACCAGACACTGCATAAATCTTTCCTCGTCACTTGTTACTGCTTACTTGTCACTGAATTTACTCCATATCATTCCAATTATCTCCAACCTTCACATCTACCTCTAAGTGAACATCTAATTGAACAGCTTTTTCCATCTTCTCTTTGACCAATTTGCTTACTTTCTCTAATTCTGCCTCTGCTACTTCTAAGACCAATTCATCATGAACCTGTAATAAGACTTCTGCTAATAATCCTTCTTCTTTCAGAGCTTCTGCTACATCAATAGTTGCTATCTTCATAATATCAGCAGCAGTACCTTGAATTGGAGTATTGATTGCCATTCTCTTAGCAAATTCTCGACGGTGGTAATTCTTACTATTAATATCTGATAAGTATCTCTTACGATTGAAGACAGTTGTTACATAGCCTTCTTCTTTTGCTTGCTTAATAGTATTATCCATATATTCTTTAACCTTTGGATAGCGGCTAAAATATAGTTCAATAAACTCTTGTGCCTCTTTATTACTAATATTCAATCTCTTAGCTAATCCCCAATCACTAATTCCATAAGCAATTCCAAAATTAACTGCCTTCGCTTTACGCCGTTCATTACTAGTTACTTCATCTAAGGGAATATCAAAGATTTCACTAGCAGTCTTAGTGTGAATATCTAAACCTTCTTCATAGGCTTCTTTCAAACCTTCATCATCAGAAATATGTGCCAATACCCTTAACTCAATTTGAGAATAATCGGCTGCTAATAATTTCTTACCTTCTTCTGCTACAAATACTCCTCTAATCTCTCTGCCTTCTTCACTTCTGATTGGAATGTTCTGTAGATTAGGATCAGCACTACTTAAACGGCCTGTTGCAGTTACCCGCTGATTAAAAGTAGTATGTATTCTTCCAGTCTCTTCATTAATATAGTCTTCTAATGGGGCAACATAAGTAGACTGTAATTTAGTATAAGTACGATATTGAGAGATTAAAGGAATGATCTCATGCTTAGCTTCTAATTTCTCCAATACACTAGCACTAGTAGAGTATCCAGTTTTAGTCTTTTTGATTACTGGTAAACCTAATTTCTCAAATAATATTACTCCTAATTGCTTTGGAGAATTGACATTAAACTCTTCATCTGCTAACTCATAAATTTCTTCTTCTATCTCTTTAATCTTCTCTTTAAACCTAGCATTTAACTTTTCAAGTCCCGATTTGCTTACTTTAATACCATTTAACTCTAATTCTGCTAAGACATTAATTAATGGTAATTCTACTTCATGGTATAGCTTTAATAGATCATTATCTTCTAATGCAGCGATTAATTTTTCTTCTAAATCAAATAACAATTGTGTCTTTAAGACTAATAAGTCTTTCCCTTCTACCTCTGGCAAGGTACGTTGCATATGTCCTTGTACTAACTGTTCAAAACTCTTTTCCTGCTCACTAGGTTTTAGAAGATAATCCGCCAATAAAGGTTCAAAAGATAAAGGATTAATCTTAATCCCTTGCTTTAATAGATATCTAATCTGCTCTTTTCCTTCTAACATTAGAATTTCTTTATCTTCAATAACCTCTTTTAAACCTTCAAGTAACTCTTTTTCACTTAGTTTTATGTAATAATTCTGATTATCTGCTAATGAAATAGTTATACTTGCTAGGCTTCTAGCTAATTTATCACCACTTAACTCTAAATTCACTGCTATTCTCTCAGCTAAGTCTAAATTCTTAAAGTCATTTAGAGAATCTATCTCCTCATATTCAGAATCCTTTACCTCTTTATGTCCACCAATATAAGAGATTAAACTAGTAAATTCTAGATCAGTAAATAGATCATAAGCCTGATCATTATTAAAATCAGACATCTTTAAGCTTTCAAAATCAACATCTATTGGAATATCTAACTTAATAGTTGCTAAATCCTTACTCATCCTTGCTCTATCAGACTGTTCTTTTAAGGTAGCCTTTCTCTTCTTTCCTCCTACCTTATCTATATTCTCTAATATATTCTCTAATGTACCAAATTCCTTTAATAATTTAGTAGATGTCTTATCTCCTATTCCATCAACACCAGGAATATTATCTGAAGTATCACCCATTAATCCCTTCTTATCGATTAACTGAATTGGCTCTAACTCATAATCTTCTCTAAATTTATCTAAATTATAATCAACAATATCAGTAATACCTCTTCTTGTGTACATAACTCGAATATTATCACTGATTAATTGTAGAGCATCTCGATCTCCAGTTACAATAGTAACCTTATAACCTTCTTCTTCTGCTCTTTTGGCTAAAGTACCAATTAAATCATCTGCTTCATACTCCTCCATTTGAAAGAATGGTATCTTTAAAGCTTTTAGTACCTCTCTTACTAATTCAAATTGTGGTCTCAATTCATCAGGAGTCTTCTCCCTTGTTCCCTTATAATCTTCATAAGCCTGATGGCGAAAGGTTTTCTTCCCAACATCAAAGGCAACTCCAATTGCATCAGGTGCTTCATTATCAATTAAAGTCAATAACATCCGAGTAAAACCAAAAACAGCATTGGTAATTGTTCCATCTGATTTAGTTAATGTCGTTGGCAATGCATAAAATGCACGATAAGTTAAACTATTTCCGTCCAATAAGTATAATTCTTTTTGTGACAAAATATTCTCCTCCTTAAAAAATTACTTTATCCAAATCTATTTTAACTCTTAAATAGAGCTAATTTTATTACTAACTACTCTACAGTTATTCATTAAAAAAAGCTAAAATCCTTTAAAAAGACCCCTGAACTACTTATTTAAACAATTTCTAGTATACCCTACAACTCCTAATCTATAAATTATTTCCAGCTAAAAAAAGACTACCCTAAAGGTAGCCATCGAATATTCTAGTAATTATTCTTCTCTGATAAGAATTTATTTTTTTCTTTTCTTTTTAGATCTTCTTCTTTTCTTACTCTTACATCCTTTTTTAGAACAAGATTTCTTCATTAAAACATACCTCCTAGTCTTAATTATAGTTTGTAAATATTCACTTGCATTATTATATGCTCGCAAACCATATTTTGACAAATTAATATAGTTAATTCCTAGACTTTAATAAGTCATATAGGTCTAAAGAGTATAAAGAGACACTTTTAGGTGCTAGGTCATAGGTCATAGGAGTTAGTAAGATCTTTTCTATGTCCTAGCTCCTAACGCCTAACTCCGAAACTGTCACTTTATCTATCTATAGTTCTGTATTTAAATTCTTTTCTAAAATTGTATATCTATATTCATAATAGGATCTACATGAGTATTATCACGAATATCTCCCCATTTTTATAATATACAGATCAGTTTTAAAATTGTTAAGCTAAGAGAAATTAATTACCACAAATTACAAAGAGGATCATATGGATATTTCCGTAAATATATGTTAGTATTTTAATGTAATTTAAGAATTTAGAAAGGGGTTAGTAAAAAATGAAGAAAAGAATTATCACAAGTCTTTTAACTTTGACAATAATAATGTCTTTGGCTTTACCTGTTATGGCTTATAGACCAGAAGATATAGCTACAAACCATTGGGCTTTAGAATATATTAGCCCATTACTTGATGAGGGGATCATGTATGTCTACAAAGATGGAAAGTTTCATCCTAACCAGGCAACTACTAGAGGTGAATTTGCTTATTCTTTAGCTAAAGCAATGAATTTAGAAACTTCTACAAATTCAGAGCTTACTGATATTAGCAATCACCCATCAAAAGGTTATATCTCTGCTCTAGTAAAAAGAGGGATCATTACTGGATATCCCGATAAAACCTTTAGACCAGAAAAGAAGATCACAAGAGCAGAAATTATTACAATGCTAGGACGTAGTTTAAGCTTAAATGATGAACAAAAAACAATCGAATTAGATGGTAACTTCTACTTTGATATTAATGAAAATCATTGGGCAAATAACCTAATCTCTTTGGCTACTAGATTAAATATTATTAATGGATACCCTGATGGTAATTTCAAACCTAATAATTATGTAACTAGAGCAGAGAGTGCCAAGTTATTAGCTAAGCTAAAAGGATTGAAAAAAGTAGAAGGACAAATCATTGAAACTTATCCTTTAGCTAGAAAGGTTAAAGTAAAAGTTGGAGATGAAATCAAAAACTTTAAGCTTTCTTCAAATACTTTAATCGGTCGAAATAACCGTCTAGTCAACCTAGATGAGATGCTTGTTTCTGATGAAGCTTATCTATTATTAAATGAATCTAACAATGTAACTTACCTAAAAGCCTTTGGCTTAATTACTAAAGAAGATGTGGGTAACAAGGTGAGTGATCTAACTAATAATATTCTAAGTGCAGAAGAATTGGTCTCAATTGCTGATGGTGATTGGGAAGCTGTTACTCCTCGTCTAAAGCAAGAGGTAACAATGACATTATTAGAAGAAGGATTAACAATTAGTGAAGTTCAAGCTATGTTCAATCAGGACTGGAATCAATTAGAGCTTGCTGCTAAAGATAGATTGATTGAAGCAATCTCTATCAATACAAATCTTCCAGTAGAATTAATTGAAGCAGCATCTAATAAAGATTGGGAAACAGCTAAAGAGGTAGCTAAAAATACTGCTATCACAACTGCTCTAAAAGAGGTTATGAGTAGAAGTGATCTATTATCATAATTCAATTTAAGAATTAAAATAGTCAGGATAATTATCCTGACTATTTTTCATTTATCATTACTATATAAGTTGAACTAATAATTTAAATTTACTTAGAAACAAATTGAAAGCTAAATCTTTTTTTGACGCTGATTAAAATCTAATTAAGTTCTGACCTTATTTATTAGCTAGTAGCCATTAACTGTTAGCCAATAGCTACAATACCTGAGTAAGTCAACCAAGAGTGCTTCCTCAGTCATTGCCCTCTGAGTTTGGAAATATAACCCTTCGTGAAATTTTAATTTTTAAGGTTCTTTTATTCATGTTAATTCATGGCTAAAAATTATTTTAGTAAGTACTTATATTTTAATGAGATTCTTTAATTCAATCTATATAACAATTATAATTCTTCCTTAGTTTATAATCTAATTCGCCTTCTGATTATCAAAATTAATATTACTATCTAATAGCACCATATCTTTATTGATAATAATTTTCTCTTCATAATATACTTTAGAATTTTTATCTTTAAGAGTAATTTTACTACTATCGTATAATTGCTCAATGACCTGATAAAAAATAATATCATCAGAAATAAATGGATTGTGCCTATAACTTTTACAACAGGATAATAGTTTTTCTATTAAAACTCCTGCTGTCTTACCCTTAATCTCTCTTAGAATAAACTCCTTTAATAATAATCTATCACTCTTAATCATTTGAGACAAATTAAAGCTTTCATATTCTAAATCTTCCTTAGACAATTTTACTTCTCCATCTTTAGCAAACCATCTTAAATAAACACCAAAAGAACTTCTAAGATTATGTAATAATTGCTTCTTCTTTTCTTTCAACTTAGTTCTAATCCCTATATTCGCTTTTAACTCTTCCAGTAGTAAAATTTTTTTCATTAAAATAATATTTTCTTCTACTAAAATATTTTCATTTGCTTTAATAATTACTAATGTATTTTGAAATTTGCGACCATGATAAATATTATCTTCAAGAAATTCTTTTAATCTATCATCACTATATAAATCATTTAATAAAATCACATATTCTAAATCATTTTTATCTTCTAATTGATGATAACTATAAACTTTGAATTCTTGTCCAAATAGATCTTTTGAAATTAGGGCTATTAGTCTCTCTTTAGCAATATTATCATCGACTTCTCTTAATTGATCTTTAATTAAAGTCCTTATATCTTTATATATTAATTTATTATTGCTAGCTGTAAAGAGATAGTTCTCAACTCTTAATTCATCAATTAAAGCATCAAAAAACTCATCTTCAATAAGAAAAATTTTGCTTCTATCTTGTTTAAACCCCTCTAATAATTCTTCTGTATAAATTTTATCACCTCTATTATCAATCTCTGCTTTAACTAAGCCTTTAGCCAAATTGAAATCAGGCTTTATCTCTTCTAATATATTATCAATACTAATCTTCTCTTGCTTAAGCTTTATCCCCTTAGTATCTTGCTCCCATTTGAGATATAACCAATTAATATTCTGTAATAAATTATTTAATATTCTTTTCTTTTCATTTAATACTCCTGATTCTTTTCTTATACTATCTGAATTTCGGATAGCAATTATTTCTTTGATCAAATTAATAATTTCTACAGAAAATAAATCTTCTTTAGGCTTAATTATAGCTAGAGTATTCTTATATTTTAATTTTTTATAGATCTTATCATTTAGAAAGAATTCTAATTCTCTTCTGTACAGCAATGAATTATTTGCATATTTCTCCAAATTGCTTGCTACTAGCTTATGACTGATATCTAATAGTAATACTTTTACTTTTTTATTATCTTTTATTTGATCATGACCATATATCTGTATTTCTATATCAAATAACTCTTCTTTTATATAATCAAACAACTCTTTTCTTGCCTCTTTGTTATTTATCTCTGCTACCTTTTCTTGAATCAGTACAGAATTGTCTTTATAAATACAATTATTATTCTTATCAAAAAATATCTTTTGACCCTTATGTAAAGCTATCAATAAATCATATAGCTCCTGCTGATCTACTTTAAAATTTAGTTCTATATTCTCTTCTATCCTATAAATCAAATCTTGAATAGCTAAAGAACACTTCTGTTCTAATATACTTAAAATATATTTCAATAATAGTTCTTTACTCTTATTATAAACTTCATTGTTCTTTGAAATATAGATTTCATCTTTAATACTTAACTTTTTAATTACATTATAAAAAGTTTGATCTTGAATTATTATTGGATTAAATATATTCTTTTTTGTCTCAAGTAATAATTCTTCAACTGTAATTTTCTTTCTTTCATTTAATTTTCTTTTAATATATTTTTCTATTGTAGTAAAGTCAGCTTCTATTTCTTCTTTTAGATTTATATTTAAGCTTTCAATCTTCTTTTCTACTAAATCTATCTTTCCTTGAACTTGAGTCCAAATTAAATAGCTATATTTTAAGTTTTCTAAACTTTTCCTTAATTGATCTTCTAGCAAGTCTCTGAACAATTCAACTTCACTATTAAAGAAATTGTTTTCTCCTTCTTTTAATTGATCTAATAAATTTATCTTTTTAATTGTATTTATATTTTCTGGAGTACAAATACTTTTATCAGCTTTAATAATCAATAAATTATTTTTGAAGTTTCTATTATAAATTTTATTTTTAATTTCTTTTATTAATTCTTTTTTAGATTCTGGTGGTGTAAGTAATAATACTACTTTAAAGTCTGAATCATCTTTAATTTGATCAAAATTATATATCTTGTAATCAAAGTCAACAAAGTTCTCTCTAAAAAAGGATAATAATTTATTTTGAGCTTTTCTTCGATCCATTTTGGGAAGTTTTTCATTAATTAAAGTAATAATATCTTTATCAACTTTAATTTTGTATTTCAAATTCTCTGTAATTAATTGGCTACTATGATTTATAACCCGTTTTAAATTTTCTTCTATTGCTTTTGCGTTATTCTTATCTGGCATAACTAATCCTTGTAAAATCTCTTCCTGGCTTACAAATCTATCTTCACTAATCTGAACTAAAAAGATGATCTTTAGAATATCACTACAATATTCTCCTTTGTCTACACAATCAAGTAAATTCTCTTGAAAAGCTTCAGTAATACCTATATTAATTTTCTCAAATAGTTTAGTATTAAGATCAGATAGTAGAATTAATTCTTTGTCTTGATAATTTTCTTTGACTAATTTAGCTAATATTTTAATATGATTCATGGGTTTAGGTAGATAAGTGCAATATTTTTGATAAGACTTAATTATATAATTAAGTAATTGAGGATGAAAGGGATAAGAGTTAATAAAGTTTTCTCTTACTTGCTCTATATTCTTAAAAGAAAATCCTATTCTCTGGTATTCTTCTAGATATTTATCTATTACTTCTTTTATTTCTTTTCGTTTAGTCTTCTTGTTTTTAAATAAACGATTGAAAATAATTTCTCTGCATTCATCTAAGTTATTCATATTCTTTACTCTAATTTCTAATTCATTATTAATGTCTGCTATTATTTGATTATCTTCTAAAGTTCCTAGACCAATAATTAACTTGTCATTTTCTTTTGCTTCTTTTAATAGAGTAGTCAAAAATATCTTGTTGGCTTCAAGCAAGTAGTCTTCTCTTTCATCATCAATGCTATCAAAGTATTCTTTTAAACCATCTATTAAAATTAATGTATATTTATTATTAATTAATTCTCTAATTTCATCAACTTCTGGATAACCATAAATATTCTTAAGTATATCTTTCTTATCCAATTTATTAAAAATTACTTCCCAAATTTTATCTGTTTTCTCTTTGCTAAGGTCTAAAATACAACTTTGACTATTATTCTTTATTTCTGTAATGGTAAATTTATTGAGCTTTATCTTATTCTCTTTAAGATAATCTTCTGCTACTTCAGGGGCTTGAAATAGATTATATAAAGCCAATAAAGCATGGGTTTTTCCTGTACCATGTTTAGCAGATAGAATAATGCTTCTGTTCATATTGATTCCTAATAAATTCTGATTAAGATTTATAAATAATTCTTTAAGAGTTGAAGTTATATATGTCAAGTCAAAAAATTGTTTTGGCGTAACTTCTATCTTTTCTTCCTGATATCTAATTTTAGATTCTTTTTTAGAAGGATCTAAACTAAAACAGTTACTTATAATATTCTCCTCTAATTCTATTAACAAACTCATTCTCTTTAACTCCCCTTTGAAAATTTTTCAATAATATGCAGTAAAAAATTACAATTATGCTATTTTATTAAATTAAACCATAGCTTTGTTAATGAAAGATTACAGACATATTAACAATAAGTTAATAAAGCTAAACTTAAGTTTGATATAAAAGTAAATTTAAGGGAGTTATACTAGATTTTAAATTCGAAAAAATCCTTGCATTAAAGAATATCCTGTGTTATTATATTAATTGTCGTTAAGGAAATAACTCAATAAAATATGCCGAAGTGGCGGAATTGGCAGACGCGTTGGATTCAAAATCCAATGGTCCTTGCGATCGTGTGGGTTCGAGTCCCACCTTCGGTACCATTACTATATCAAGGTTTAAAGCACTTACCATTAAGGTAAGTTTTTTTATTTTTTGAGTAAATCCTGCCGAAATCCTGACATTTGATTTAAATAACTTAATATTTTACATAAGAATAATAAAAGACCTGTCTTAAGACAGGTCTTTTATATTAAAATATTTTATTCAAATCAAATTCCCAATATTTTTTATGATTTTCTTCAATTATAGAAGGTGGTAGGTCTTCATTGTAGTAATATAAATTCACTTCAATTTCTTTATCCTCATAAGATATAGCTTTATTCTTAAATGTTTCTTCAAATCCGTCAATTTTATTACCTGGATTTCGTACATGTTCTATGCCTTTAGGGTCTACAAACGTAATTATATATTTATTATCTTTTTTTAGCCAGAATATAAAATCAGGTTTAAAATCTCTATACTGTTGTGCTGACTCATCATAATAAGGAATTGTAATATTATCTATTGTCTCATCTAATTTAGAAAAGAACCACCAATCATAGTTTTTTAAGTTATTATCAGATTTATTTGTATAATTCTGCAAATCCTTAAGAAATTCTATTTCACTTTTAACATCAATAATATGTTTTATATCATTTGCTATAGATTGAGTTTCTTTATCCGACATTAAAAGAGGTTGGTAATAGTGATTCAATAATTTATTGTTTATTTCAATTGTTCCACCTTGTTTAGTAAAATCAGTTCCCTCATTAATTGCTCTATATTTTTCATCAAATTCTTCATCACTTATTTCACCATTTCTAAACTTATTACGTAAATCTTCTTTATTATAACCAGCTATATTTATTGCTTGCTGTATACTTTCTTCCAGAGAAGAAAGTTCATAATCATTAAAATCTCTAACTTTAATTTCTTTATAGTGGTTTACTTGATCAACCAATAGTTCATAGTGAGATAAAATTCTTGGAGGGTCTATAAAGTGTCTGTTTATTTTTAATAATAAGTCTTCTGAAGATAATTCATAATCCTTACCTGTTATTTCAAAATAATCTTTCCAGTTTTCAGTTTCATCTATTAACTTTTTAAATATCTCTATAATAGAAATATTTAAATTATATTTCACTGCTAAAATTTTATCAAAAATATCTTTAAAATAATCTTTTAATGTATTAATATTTCTTCTAGATATTCTAAAAGGTTTATTATTAAGTTTATCTTCTAGTTTTCGATATTTAGGTACTAATAAGATTTTAGATTCTGTATCTTTATTAGTTTCTAAATCTCTTACATCTTTCCATTCATCTGGTTTATTATCATCTTCTAATCTCTCAATAATATTGTTTACCGTTTCTTTGTCCGTAGCAAATATAAATAAAGTTTCTAAAGAATCACTATAATCTTTAATACATTTAAATTCTTTTTGAGTAATATAATTAGTTATATTTTCTGTATTAGATATTTTAAGTAACCTTTTTCTTTTATTCTTAAAAGGTTCTATTCTTACTCCTCTTCCAATTGCTTGAAGAATAAACTTTTGAGAATCACTACTTAAACCAATATTAATAAAATTAATAATATTAGGTCTATTGCTATCCCAACCTTCATAAAACTTTCTAGAACCCATTAACATATTTATATTACTCTTTTGTGTATCTATCTCATTAAAGAAACTATTTGTAACAGGAGTATCATCAAAATTATAACCTTCTAACTCATCATTTTTCCAATTAGATATATTACCAATAATTATAGAAGCAAAATGTTGAGAAGAAGAACTTAATCTAAATGCTAATTCTTTATTATTATTAGGAATTCTAGTTACCTCAATACTACCTGGAGAATCAGCATTAAAGAAGTATCTAAGTATATCCTCTCTTTTAATATTTTCAATAGTATCAAGTAATTTCCTATTAATCTCATTTCCATAATTAAATTGATATTGTGGGTTATTACTCAAACTTTGTAATAATTCATTTTTAGCACTTTGAATTTCATAATTCCCTTTTGCTATATTGGCTATCTGTCTGAAGAATAACTTCAATTCAGAATCTTTAGTATTAACCTTATGAGTTAAAGTTATCATTAATGGATCATGATACATATTAGCATTAATCTCAACAATACTTTCTTTATTCTTCTTTATTGCTGTGAAAAGAAGTAATGATTTTAATATAATTCTTTGCTTTTCCTCATCTGTGAGTTTATCAGCTTGACTCTCCTTAAAACCTCTAAATTCTTCATCTACTATCTTTATATGTTTACCAAAACCTCTAGAAACAAAAGTAGATAAATTAAATTCAACTGCTGTAGTTACTAAATCAATATCATCTGTGAAAGTAGCTGAGAAATTAAATAAAAAACCATTTTGACTTAGAATATTATAGTACTGTTGTCTTCTACTATATTCACTATCTCCTTTATGAGCCTCATCTAGCAATATATACCAATTGCCATTATTATAAATAGATTCATAATCTATTCTTTTTCCATCTGACTTTTGAGAAACATTTTCTTTATTAGATATATTAGTACTTTCATAATAGAATATAGTCAAAGATTGTTGAGAATAAAAATCTAATTTCATATTATAAGAAGTCTCAAATTCTTTTAAGCTTTTTAAATTAATTTTAACATCACTAGTTTCATTAAATTCCATAATATGCTCTTTAATTTGAGACAATATATCATTATCAGGAGCTAATATCATAATCGGTTTATTTGGTATAAACCCTTTATTAGCCATCTTATATAATAATTCAATTAATTTAATCATAACTAAAGTTTTTCCACTACCAGTTGCCATCCAAATTGAAGCTCTATTAATTAATTCTTTAAAATCTATATAAAAAGTTCCATCATTTTTTTTATTTATAGGATAATATTCTTTTAGAAAATCAAAATTATCATTATCTTGATAAATATTTAATTGTTTTAATAAACTAGTTGTATCATTATTTTGATATTTTTCAAATAGTTTTTCTTTTGAATCGTAATAATAATGAATTACTGTAAGAATATTTTTTAAAGCTTCTATTTGATAATCAAACAATTTCTTTTTAAGTCCAAATCTAGTTAAATTTAAATTATGATAATATTCTGGTAAATTTATATAATTATCATCTATTATATTTTTAAGAAGCCTTTTTTTACTCATTATCATTCCCCCACCATATAAGTGGTTTTACGAAAGAATAGTCCTCATAAGTCATATCATCAAATACTATCTCAGTATCATCTTCAAAAATTACCCTTTCCCCATTAAGTTTTTTTATCTTTTTACCTAAAAGATTGGATAATGTTTCAGCAATATCTACATCAGGGTATAAATTTTGAAAATGGATTTTAATCTTTTCCTCATCATAGTCCATCTCTAGTGCATCTAACATTTTTTCATCGTTATTAAAGCTATATGAACTCAATTCTTTTTCTTGTAATTTATATTTACATTTATTTAATACTTCTTCATACTGTTCTAACTCATAATATTTAAAAAATCCTCCACCTTGCCAATCTACTTCATCTGAAATACCTGCTTGATCCCCTACGAGAACTTTTTTCATTCTTGGTAATATTTTAGTGTAAAAATGTTCTCCCATTTCTATCCCTATCCACTTATTCCCTTTCTTTTGAGCAGTTGAAATAGTAGATCCACTTCCACTAAAGAAATCCATTACTATAGAATTCTTTTTAGTTGATAACTTCGTAATTTTATTTATTAAATATTCTGGCTTCTGGGTTTTAAATCCTATTCTCTCATTTGACATAGAATTTAAATTCCTTAGAGAATTAGAAGAAATAAAAGACCATACATCATCTTCTGCTTGTCCTTCATCTGCATATACAATCTTTCCTGTATCTCCTCTAACCATATACTTTCTTCCATCTTCATCAGTTTTATCATACCTATCTATATTTAATGCCTCTTTTCTAATCTCATTAAAAATAATATCTTCACCCTTTGAATATCTCAAGATTACATTATGTTTTCTTTTTAAGTCAAATTTAGGAGCAGTACCAATATCAAAATGCCATATTATTTCATTTCTATATTTAAATTTATGATTTTGCATTAGTATTTTAGCATAATGATTAGCATTATAATCTATATGTAAATAAAAAGTTCCTCCTCTTGTTAAAATTTGTTTTGCAAGTCCTAACCTATCATTCATTAAAGTCAACCAAGTACTATCTTGAAACTTATCTTTATAATCAAAATCATCCCCTGTATTAAAAGGAGGATCAATATATATTAAATCAACTTGTTCTTTGTACTTTGGTAAAATTGTATTTAAAGCTTGAAAATTATCACTTTTTATTAAAATTCCATCTAAATATTTATTCAAATTATTAAAAGAATCTAGTATTTTCCCCTCAATTTCCTTAAAGTGTTTTGTATCTATGGGAAGATATCTATACTTTTCATTTAACCGCCCATCTGCTATTATACTTTCTTTATTAAAGTCATTTATAAAATCAAATTCTTTCCATTGTTTTTTTATCTCTTCCCCTTCGTGATTTTCTTCGTTTTCATATAATCTTTGCCATTCTTTTATTTGATTATCAAAACCTTGATGATTAATAATTTCTTCAACTAATTCAATATCATTCTCTAATTTATCCAAAGTTAAAACATAATTAGAATTTCTTACAAATTTAGGTTTTTCCCAAATAGCTTTTAACTCATCCTCAAAACGAGCTATATATTCAATTACTGAAAATGTAATTTCTCTAATTTTATTTAATAATGTAACCCTATTCTTTTTAAAATCTGTTTCACTGTTATAAATATAATTAAACATATAAATTTTAAATTGTTCTTTTAAAAAAGCCTCTGCATTTTTATGAATAAAATAATCTACTTCATTTTGTTTTCTATAAATGCTACATGCTTTTTTTAAGTTATTAAAGTTAATATTAGATTCTAACCTATTCAAGTATTCTTTTATATTTTCTACTCCTTTAACTCCAAATTCTACTTCTACAGTTCCAATCAAATCATCTTTCTCTGTTATTAAAACCATATTTCTCTGAATACCTTTAGTTAATCTATCATCATCTATTATAATATCATTAATAATCATATTAATATTAGGATGGGATATATCTTCTCTATTTTCAATTAAATAGTCCTTTAAATCTCTATTCTTATTTATATTCAAATGTTCTTTTGCTTTAGTATAGCTATTAGTCTTATCTTTTTTTACTTTTAAAGTAATTTCATTATCTTCTAAAGAAGTTAAAACAAAAGTAATATTATATTTTTCATTACCTTTTTCATGTTCTAGCTCACTTGCATCAAATTTAAATTTAATTCCTTCTATTTCCGTATCTAAAGATATATAATTAGATTCTGATTTTACATAATAAAGTTTTTTAGTCTTCCAAAATAATGAAACATCTTCTTCATTACTATAAACCTTTTCATAAAGATTTTTATGTATAGGTGTATTATTAAAAAAAACACTGCCAGTTTCATTAAAATAACTTTCAAAAAAAGTAAATAATTTCTCAAAAAGCACCTCTTGTTCACCTGGATCTTGTATTAGATTATTTATTTTTTCTTCAATATAAGGTCTAACTTCTTTGAAATATTGATTTCTTAAATACATAAGATTAACATAACCAGAATTCCCTTCTATTCTTTCACCTACAAATAAGTCCTTTAGTGAACTAAAAAATCTTTGTTTATATCTAATGTTTTCTTCAACCATTTACTAATTCTTCCTCCCTTTATAATAAGATCGTTTATATTTGCTTTTAATAATATTTCTTACTTTATAAAATTAATCCTCCTTTTATCAATAATGAATCATATCTAAAATATAAATTTAAAGAATCTTACTTATTAATTGACAACATAAATATTAGTATAACATAAATTAGTTGAACTATAACCCGCATTATCATAAAAAATATATTCCTATACTTGTAAGATATCTATTGGAAATTTACAATCAAAAATTTTATAATTAAATTTGCTAAAGTTTTTCTCTTTTCTAACATGTTAAAAACCTCTCATCTAACTAAAATAAGAGGTTTTAATTTAATAAAAAAATCTTATAAATTATATTTAAATTCTAGTCAATCTTTACTCTCTAATAAAAGCCATCTAAACTCATACCCTCTTATACTATAAAATACAAATTTCTATCCTGTTTACTACAACTAAATACTTAATATATTTAAATCAATCTTCTTACTACATCTGAATCAAGAGTAACAAACTTAAATTTAATCTTTTTATCAGTTAATTGATACGTAGTCTTCTCTAATAGTCTTAAAAATTTTGTTTCAATCCAATCTTGTGCAAATTCATTTTTAACACTAACTATTAATGTATCCTCAACAAAAGCAACTGGTTCAAGAGTTGAAAACCAAGTCTCAAAACTTGAAGTAGACATTTCACTCTTAAACACTTCCATTAAGTCACCCCATAGTTCAGGTATTTTTTTATTGGGAATTACTGAATCTTTTGCTTTGTTCTCTAAAAAAGTTTTAAGTTTTTCTATCTCTCTTTCTTTTAATTCAGACTTTTCCTGTTGAAACTCTTTTCTAAACTCTTTTTTTATTTCTTCTAATTTTATTGAATTATCAGATTGACTAACTTCTTTTTCACCTTCCCCCCTCAATTCACCCTCTATACTATCAAGCCTTGATTCTATTTTTTCTATCTTCTCTAGTATTAAATTAATCTTATCTGATTTCACAATATCGCTCCCCTCTTATTTAATATTTTATCTAGTATATTGTCCAAATTCAACAATGAAAAATTGACATTAATTTGATAATTATGGTTGCTTAATTTTTGTATATCATCTTAATTAACTATTAATGGTAAAATTTTAGTAAGATTTTAGCTAATCTTTATTTCTTCTTTTTCATTAATTAAAGTAAGTTGCTCTTTATCAACTATAAATTTTAAATCTTCTCTTTCATTATCTAATGCCTTGCTTACCTTGATAATTGAATTAATTAAATCTTTTGTTTCTATATCATCAAAAATACTTCTTTTAGAACTAGATGTTTTAGGATCTCTAATTATTATTCCTTTATTTGCTACTCTCTGTAAAGCTTGAGTTACTGCTAACTTATTATTAATAACTCCCATTCCCTCCTAACATCTCTCCTCTACGCATCCCTTTATTAATTACTATAAAAATATAATATACTAGATTGTTGAATAATTGTTTTTTTAATTTTATATTAAATGTATCTTTAGTATTTAATATCTTTGGAAAAGCAAGCGATGTCTGATATTGCACTAAATATATTAGTACCATTTAAAAACTAAGATAATAAATAAAAATCCCCTTAGATAGTACGATCATTTTGCCAACAATGCCCTTTTTGCTTGCTTTTTTCCTTAGCCAAAAAAGTAAGTCCCCTTCTAGGTGACACATAACTTAAGATTTTATAAGTTAAATTGACAGATATAACTAGTATATTTTATACATAAACATAAAAATCGCCCACCCCCAATATAGGAGTAAGCGACTTCTTATCTATCAATATATTCTATTCATTTCGGATTAAGTAATCAAAAGCACCTAAAGCTGCAGTAGCACCTGCCCCCATAGAAACAATAATCTGTTTATATGGACTATGGGTACAATCTCCTGCGGCAAATACTCCATCTAAACTTGTAGCTCCATGTCTATCAACAACAACCTCCCCAAAAGAGTTCAATTCCACTGATTCTCCTAACCAATCGGTATTAGGGATAAGTCCAATCTGAACAAATACACCCTCTAATCCAAGATGATGAGCTTCTTCTGTCTCACGATCAATATATGTAATCCCATCTACCTTATCAGTACCTGTTATCTCTTTGCTTTCCACATTTTTGAGAACACTAACATTGTCAAGGCTATCAAGACGCTGTTGTAAAACTTCATCGGCTTTAAGTTCTGGCATAAACTCAAGGACTGTTACATGATCTACAATACCTGCTAAGTCGATCGCTGCTTCAACACCAGAATTACCTCCACCAATGACAGCTACATCCTTTCCTTGAAACATTGGTCCATCACAATGGGGGCAATAAGCCACACCTTTGTTCTTGAACTTATCTTCTCCAGGTACACCTAGTTTCCGCCATCGAGCTCCAGTTGAAATGATTGCAGTTTTACCCTTTAGAACAGCACCATTTTCCAGTTCAACCTCGATAAACTCATTCTTTTGCAGTCCCTTAGCACGTTGTGATTTCATCACATCAATATCGTAATCTTTTATATGCTCTTCAAGGCTTGCTACTAATTTAGGACCTTCAGTATGTTTTACACTGATAAAATTCTCAATGGACAAGGTATCCATAACCTGACCACCAAAACGATCAGCAACAATACCTGTGCGAATACCTTTACGAGCTGCATAAATCGCTGCACTTGCACCAGCAGGACCACCACCAATAATTAATACATCGTAAGGATCTTTATTGCTTAAATCTGAGCTATCCATGCTACTACCTATCTTCTTCAGAATTTCTCCAAGGGACATACGACCACTTGAGAAGAATTCTCCATTCAAATAGACAGCGGGTACAGCTAAGATATCTTTATCTTCTACCTCATCTTTGAAAGCTCCTCCATCAATCATGCTATGAGTGATACCAGGATTAAGGATACTCATCAAGTTTAATGCCTGTACAACGTCAGGACAATTATGACAACTTAAGCTAATATATGTTTCAAAGTGATATTCACCTTGAATATTTTTGATTTGCTCAATCACATTCTCTTCAACCTTTGGCGGTCTGCCACTTACCTGTAGTAGAGCTAAGACCAATGAAGTGAATTCATGGCCTAATGGAATACCAGCAAAGGTAACTCCAGTATCTTCCCCAGGTCGATTTAGACTAAAGCTCGGTGTTCTTGCTAAAGAGGTCTCCTCTATCTTAATCTTTGAAGACAGATCTGACAACTCCTTCACCAAAGCGAGCATATCCTGGGATACTTTATCAGATCCGACACTCACTTTAAATAGCACATCACCTTCCATAAGTTGAAGGTATTCATTCAATTGTGCTTTTATATCTGCATCTAAGATCATTTGACCAACCCCTTAAATTTTACCTACAAGATCAAGACCTGGTTTAAGAGTTTCACTACCTTCTTTCCATTTCGCAGGGCAAACTTCTTCTGGATTATTTCTTACATATTGGGCAGCTTTAATTTTGCTTACAAGAGCACTTGCATCTCGTCCCATATTACCTGCATTGATTTCTACTCCTTGAACCACACCATCTGGATCAATAATAAAGGTACCACGGTCAGCAAGACCATCTTCTTCAATAAGTACATCAAAGTTTTTAGAAAGTGTATGTGATGGATCTCCAACCATAACATATTCTATCTTTCCTATAGTTTCTGAATTATCGTGCCATGCTTTATGTGTAAAGTGAGTATCTGTTGAAACTGAATATACTTCAACTCCAAGATCTTTTAAATTTTGATATTCATTTTGTAAATCTTCTAATTCTGTAGGACATACAAATGTAAAGTCAGCTGGATAAAATACAACTACACTCCATTGTCCCTTAAAGTTTTCTTCTGTAACCTCTAAAAATTCACCATTTTGATAAGCTTGAGCTTTAAATGCTAATACTTCTTTTCCTACTAATGACATAATAAAATCCCTCCTGATTGTTATTTTAGATATTCATAAATATAATTCTTGAATTGATAACAGTTATCGTTACTAGTAATTATTACATAAAAATGATTTTTTGTCAAGAAAATTATGGTTCTTTTTTAAGTTTGAGAATTGCAATATAAAATGCACGTTTTTTTGTGAAACACTTATACCCCATATAATATAAACTTTTAAGCTACTTTTAATTTATTTTCAAAAACTTCATTCGAAGTTTTAAAATCAAACATCTTTCTTGGGTAGTTATTCATCCATTGTTGAATATTTTTAACCTCACTCGTACTAATATCTTTGAAACTGCTTCCTTTTGGCAAAAACCTTCTAATCATCTTATTTAAATTTTCATTACTACCTCTTTGCCAAGAACAATAGGCATCAGCATAGTAATGATTAGTTCTTGGTATATTACTTCCTGTAAATGAAGTCTCTATTCCTTCATAATCATAAAATTCCCGCCCGTTGTCTGTTGTTATCGTCTTAAATAACTCTCTAAACCTTCTTACCACCTATTCTTCTTTCAATTCGATCTAATCCATTTATAATCTGCTTCTTGAGTCTTATTACGATATTTTTTCTATTATCTCTTTTCGACTATATCTTTCTGTTAAAACTAGTAAGAATGGCTCTCCTTTTCCTTTTTTACCTTCTACTAAGTCCATTTCCCAATGACCTAACTCTGTTCTTTTATTAGCTTCCTCAGGTCTATCTGATATCCTTCTGCCATCTTTTCTCCTCTTAGTTGATTCCTTTTCTTGTCTTTTAGTACCTTTAGATTTTTTATAATTACCATAGACTAACTCATCTCTATTTACCATCAAGATACCTTTGTCTATATAATTGTATATTGTTTTCCAATGTAGCTTAATTTCAAATCTTTCATCTTCCTGTATTTGATTAGCAATTACTTCTGGAGACCATTTATCTTGTTTTATTTTTCTTTCTATAAATCTTGCTAACTCATGTTCCTTAGCTATTTTTATCTTAGTTCCTTTAGCTGTAGCATTTTTATCATAGACTTTTTGCGCTATTTCAGCATCATATTCTATTCTTGTCGTATAATCAGAATTTAATAATTTTAATTCACCTTTCTTAAGCTCTCTACTTATTGTTGTTCTATGTTTTCCTAACTCTTTTGCGATCTCCTTATCTTTCTTACCTTGAATATTATATAAATGCTCTATTATTTTCCTATCTTCCAAAGTTAGGTGTTTTCCTTTTTTACTTTTTCTGTTATAATTATTTTGACACATATTTTAATACCTCACTTTATGTTATTTGTGGTTATTTAACATTATATATGAGGTATTTCTATGTGTCACTTTTTATTTTTTGATCTACCTGTGCATTTAATTATACAATGCTCCTTCTTTTTTAAGTTTTTCTATAAGCAATGGTTAAAATCTAAATTCTACTATATATAAGTATATGGAATTTATAGAATAAGTATAATCTTTTATTTTTTTGATACTCTCGATCTGTTTCTAACATCATTAAGAAAGCTTCTTAATAGTTAAGGATGATTTACGTTGTTAATATTACACATAATACTGGAAGCAATAAAAATTCTTTAATTCTAATTATTAAAAGAATGGTTAACCACGAATTAACACTAATGGAACACGAATAAAGGACTAAAGAATTAACTTATAAATAAAACTCTTTTGAACTATTAGTGTAGATTCGTGTATATCCGTGGTAAAAAAAGATTTTACTTTGAATCTTTTGTGAAAATAATTAGTTCAACTTATATAGTAAGGGAAGTAATAGTAATGAATTGTATCTTATATTATTCTTGATTAGATTAAAATTCTAATCTAGAAATGTATTAATTGAAGCCAATGATAAATTAAACTTTTTTAGAACCATAAATTACTAGTAAATTAACTTGTCCTAAATCAATAGCTAAATTTTTGTTGCTAGCGTAATTTCTCATTTACATTTTCAAAAAAATAAGCCCTACTAAATAGCAGGACTTAATCATTTTTATACTTATTCTATTCGTAACTATCCTTTAATAGCTGAGATAAATAATTTATCCAACTCTCCATATTATTATCGTTCATCCTAAAATATAAATTAATTTAATAGTCTATCTTCTTGAAAAATATTGAAAATTAAACTACCTTCTCAATTCTTTATATTACAATTATAACCATTATATCAAAGATAGACCAAAGCATCTATTTTAATTTTAAGAAAGCAAAAAAACAAATAAAAATTAAAACTATCCAAACAATAATAACAAATACTACTCCGATTCTACTGACTTGGTTATCCATGCTTATTTCTGCCTTTTCCTTAAATTCCTCATATAGATTATCAGGAATCAGTTTTAAAGCCAATATTATTCCAATAGGTAATAATATTAGATCATCTAAATACCCTAAAACAGGAATAAAATCTGGAATTAAATCTATAGGACTTAAAGCATAGCCTATTACTAAAACTATAAATAACTTTGAATACCAAGGAAGCCTTGAATCTTTATAAGCATAATAGAGAATATATACCTTTGCTTTTAATTCTTTCACCTGTTGCTGCAAGTTTAATTTCATCAATTCTTACATCTCCTAAATAAATCTGTTTAGTTAAATATATAATCAGCCAACTTTAGGATAAAATTAAAATATGGCGTTATAGATAGATATTGCGACAGTTTCGGCGCTAGGAGATAGGTATTAGGAAAAACTAACGCCCAACCCCTATGACCTATCACCTAAAAGTATCGCAATATACCCATTAAATTTCACTTCTAAATTAAACTGCCTGAGACTCCTTTAATTCTTTAAAACGCTTTGCTATCTTTTTAGCAACTTGACCAGCAGCAGCCTTTAATTTAGCTCCTTTGCTAATAACAGTTTCAAACTCTCTATTTGCAATAGCCTCTTTAATTCCAGCAATTGTATCATGTTCAGTATAGAAACGGTTTTTAACTGTGCCCATATGTAAGACATGATGAGTATCACTACCTGCTACCATGGGTACGTTAACCCTCTTAGATAAGGCAGCAACCTCATCCTTTAGATTTAAGGCTTTCCCATTTAACCCTAAACCATCTAACCTTCCTAATAAGCTAGGATCCATATCTACTAAATACTTACTTCTTTTAGCAGGATGAGCTCCAACCTTAATCAGATTACGCTTTTCAGCTTCATCTATTAGATATTTCAGTGTTGGAAATTCATTCTCTCTTATAACTTCAGGAAATAAAGCTCTTAAATCTAACAAATCCTCTTTTCTTCCTACAATTATTATATGCCCCCTCTCTTTAATATCAACCTCCATACCACAAAAGACCTTAAAACCATCAACATCATAGTAATCACCATTATATTGATAATTTCTGTCTAAAGTCTTATAAATGTCATAAAAATTTACTGTATGAAAATGTTCAGTTAATGCAATAGCATCCAAACCATTCTTCTTTGCTGTCTTTATTATGCGCTTAAAACGATCTAACTCAAATTCAAATTTCTTAGAAATCTTTGTATGACAATGAAAATCCATATACATCTTTTATTCCACCCTTCTATAACGGATAAATTTGACCTATTGTAATAATGATTGCAACTATACAAATAGATGACGCTAAAAACAAAATATCTCTCTTACCTATCTTCATATATGATAATTTAAGCCTTTTAACCTCATCATTATCTAAAGAATAAGTAAAACCTTTCAATTCTAAAGCCTCTACAGTTGTACGAGTACGCTTAGCTGTATTTAGTATCATCGGATAAAACCCTAAAATAACCACTTTAATATAGTAATAAATATAACGCCAACCTAAAAACCCTTTCTTCTCTGGCATCTTTCCTCTTAGTCTAAAGGAATTAAAGATATTATTGTACTCCTCAAATAGCAAGGGCAAGATTCTATAACCATAAGATACTCCAAAACAATATCTTCCTGAAAGCCCAAAACTCAATAGTGCATCACTGAACTTTTCAGGATCCATACTAGCAAATACCGAAATACTAGCTAAAGCAATAATAACCAGCTTAGTACTTAACAAGACCAGAGGTCCTAAACTCTCCATACCTCCTCCAAAAAAGTAGGATACAATAAATATGGAACTAAACTCTGCAATAAGACTAAAAGAAAGCAATGCAACTATCAGCTTACTAACCTTAGACATACTAGCTATTACTATCATAAATATAAGCAAAGCAATTATAATAGTCTTATTAAAAAAGAGCCAAGGAAGTATAGCAAAGATCAAATACCATAAAATCAATATTCTAGAATCTAATTTAGATAAAAATGTATCTTGAGTCCCATAAGCTGTCTTCATCAACTCTAATTTAATAGTTTCAACAGATATTTTATCTATTAAATTACTAAATAACTTCAAACTTTTCACCTCCCAATCTATTTACAAATTCATCTACACTTAAGGCAATAGGCTTCATCTTTAGCCTTCTACTTAATTCAAGAATCTGTGGAGGCTTTATATTTGTTCTATTTAAAAGCTCTCCATCTTCAAAGACCCCATATTGATCTGTATCTTTAAGTATTTCTCCTTTATTAAGAACAATTATTCTATCTGCCCAATCAGAGACCAATTGCATATCATGAGTAGCTACAATTACAGTCTTAACCCATCCTTCCAACTTCTCTATCATACTTAACATCTCTTTGCGACTTACTATATCTAAACTTGCTGTTGGTTCATCCAATAAGATAACTGATGGCTTCATCGCAGTTCCAATAGCAAGAGATGCTCTTCTTTGTTGACCACCACTTAATAATCGACCATCTCTATCTTGCAACTCACTAAGCCCAAGGGTCTCTATAATCTGATCTACAAATTCATCAAGATTTTCTTCACCTCTAGCTTTGAGATAATACTCTATATCTTGACGAATATTATCACTAATAAACATCTCTTCAGGGTTCTGATAAATATAAGTCACATCCTCAGCCAACTCTTCAGAAGATATTTTTTGAGTATTCTTAGCACAAACCATTACCTCACCTTGCTTGGGCTTGAGAAGACCTGTTATCATCTTAAGTAAAGTTGATTTTCCTGCACCATTATTTCCAATTAAAGCTACTCTATCTCCTTCATAAAAGGATAGATTAAGATCCTTTAGAGCTAATCTTTTCTTTTTATTTAAGCTTCTATAACTATGTTTAACATTATGAAATGTGATTACAGGTTCTATATCCATTTTCTTTCTAGAAGACTTCTTTGCTGCCATTGTAAATACTGGCTTAGAGATATCAGAAAAATATGATACTCCTTCATCTAGAGTAATCGGATATCTATAGCTTTTTTGAGATAATTCATAAACAGCCTGTGTTACTTGAGGTGGGAAAATATTCTTCTCCCTCAGTTCTTCTACCCTAGATAGAGCTTTCTTCACAGGCTTCTGCCATGCCACATAGCCTTTTCCCATCATCACTACACTCTTACAATAGTCACCAATAAATTCAGTATGATGCTCAATAACAATTATGGTCTTAGCATGTTCTTCATTTAAATATTTTAGTTTTTCATAAATCTCTATTGCATTTGCAGGATCAAGCTGGGCTACAGGCTCATCTATAACAATTATCTCTGGATCTAGTGCCAATACTCCTGCCAAAGCAACCAAATGTTTCTGCCCTCCACTTAATTCCCAGATGAATTTATCCTTAATCGACTCTAATCCTAATAGCTCAATTGCATACTCTCCTCTTTTTTTATAATCCTCAAATCCAAAATTCAAAGGAGCAAAGGTAACTTCATCATAAACAGTAGGACGTACTAGCTGATCTTCAAAATTCTGATATACATAACCTACCTTTTGAGCCAATTTAGAGACTGGTATTTCAAGGGTATCATTACCTCCAACAATAACCTTCCCTTCATAATCACCTACATGATAATGAGGAATCAATCCATTAAAAGTCTTACAAAGAGTCGTCTTTCCAGAACCATTGCTCCCAATAATCGCTACAAAATCACCTTGATTAATTTTAAGGTTGACATTATCTAATACATCTTCATCAGCACCTGGATATTTAAAAGTCAAATCTTCCACTCTTATTATTTCCTTCACTTTTTTACTCTCCTCTACTTACTTTATTTAATCAATAAACAGACATAAATTATTCATCCAAATCTAACTATTCAGTAACTGCTTTTTTATTTCTACTGTTCATCATAAAGATTATAACACCAGCAAGGAAGACAGCTGCTGCTAATATTCCAACCCAAATAAATCCTTGCCCATATTTATCTAAAAATTCAGGTTCCCACACCCCAAAATTAATATCCATTTCAGACATAAATTCTGAAATAGCTGCAATAAAGGCAAATAATACTGAGCTAACAATTAGCTTTGGAGTAAGAAGCTCCAACATAGAAGTAGATTCAAGCTCTGTACGAGGCTTTATTCCTAGTAATGGCTCAATCTTACCATGTAATCTAGGAACTAGGTATAAAGTTGGTATTAAGCCAAATATAACACCTGTAATTACCATCTCATTTATAAAACTTAATCCTTCTAAAAGCAGTATACTTTTAGGAAGCCCCGGAATAGCCTCTAACTCTTCGATCCCAATCCATACCTTAGAAATATCAACTATAGAACTAAGCATCTGGTCAACTCCTACACCAACAAGTACTGCAATCGCAATTTGTCTACGATTTTTGGGGTCTTTTACCAATAAACCTGCAATATATAATCCTATTGCTAATTCTATAAAACCTTCTAACTCACCTAAGCCACCAAAGTCACCCATTAATAAATCTGCAAAGATAACTTCACCAAAACAAGCACCTAACGCAGCATACAATGGCTCAAAAAGTATACATAACACCAATGGTATAAAAGCAAAATAAGAAACAGAAAATTCGATAGGTCCAATTGCAAACTCTGGAACTATTTCAGTAATTAAATCCGCCATTCCAAATAAAGCCATAGACAAGATAAAAACCATCGTTTTTTGTGACTGAGTCAAAACTCTCTTTTTAGAATTAGTCTTCATAATTAATCATCTCCCCTTTTAATTTTACATACCTTATAGATATTTTAAATCTAAAAAATAAGGCTATTAATCATATTAGCAACTTCTTAATCAACTATAATTATTGAAAACTATACTTTATTTATTCCCTGTTGAGAAATAACCTTAGTTTCAATTTGTATTATAAGACCTAAATGTTAAAAAGATATAAACTAAATGTTAATGTAATGTAAATTTTTTTAAAATTATTTTTTTATGTAAAAAAATTTACATTTTATATTCTATACATTATAATAATAATAGCTTTAGACCTTGTATTAATTACAGTTAAATTATAATCACCTATATTAAATAATGAACTAACAAAACACATTAGCTTAACACAAATCATTGAGGAGGACTGATAATTATGAAAATTTATGGTATAGATATAAATATAGAAGATCTATCTAAAAGTGAGAAAAAGATCGCAGATTTTTTCTGCAAAAATGTGAAGGTTATTCCATATATGACTTTGCACGAACTATCAAAAGAGATTAAGGTTAGTATAGCTACAATATCAAGATTCTGTAAATCTATTGGTTTTTCAGGATTTAAAGAGTTTAAAGATCATTTAAAAAATACATTTGAAATAACACCTGCCAATAAAATGGAATCTATATTAGATGAAATTACTGATAAAGAAGCCCCTAGCACAATAATAAATAGATCTATTAACTACCTTAACAATACCTCTAGAAATCTGTCTAAAGAGGAGTTTAATAAAGCGATAAATGCTATACTAAGAGCTAAAAACATATATACATTCTCTCCAGGGCCAACAGAAAGTATAGCTGATTTATTCTCTTTTCGCTTGAATAGATTTGGATTAAATATCAGAAAGATAGCTAAAAGTGGAAAAGAAATATTTGAAAGTCTAATCAATATAACTCAAGAAGATACAGTAATCATCTTTGCTTTCTTTAAAGTACTAGCTGAAACCAAAGTGATTTTAGACTATGCAGAAAAAATTGGCTTTAAAATTATTCTAATAACTGATTTAATTGTATCTGAAATGGTTGATAGAAGTGATATTGTCCTATATGTTGACCGTGGTGAAGTATGGGAATTCCACTCAATGGTTGCTCCAATAGCTTTAGTTGAATCTATAATAGTAGCTATAGCTATAAAAGATGAGAAGAAATCTCTAGATAAACTTAATTATCTGCATGAACTAAGAAAAGAATACTCTTCATATTTAGCTAAGTAAAGCATCTATATATTCAGCATTAGAATAAAACTAAAATAAGGAGCTATAGAAGATATTACGATACTTCTATAAATAATAAATAAGTTAACTTGTAATCTGTTACTAGTCACTCGTTACTGTAATTTTATGCTCATAAAATTAAATTTTAAATTAAAATATATTAGTCTCCATAAATAAGAGGTAAGTGTAAATATTTACACTTACCTCTTATTTAAACTTATTCTATTATTCTAAATTACTTCTTAGATTTCTCTTAAAACCTTCTTATCTATCTTTCCAGTAGCATTCTTTGGTAACTCTTCTATAAAGATAACCTTCTTTGGAATCTTATAGTTAGCAAAATGATCTTTACAATATATTCTTATCTCCCTTTCCGTTGCTTGTTGACCATCTTTTAAAACAACAAAAACCTTTGGAACCTCTCCCCTTAATTCATCTATCATAGCAACTACAGCAGCTTCCCTTATTTTGGGATTTGTATATAAATACTCTTCAATTTCACGAGGATAAACATTAAGACCCCCTACATTTATCATATCCTTTTTTCTATCAACAATATAGATATAGTCTTCAGCATCCATCTTGCCCATATCTCCTGTATGAAGCCATCCATTTCGTAACACTTTGGCAGTAGCTTCATTTTTTTTAAAGTATCCCTTCATTACATTATCACCATAAATTGCAATCTCTCCAATATCTCCACGAGATACTTCCTTATCATTTTCATCAACAATCCTAACCTTTACACCAGGGATAGCTATACCAACTGATCCAGGTTTTCTAGTACCATTAACTGGGTTTACATAGGCAACTGGAGAAGCCTCTGTAGGTCCATCTCCTTCCACAATTGTAACATTAAAGATATCTTCAAAATCTTCCATCGCTTTAACTGGCATTGCTGCTCCACCAGACAAACACAACTCTAAATGAGATAAATCATACTTTTCCTTATATCTAACGTTTAACAAAGCTATATACATTGTAGGTACACCTGAAAAAAATGTTACATTCTTCTCTTGAATAGTCTTTAAAACTTGTTCCGGTAAGAATTTCTTCATAATTATAATAGTTGCTCCTAAAAATACAGGCATTAACATACAAACAGTCTCTGCAAAGGCATGAAACATCGGTAGAACACATAGATAACGACCTGTACTATCAACCTTTAAATGTTCTATTGAAGACTCTGTATCAAACACTAAATTCTTATGTGTTAACATAGCACCTTTAGGATCACCTGTAGTACCAGATGTATATAGACAAGCTGCTACATTATCTGGGGATAAACTCTCTACCTTATGATAAGAGCTGTCTCCCTTAAAGAAATCTCTTAAATTTTTATACCCCTCTACTCTTTCTTCTTCAATAATTATTATCTCTTTTAGATATTCTAAATCACACCCTTGAACCTTTTCTAAAAAATCACGAGAGGTAATTAATACTTTAGCTTCTGAGTTGTTGAGTATATACTCTATAGCAGGTGACTTATACATTATATTTATAGGCACCATTGTAGCCCCTGATTTAATAATTCCAAAATAAGCAATTAAAAAATCGATACTATTTGGTAATAAAATACTTACCATATCTTCTACATTAATTCCTAAATCAATTATTCCTTTTGCTAATTGATTTGTCTTTTTCTCTAACTCATTATAAGTAAGCTTATTATTCTCACAACTTGCTACAACCTTTCCTTCCTTCTCCTTTGCTACTTTATTTAAAACCTCACCTATTAGCATACTTTAGACCTCCTTTATATCTATGATTCTATCTTATTTATTCCCTATCTGACTTATAAAATTCCTTAGTACACATTGATCTTAGATAACTTTTCTAAATATGCTACTAATATATTATATTTTATTTTAAAAAACTAAAATAGCTGCTATTAAACTCATAAATTTTATTTTTTGAATTATAAATAATTCTTAATAGTAATTAATACTAAAAAGAGGGGTTTAGTCCTTTATTATAGAATCACTTAATTAAAATTGTTGATATGAATATGTATAAAGAAAAGTAGAAGCACAAAAAAATCAAAGATAAATCTACTTCCTTCTCTAATTTTCCTTTTATAGCAACTCAATTATATATTCCCCTCGTCACACTGTAGATATTATTTAGTAAGTTTAAATAATTTTGTAATCACACTAAAAAAAGCTACTAAGAGATTTAAATCTCTTAGTAGCTTTAAAATACTCATCTAAAATCCAAATAGTTTTAATCAATCTAATATTATTTTATATATCACTAGTTCTATTAAACTTTAGTATTAACATTGTTAGATCATCAAATTGATGGGCTCCTTTAGTAAAACTCCTTAAATCATCTTTGACTACCTTTTCTATATTATTTACATCCTTATCTTCTAATTCAGATAGTAATTCCTGTAACCTCTGATTAGAATATTGTTCTTTAGCATTATTTCTCGACTCAGTTACACCATCAGTATATAATACTAAAACATTATTAGGATTAAATTGAGTAGTTTCAGTCTTATATTTAAAATCTTCATTTATGCCTAGAATAAATGTATCCTTAGATTTTAAATATCTACATTCATTATTATCCCGGCAAATCAAAGGAGCATTATGCCCTGCATTAGCAAACTCAAATTCTCCAGTTCTTAAATCTAGTATACCTATAAAAGCTGTAACAAATAAGGATTCATCATTATCTTTACATAAAGCATTATTGACATTATAAAAAATATCAGCTGGTGAAATATCCTTTAAAGCTTCGCTTTTAATTAGAGTCTTAGTTATAGCCATAAATATTGCTGCTGGAATACCTTTCCCCGAAACATCTCCAATTACAAGACAAAGCTTATTATCACTAATAAAGAAGAAATCATAGAAATCCCCTCCTACTTGTCGAGCAGGTTCCATACTAGCAAAGATATCAAATTCATCACTATTAGGAAAAGGGGGAAAAGATCTAGGAAGCATACTAACTTGAATCTTACTAGCTATTTCTAATTCACTCTCTATTCTCTCTTTTGTAGCTACAGTTTCTTTTAATTTTCTTAAATTATAATAAGATCTTAAAGAGGTCATTACTGTAGTATATAATTTTTGAGATGTTAGTTCTGTTTTTTCCTTATAGTCATTAATATCATAAGCTTTAATTAACTCTCTTTCTGGTGCTTGTCCAGAATGACCAGTTCTTAAGATAATTTGAACTAAATTATTTTTCAAATCATCTCTAATATACTTTACTAAATTCAAACCAGAGTCTTCATTTTCCATTACAACATCAAGTAAAATTACTGCTATATCCGATTCACTATCTATTATCTCTTTAGCCTGCTTAGCTGAATAAGCATTAATAAATTCAATACCCTTCCCCTCAAAATCAACATCATTTAATACAAGCTCTGTTATCCTATGAATCTCTTTTTCATCATCAACAATTAATATCTTCCATTTAGATGCCTTATCCTTTTTAATTTCTTCTTTATCTTCAGGAGCAAATAATATTTCACTATCTTGGTCTTCTGAGCCAAAGAAAATTTCTTTTTCAAAAATATTATTCTTATCTTCAAAATTGAATAGTATCTTATTCTTATCTGCTTTCAATACCTTCACCTTCCCAAGAAATAGAAATCAAACTTTATATAATTATTTATCAGTTGACATCAATTAATTTAACTAAAGTTAATATATTTCTTCCAGCTTCTCTTTTGTATTTGACTTCATCCATCAAAGTTTTAATTAGATGAATACCAAAGCCTCCAATCTTCTGTTCTTCTATAGAAGATTTTAACTTGGGAGGGTCATATTCAACTAGATTAAAAGAAACTCCATAGTCAACTATTTCTAGAACTAATTTCCCCTCTTGAGTATCCATATCAAAGCTTATTTTTACTTCACCAGTCTCATCTTTATCTAAATATGCATAATTAATAATATTAGATAAAGCTTCTTCACAAACTAACCTCAGATTAAAGATTAATTTCTTGTCTTCTAAATCTAATTTTTTTACTTTATCCATGATAAATCCGATCATTAAATCAAGATTTTTCATAGTTGCAGGTGCCTTCAAACTTTTCATCTTAATCATCCTTCTTTAAATTTTCTATACTACTAATTACCCTTTAATTTAATCTTATTTAGCACACCTGGCGTTAATAACAAAAATCAGAGAAATCTGGCTAATTCTAAATTATTAATTAATCTTATCCTTTAAATTAATTAGTAGATAAACCTCTGAACAATTACTTAGCTATCAATACTATTATTGACCTTGAAGCAACTAATACTTCAGATTGCTTATTAAGCTTCTTCTCTTGACCTTCTTCCCAAATATCCTCTGGAGAATTCATACCAGTATTAGCAAATACATACCAGTTTTTATCTTCAGGAAGTTCTGGTAATTCAAAACCATGCAATTCCCAATGCATATTTATTGCCGCATAAATAAATTGATCATCTTTAGTATTGTACTCTTCAGCTGCTCCGGCAAACATTACTGCTAAAGTAAGAGTATCTGCACTAAAATCAAAGTTCCAAGCCTGTTGACTATGCCACGAAATTTCAGGATATCCTGAAGCATTATAAGCAGTTCTAAAGTGTTCTGTCTTTAAAACTGGGTGCCTCTTTCTAAAGGATATCATTTGTTTAAAATATTCAAATATTTCTTTATTCTCCTCTAAAAGCTCCCAATTCAACCATGATATTTCATTATCCTGACAATAAGCGTTATTATTCCCAAATTGGGTATTTCCAAACTCATCTCCAGATAATAACATTGGTACTCCTCGACTTAGTAATAAAATTGTTACTGCATTCTTAATCTGCTTGATCCTATTTCTTTTTATCTCTGGATTATCAGTTTTTCCTTCATGACCAAAATTCCAACTGTAATTTTCATCAGAACCATCTCTATTATTTTCTCCATTAGCCTTATTATGTTTTCTATTATAAGAAACAAGATCCATTAATGTAAAACCATCATGACAAGTAATAAAGTTAACTGATGCTATAGGACCTCTATCATTATAAAGATCAGGTGAACCCTGAATTCTTTGAATTATTCTACCCGCCATCTGACCATTTCCTTTTAAAAATCTTCTTACATCATCTCTATACTGTCCATTCCACTCTGCCCATCTACCCCAATCTGGAAAAGAACCTACCTGATATAAGCCACCTGCATCCCATGCCTCGGCAATTAACTTAGATTTCCCTAAAATAGGATCATAGGCTAAGGTCTCTAACAAAGGAGGATTCACCATTGGAGCCCCTTTTTGATCTCTTGATAAAATTGATGCTAAATCAAATCTAAATCCATCTATATGATATTCAGAAACCCAATACCTTAGACAATCCAATATCATATTTCTAACAATAGGATTATTGCAATTAAGGGTATTACCACAACCACTAAAGTTATAGTAAGATCCATCTGGGGTTAATAAATAGTAGGTTTTATTATCTATTCCCCTATAAGATATATAGGGACCTTTTTCATTTCCTTCAGCAGTATGATTAAATACTACATCTAAAATAACTTCAATCCCATTCTCATGAAGCTCTTTTATTAAATTTTTGAACTCATCAACCTGCATTCCATATTTGCCTGTTGCTGCATAACCTGCTTTGGGAGCGAAAAAACCTACTGCACTATACCCCCAATAATTCATCAACCTTTCCCCAGTCTCTTCAGAAATTTTTGAATGTTCAAACTCATCAAATTCAAAAACAGGTAAAAGTTCTATACAATTTACCCCTAGCTCTTTTAAATAAGGTATCTTTTCTCTAATAGCTGCAAAACTTCCTGGGTATTTAACATTAGAAGAAGAGTGTCTAGTAAAACCTCTCACATGAGCCTCATATATAATTAAGTCCTTCATATCTCGTTCCAAAGATTTATCACCTTGCCAGTCAAAATCATCTAATACTATTCTAGATCGATATTGAACTTCTTTATCCCAATCTGGTTCCTCTCCCCATTCTTCTCTACCTGCTATTGCTTTAGCATAAGGATCTAGTAATATTTTATTCTTATTAAAACGATGCCCTTCTTTAGGTTTATATGGTCCATCCATTCTGTAACCATATTCTATATCTTCATGGTTAATATCAAAGACCATCATGGTAAAGACATTTCCTATTCTAAACTCATCTGGAAAAGGAATAATAGCATAAGGCTCTTGCTCATGCTTTTTAAAAAGAACAAGTTCACATGAGGTTGCATGCTTTGAAAATATGGAAAAGTTAACCCCTCCAGGAACTATTGTTGCACCAAAAGGTAAAGCTTTACCACGGCGAATTTTTATACCTTCATACTCATGAGTCGGATATGTATCTACACGTAACATAATTTATTCTCCTTTTTTAACATAATTTATTGCTTCATTAAGATCATCATAAATGTTAAGCATATGACTGAAGCCAGTTATCTCCATCACATCTTCGACCTCCTCTAATAAATTAGTAATAACTCCACATCCTTCTACAGATTTAAGCTTCTTAGCAATTATTAAAAGAACCCTTAATCCTGCACTAGAAATATACTTACACTTACTCATGTCAAAAACTAGCTTTATATCCGGCTTAATAATAGGCATTATTTCTTCTCTAGCCTTATCAGCATATAAACCATCAAAATCACCTATTAGTTTAATTACCTTTATATCATCTTTATTACTCACCTTTATCTCCATACATAGTCACCCTCTTTAAGAATTAATCTATCTAACATTTAATTGAGCTGTCATTATATAAATATATATCTTAGATACTAATTTCACAAATAACAAATCTCTATTATTCAAGATAATTTTATATGTTTTTAATATATTAATTCTAGTTTCGACTATATAATTCCTTTTTTAGAATTTTTAAATAGTATATTAATATATTATTTAAAACAATACTTTTTATAATTAGTCGATATCATAGCTTTTAACAAGCAATTTGTTAGTTAATTGTTACTAATTTTTGATTTTTTAGGTAATTTAATTATGAATTCAGTATAACTAGCTAATTTACTATTGCATTCTATTTCTCCACCTAAAAAATTATTTATTAAATTATATATTATATTTAAGCCTAGTCCTGTTCCACCCCTCCCACGCTTAGTTGTAAAGAAAGGTTCAAATATTTTATCCATATTCTCTTCTGAAATTCCTTTTCCATTATCACTATATATAATCTTAATTAAATCTTCCTCTTCGACTACTTCAATTTTAATCTTGCCTTTTTTCTGCTCTTCAAAACCATGGATTAACGAGTTTAAGGTTAAATTAGTAATAATCTGCGAAATAGCCCCTGGATAACTGGTTATTTCAATATCTTCATCACAATAAATCACAACATCATGCTTAGTATTCTTGAATTTAGGCTTTAAACTAATCATTATCTCATTTAATAAATATTTCATTTTGAACTTTCTTCTCTGATTATCTGTTTGATCTGCTGCAAATTGCTTGAAATTATTTGTTAGTTCAGAAGCATTATTTAAATTTCTTAAAGTTATTTTAGCAGTCTCCATAGTAGACTTAAAGAAATTTTCTAAATCCCTACGTTTCATCTTATTTTCATTATAAAGTTTTATGATCTCTTCAGTCTTTTCAACAAGGTGAGAAATAGCAGTTACTCCAATACCAATTGGTGTGTTTATTTCATGGGCTACTCCTGCTACAAGTCTCCCTAAAGCAGCCATCTTTTCTGATCTTATAAGTTGTTTTTGAGTTCTCCTTAATTCTTCCTCTTTCTGCTTTCTCTCAGTAACATCTCTTGCAAAGACTTCAAAGATAGCTTCTTCCAAACATATAGATTGATCTAAACAATCTACATAAGTAACACTGATCTCTAAATCTCTAATCTCTCCATTTTTAAGTTGATATTTACTTTCAAATCGATCTCTTCCTTTTCTCTGAATTTCCTTTAATTTCTCTTTAAGTTGATCTTTACTTTTACTAACATCTAATTGATTAATATTCATATTCATTATTTCTAATAATGAATACCCAAATAAATTTAAAAATGCTTCATTAGTTTCTAATATATCTCCATCAGTATTCATTACCCAAAAAGCATCCATTGAAGTCTGTAAAATAGTATTAATTCTATTATTTTGCTTACGTAATTCATCCAAAAATTCTTTATTCTCCTGATATGCCTTTTCTAATTGATATTGTCTATGTTTTCTCTGGGTGATATCCCTAATAAAAATATTAACTATTGGAACTTCAAAGTTATCAATAAAAATAGCACTTATCTCTAATTCTTTAACTTCCCCATTTTTAAGAGAGCATTGTGTTTCAAATCTATCTATTCCTTTCGCTCTAATTTGATTCAAATACTCTTTAATTTCTTCTTGACTCCTACAAATATTAAGATCTTTAATATTCATATCTATTATCTCAGATGGAGAATAATCTAAAAGATTTACACAAACTTCATTAACCTCTAAAATCTCTCCTTCTAAATCTACTACCAAAAAAGCATCCATAGAAGCTTCTAAAATCATATCCGATAACTTAAATCTATTATCCGAATCTCTTAAAAAATTATTTCTATTATTTTTTTGATTTCTAGTATACAATCTATTCATAATAATCCCCCTCTGCTTAAGATAATTTTAAGCTTTGCCTTAAATAATAATTTAAAATAAAGGTAAAAGGGTTAGTTATATAACTAACCCTTTTACCTTTATTTTAAATTATTTCATTAGAATTAAGGATCACAATAATATCTAAGCATTCATCACCATAATTCTAATTAAGCGCCTTCATATTTGGTTATTTGCTTTCTTTACTAATTCCATATCCTAGGGTAACCTTCTTAAAATAAAGCTTTAAAAGAATAGCAGACACCTTATTTTCTTCAGCAATCAACTCTTATCTATCATTATAGTTAATAAAAAACTCATAAAATGACTTATTAGTTTCAAAGGAAGCTTTATGCCAAGTCGATTCGGTAGTACCACGATCAACATTGCGTAATTAATATAGAAGATCGTGGTTATGCCAAGTCGATTCGGTAGTACCACGATCAACATTGCGTATAAAATAGTAGATAGTAGTTATCTTCCCCTAAAAATTAGTATCAAAGCATGACCTGGACCCTCTTAAAGGATAAACTAAAGATCAGGCCCTAGAATGAATCCAAGACCATAGTAACTCTATCATCTATCTAATATAGAAATTCTAGAATAATATAGATATACCTTTTATAGATGATTATAAAACTAAACAAATAACTAATTACTATAATATAGTCAGATTTCTATCACCCTTCTTCATAACATTAACACTTCAAATAAAATCTTCCTTATTTATAAATAACAATCCCTGTATCTTCTGCTAATTCTAAATTTAATTCAACCTCTTTACCAGCACCTTTTATTCTAAAATACTTAACTGCATTAGAATTAACAACAAATTGAATAGAGGTTGAAGCTGTTATCTCTTCTATACTAGGCTTTGCCCCTAAATCAGTTGGGTAAGTATATTTACTATCTAGCCCAGTATAATCATAAATCTGATTTGTAATCATCCAATCTAATAATAAATCAACAAAATCTCCATCTTCCCCCAACTCTTCAGAGATAACTGTCATTGCATCTTGAGAACTAGAATTTATCTCTTTAAGTATATTAGCACCTAAACGTTGATATAGATAAAAAGTAAATATCTTAGCAATCCCATAATCACTTAATTTTCCTCCCCAATATAGCAAGGACTCATTCTTTGGATAGGAGAAATAATCTTCGTTTATCTGAGTATCATTAGCAATACTACTATACCCACCTAAATACTCAGCTAACCTAGCAAAACCTTCATTAATCCACTGATCTTCTGGCAAGGTTAGACTACCTACTCGTCCAGCTTCATATTTTTCTACAAAATAAATTAGATGTTGAAATTCATGAGCTATAGTTCCTAGTAAATCATCCATTCTATACTCTCCATTTTTAATCTTTTCTAAAACCTGATAATTAATATATATCATATCTGCTTCGTTAGAAGTGTTTTTATCTTCTCTACTATAAAAGTCTCTAGAGAAAAAATAGCCCATTAGAGTCTTAGAATTAAGCTTGGCTGTCTTAGTAAAATAATCACTCATATCTGTAATTAAAATAATTAACTTGCCATTATTATCCCAATCATAGATACTACCATTATTTCTACCGAAATAACTCATATCAGTATCGTAAATCTGATTATCAAATTCTTCTGCTATAGTGTCTAACTCAGATTGACTCATATTATATCCTTCTTCTACGTAAATTAATGCTCGATCACTGACCTTCTCTAAATTAGCTGTTAAACTTTCATAAATCCCATCATAAAACTCTCTACTCTCACCTAACTGATATGAACTGTTAATATCCTGTATGTAAGACTTTCTATTTTTATTCTCTAACCTTTCTTGCAAAAATTGATCTTCTAAGTTTCTCATCTTAGTATCCATTAGAGCTTGATCTGAAAAACCACTAGCTACTTGTTGTATCTTCGTAGTTGAAATTAAATTTTGCTTAATTTCATTAGTATAGTTTATATCTAGCTTAGAACTATATATCTTATTACTCTCAGGATTTAAGTTTAATGGAGTAATAGCCACAATAACTTCCTCATTATTATTAAGTACTCCTAAATCTACCACTTTATCCTCTGACTGATCAAATCTATATTTTTTTAACAGATAATCTTTTTTAGAAAACTTGGCAATAATAGTCATATCGCTATCAATTACAATTGTATTAGGACTATTAGTAGCATTTAGACTTCCTTTCCACTGTTCAAATTGCCAACCGTTTTTACCTTCGGCTGTTAAAGTAACTTCTGTACCTTTCTTATATGTATGTATCCCTTCAGTAGGAGTTACTATCCCTTCTCCCTCTAACTTAATTTCTAAACTGAACTCCTTAACACTATTACCATCAGAACAAGCAGAGCTTAACATCAACATTATAACTAGTAGTAAAAATAACTTCCTTTTTTTTCTCATAGTCATGCCACCAACCTTTAGTTAATATTTTTAATATAACACTTTTTAATAATTATAAATTATGTTATTTAATCTAGTTTTTACTATTAATTATTATACATCAATCCCACTGGTATTAAAAGAATAATTTGGAAATGATATTTATTAAGATATTAAATTTATTTCAACTAGAATCAAAGTATATCTTTTCTTCTACAATCAAGATTCCGGTATTCCACTTCGTTTCAACCGGAATGACTGTATAACCCGCATTCCACTTCATTTCAACCGGAATGGCTGTATAAACGTCATTCCTGCGTAGGCAGGAATCTCGCTTTTCTTCCACAAATAAAATTGGAACATTATACTTCTCTAGAAACAAAATTATAGTATCTCTTCCTCTAGATCATATTAGCTTAAAATTCTAACTAAAAATAATCATACAGATCATTCCAATCAGGATTAAGTTCTTTTATTAAATTCTCTTTATACTCTCTTTTCCACTTTTTCATTCTCTTCTCTGCTTGAATAGCTTCTTCCATAGTTTTAAATTCTTCTGCCCATACTAATTTGCTACAGTTATACTTTTTTGTAAAACCATCTACTAATTTCTCTTTGTGTTCATATACTCGTCTTTTAATATTATTAGTGACGCCTATATATAACACAGTATTGTTTTTATTTGTCATCATATATGCATATGACCTTCTCATTTTATCTTAACTCCCTCTATTATCATTTTTAGTTACACAAGTAAAAATATCTCTTTTATTCTACAATCAAGATTCCGGTATTCCACTCCGTTTCAACCGGAATGACTGTATAGGGTATTCCGATTCAATCGAAATGATACTTTATAGAGTATTCCGATTCAACCGAAATTATACTTTATAGGGTATTCTGATTCAACCGAAATGATACTTTATAGGGTATTCCGATTCAACCGAAATGATACTTTATAGGGTATTCCGATTCAACCGAAATGATACTTTATAGGGTATTCCGATTCAACCGAAATGATACTTTATAGGGTATTCCGATTCAATCGAAATGATACTTTATAGGGTATTCCTCTCATTCTAAATCACAGTATATTCCCTGCCTTCTTTCGTCATTCCTGCGTAGGCAGGAATCTCGCTTTCCATATAAAAACCCCGCATCAACTAAGATACGGGGAAAATAGTTAAACTATTTATTTTTTGTAAATCCGATTACTCCTCAGTTAAAGTATTTTGAACATGAACTGAGAATGTCTCAACTGCATCTTTAGCAATAGTAACTAAATTATTATCTGGATTAGAGATATAGTAAGCAGTTAAGTTACCATCTTCTTTAGTTACTGCATTTGCTAATGTAATCTTAAGGGTTCTTCCACTATCAACAACTTCAATAGTGTTAATAGGTAATGCAGTACCATCATTTACAGTATATACCTTTAAGTCTAGACTATTAATATCATCACTATTTCCTTGATATTCTATAGCTTGAGTCATTGGCACTGTAACAACAGCACTATCATTAGCAGTATCATTAACTAAAGTAGTCTCACTATCATAATCTATTGCTAGATCATTTTCTACTTCGTTAGCTACAGCAAAAGCAGCAACACTAGCATCAACCACTGCAAGATTTCCATATTGATCTTGTAAATGATCATTATTAGTGTAATCTAATGTTACACTTGCAGTCTCTTCAACTTTTCTATCAAGAGTTAATGTTAATTTATTAGCACTTATATTCACAGCAGTGATAGTAGTATTATTTCCATTAATTGCTACTTTGAAGTCACTAATAAGATCTTCATCACTCACACCACTTACTCTTTGAACAGAAGTGTCATTTCCAGTTGCATCATCTATATTGGTTTTTTCTTCAAATGTTACAACTACTTTATCAGAAGCATTATCTGCAACTACAGCACTAGCAACTTTTGCTCCTTCTACTTCATTTACAACCGCTTCATTACTAAGCTCAACATCATTTGCTACAAATTCAAATATACCGCTTACTTGAACTAAAGCATCTTCTTTAACCTTTTCATCTAATGTAATACTTACATTATTACCGCTAGCTCTTACATTAGATATAGTAGCAGAGCTACCACCTACTGTTACATCAATACTATCAACAGTTGGAGTATTGATAACACTATCAGTAAATGTCAAGCTAATTATATTTGAAGTATTATCTTCAACTATAGCACTTTCAAAAGAAGCAAAGTCTAAACTTTCGATTGGTACATTTTTATTAATCTTATTACTATCTAAATTATCATTTTCAAGATAATTGTGTCTACCATCAGTAATCTTACTATCAATATGATCTTGATCAGCACCAGCAACAAATTCATAACTTACTGTAACATTACCAGAGTCAACAGTGATTGGCTTATTAAGAGTAAGAAGAATTTGCTCTTCTGGCTGACCAGTTTTCTTCAACTGAGTATTAGTAACCTTAATTTCTTGGCTACCAAAATATACTTTAAAGTTATCATCAGCAAAGTCATCTCCATAACTAGCATCAAAACCAAAGTCTGGATCATCTTGATCAATAGCGATCACTTTGTTTAAGTTTAATAGAATTGTATGTGGATTAGTTGCTTTACCACCAGTAATGTATAATTCTTCAACATCATTTAGACCAATATTATCGCCATTAGCTAAGTCAATGGTAGAAGTAGCATCAGGATCAAATCCAATACCATCAAAATCAACTACAGTATCACCATCTACATCTTTAATAACATTTTCTATATAGTGTAAAGTAAATTCATCTTCTCCAGCAACATAATCATCTAAAGTTAAGATAACTTTCTCTCCACTTACTGTAGCATTTGTTACAGTTATTTCTTCAGGATCTTTACTATCTCTTACCCCACCTGAATAATCAACATAGAATATGTTTTCCTGAGCATCATTAACAATTTTACTAACTTCTTTAATATCATCATTGAAGGTTAATTCAATTATATCTGGCTGATTTCTATCTCCTTCAATAACGATAGCATTAATTAATTCAGTTGGTACTTTTACTTGATTATCTACAGTTTCATCAATAAATGGCAGTACTCTATTATATAAATCATCAGCAGTAGAATCTACAATTAAATCAGTAGTTACTGGACTATCTGATCTAAACTGAGGATCATAAGTCACTGTAATGTCATTAATTTTTGCATTTTCATCTACAGCTTCTTCTAATGTTAAAACAACCTGGTCTGCATCTGTACCTGCAGTAACATCAATAACATTTATTTCACCTTGACTACTATTTACTGTAAAAGCATTAGGATCAGCAGCAACAACATTATAAAGTTCTACATTAGCATTAAAATCCAATACAAGCTTATCAGCTGCTCCATCAAAGATTGTTGCAGTTTCCAATTCAGGAACTTCAATTCTATTAGGAACAGACTTACCTTTTGTAGAGAAGTCACCAGAACCTGCAGCAAATGATCTTGCTACATTATTATTTCCATCTTCTAAAACATCTTGATCATTATAAACATTATTTCCAGGAATATAAGCTACCTCAATCTTTTCTCCCTCTAAAATCCTAGTATCAATAGTTAATTGAATTCGAGTTCCACCAGTACTAACATCAATATCACTAGGAATATAAGCTTTATCATTAAGATAAACTGTAAATTGTTCTGCAACTTTATTTGCATCCCCATCTATAGTTACATTAGAATCCAATTCTACTAGAACTGCATCTTGATCAGCAGTAACAGTATTATCTATTAGACTCATATCATTTCTATTATCAGTCACAGCTACTGGAATCATTTCATAATCTGGCGCATTTACAGCATTAGCTACACCCTGGTTTTCAAACCCAACTGTTTGATCCTCAGCAATATCTCTAATAAATTCATATTCTTCAAGAGGAGTATATGATACTGTAATATCATCATCTTCAAGAATTTTTTGTACAAGTGTCAAAGTTATAGTATCCTGACCACTATAAGAAGTATCTATATCATCTCTTGTTACAGCTTTAATTTCAACTTCTGTACCATTTACCATTACCGTAAAGTTATCAGATGCATCAATATCTTCATAATCTTCATCTACTAAAGGATCTAAATCCATATCAAAGATAATTTCTAAGCTATATGGATTATTGTCTCTCACTATAGCATCAGCAAAATCTGGGGCATCAACATTGTTTGTTACTGGATAATTAACATGAGCAAATAATGGATCATTATCAGCATCAGCATTAATATCTCCACTACCATCATAACTTATAGTAACTATTTGATCTTCTTTTACATCTTCAGCTAATACTAAAGTAGCATATTCTTCACCATTACCTTCTGAATTATTATGCATACTCTTAATAGCTATTTCTGTGTCATTTACCTTTACAGTAAATCCACTCTTATCTGATAATCCAACTTCTTCACTGAAAGTTAGATTAATTTCATTGGCTACATCATCATCAATAACTGCATCTGTAATAGCAGGAACTACATCAACCTTATAATCAGCAGTAGTAATTCCATCAGCAGCAGTTATAGTTACAGTAGCATCATCTACAATTGCTTCACTTGGAAGAATTGCATTATCTTCTGGAGCAAATACTGTATTAAATGCAACTCCAGCAGCATTAGTATTTACCACTACTGTTTTAGCTTCATTATCAATAGCTAACTCTCTAATATCATCTGATATTAAATTAGTATTATCAGATGGCTCTGCAGTTTCTATATCATAAATTCTAACTGTTCCAATTGCTGATCTAACTACTAATTTGTATTCATTTCCAGGCACTAAATCCTTTACATCATCTGCTTTATCAGCACTAAATTCATCATCGTAATCTTTTTCTACGAACATAACATCTTTATAATCGTTATCATAATCAAGTTTTGAAATATCAAATTTTCCATTATAAGAGATTGTTACAGTACCACTACTAATTACATTAGCAGTGTTATCTACAGTATAGTACTTGTTTCCATCAACATTAACTCTAGACTCTACTGTATTGTCTTTATACATTGGGTCTATCTCTATCTTATACTCAGTAGTTTTTCCATTTTCTGCTCTTACTACGATTAGATCTTCTTCACTAACTCGATAAGTAGAAGTATTATCTTCTTTGCCAGCAATTGAAATAATATCTGCCCCAGTATCCACTGTTCTTAAAGCTGAGTATAGCTTCTCTACAGTTGGTAATACTATTTCTGGCAATTCATCTTCATCAAGTAAAACAAATACCTTATTAGCTGTATTATCTATATCTGTAACAACTGCTTCAATACCAGTTACACCATCATCTTCCATATCTTCTTGAATACTCTCTAAGTTAGTATTAATGCTTAATCCTAACTTAGCAGTTTCAATAGCTCCAAGCTTACTACCTTCTTCACCATCTTTATCATAATTAACAAAAGTGTTATCTTCAATTATAACCTTCAATTCATTTGCTACTCTTCCATTGATTCTAATAATTAATACCTTATCTTCCAAATAATCAGTATCATCATCACCATCATCTGTATTTGTCTCATCTAAAGAATCTAAGAAAGTAGCTGCTTCTTCATTAGCTAAAAGATTAACAGAAAAATCTCCATCTAACCCCTCAACTGTAATAGCTTCTTTTAGATCTTTTCTAGCATCTGCTTCTCTAATATCTCTATCAAAAGAGATAATAAATAATGTCTCATCTATATCTTCCTTATACTCTATTCCTTCAACATAAGTTGCACCAGTTACACCAGTCATTGTAAATTCTACATCTTCTTGATTTGATTTAACTTCATATGCTTCCGGCTCAAAAAAAGTAGCTGATTGTGCTTCTCCAGCAACTGGAGTAATCTCAACACCTTCTTTAACCCTTGTAAAACTCCATTTTCCTTCTGTATCAGTTTCAGCAACTTTATTACCTGCATTTAACTTAATGCCTTCAACTCCAGTTCCATCAGCTTTGATCACTTTACCAGACACATTATATGTAGGCGAACCATCGTCATCACTACAACCTACTAATGCCAAAAGTCCTATCATCAATACTGATATAACTAATAATTTATTATTTTTCTGACTAAAAAACGAACCCATAATTGAAATTCCTCCCCATATTTTATCACTTATTAAGTTATCACAATTAGTTTCACATAAAATTAAACTAATTCTTATATAATACCGCCTTCTAAAATTCACCTCCTTTCCAGCAGTTTACTTGATAAATTTTATTTAAATCCTATTATTTTTGTTTTTATGAAATTAATGGATATCACATCTAAACATAATAAATGTTTTTTTAACAAATGTCAAGGCAATTTTTAAATAAAAAATACATAATTAGAATTTATATCCTGTAATTTATAGTCTTTTTATCCCTGCTTTTTATCAAATAAGAAAAATAAGCTATAATTATAATAAATAAACTCATCCATTATTTTCTAATAAATATTGCTTTTTAAATAAATATTTATCACATTTGATATAACTGATTTAAAAATAATACAAAAATACTTTCAGATAAGCTAATCAAAAACAGACCTACCAGAATCAAATATATTCCAGTAGGTCGACTTTAATAACCAAATTTATTAAATTGTTAATATTTTACATTTGATCTTAGAGCTTTTCCACTAGCCCTTGCACATTATTATAAATCTGATGTTATATTTTGAATTAATTTAACTGTTTTTCCTACACTGACTCTAGTATTCTCTTCTACTTCTTTGACCATAACTTCTATCTTTTCTACTGCTTTAGTAGATTATCCTTATAATATTCTGTTATCTAAGAAATGGTAAAAGGATAATAGATAGTATAAGCACCGATATAGTATTTAGACCCTAAATTAATTCAATCATGAAGCTTTCCAATACTAAATCTCCATTTATTTAATGTTGTTTACAATTAATGAGAATCATTACCTTTAATTATGTAGTTAATCGCTATTCTATTTTGTAAAGAAAATATTAGCTATCCCTGATATATAATCTTTTACCTCAAAAAATAGAAAAAGATGTAGGAATTTAAATTCCTACACCTTTGAATATTATATACAAAATTATTTAGCAACTTCAATTTTTAATAAATTAGTTGTACCTGCTTCTCCAACTGGAGTTCCAGCTGTAATTACAACTACATCATCTTTATTAACATACCCTGCTTCTAGAGTTGCATTAATAGAATCTTGAATCATTTCATCAGTAGATTCTGTAATATCAGCCAAAATAGGCTTAACTCCCCAGGATAAAATTAATTTATTGAATACTCTTTGATTAGGAGTTACTGCAACAATTGGAGTAGATGGTCTATATTTAGATACCATCTTTGCAGTATATCCTGATTGAGTACTAGTAACAATTGCAGCAGCATCTAATTCATAAGCACTTTTGCAAGTTGCATAACTAATAGAATCAGTTATAGTATTTCTAGACTCTAATCCATCTCTATCCATTAATTGAGCATATTTTAATTGTTTTTCTGTTTCTATAGCAATTCTAGCCATAGTTGCTACAGATTCAACTGGATAATCTCCAGCAGCAGTCTCTCCAGATAACATTGTTGCATCAGTACCATCATAAATAGCATTAGCGACATCACTCGCTTCTGCTCTAGTTGGACGAGGGTTCTTCTGCATAGAATCTAACATTTGAGTAGCAGTAATAACTGGCTTTCCTGCTTTATTACATTTCTTAATCATCATCTTTTGAGCAGCTGGTACTTTTTCAGGTGGAATTTCTACACCTAAGTCACCACGAGCTACCATTAACCCATCTGCTACCTCTAAGATTTCATCAAGATTTTCTACACCCTCTTGATTTTCAATCTTAGGAATGATATGAATATCTGCATCTTCTTCTTCTAAAATCTCTCTAATTGCTAAAACATCAGATGCCTTACGAACAAAAGAAGCAGCAATAAAATCTACACCTTGCTCAATACCAAATTTAATGTCAGCAATATCTTTTTCAGTAATAGCTGGTAAATTAACAGCAACACCTGGTAGGTTAACACCTTTTCTAGATCCTAATTTACCACCATTAACTACATCACAAATAACATCTGTACTAGTAGTTGATTTAACTTTTAATCCAATTAAACCATCATCAATTAAGATAGTATCTCCAGCATTCATATCCTTAGGTAAATCTTTATATGTAACTGAAGTTCTGGTATTATCTCCCTCAATATCTTCTGTAGTTAAAGTAAACTCTTGCCCTCTTTCTAACATAACCTTCTCATCATTTACTAACATACCAGTTCTAATCTCAGGACCTTTAGTATCTAAAAGAATTGCAACTGGCTTACCCTTCTCTTTAGATAATTCTCTAATTGTTTTTACTCTTGCACCATGTTCTTTAAAATCACCATGGGAAAAGTTCAGTCTTGCTACATTCATACCTGCATCGATTAATTTAGATAATGTTTCTCTATCCTCACTTGCAGGACCTATTGTACATACAATTTTCGTCTTTCTCATTATTAATATTCCCTCCTCAATACTTACCCTCTTAATAATATTTATATTGATAAAATGTTAGCTAATTCATATAATTCTTCATCAAATTCTTTATTACCCTCAATAGCATCTCTGATCTCTGCTATTTCAACCTTATTATGTATTAACCCTACCATCTTATTTGTCTCTCCAGACAATAGCGCATTTACTGAAGCTGCTCCTAATCTACTAGCTAATAGTCTATCTCGACCAGTAGGTGAGCCACCACGTTGAATATGACCCAAAATAGAAACTCTTGTTTCAAATCCAGTTCTTTCATTAATTTCTTTACCAATTAAGAAAGCATTACTTTCATTAACATCTCTATTTGTAGTGAATTCTTGTCCATCCATCTCTACACCTTCAGCAACTAAGATAATACTATGAATCTTACCTTCTTCATATCCAGCTTGAATATTCTCACAAACTTTATCCATATCAAACTTCATCTCTGGAACTAAGATGGATTCAGCACCACCAGCTAATCCAGCAGCTAAAGTTAAGAATCCAGCATGACGACCCATAGCTTCGATAACAAAAGCTCTCTCATGAGAACTGGCTGTATCACGAATCTTGGAAATTGCGTCAATAATAGTATTCATTGCAGTATCATATCCAATTGCATCATCTGTACAGGCAATATCATTATCAATAGTAGCAGGAACTCCAATAGTTCTAATTCCAGTCTCTTCGTTTAATAGCATCGCTCCAGTAAAAGAACCATCTCCACCAATAACTATTAAACCTTCAACACCTTCTTTTTTAAGTTGTTCAGCAGCTTTTTGACGGCCTTCTTTAGTTCTAAACTCATCACAACGTGCAGAGCGTAAGAAAGTTCCACCTCGTTGAATAATATCACTAACAGAACTCTTATCTAACTTTACAAAATCACCATCAATAACTCCAGCATAACCTCTATTTACACCTATTACCTCTACACCATCATAAATCGCTTTTCTAACTACTGCTCTAACAGCAGCGTTCATCCCTGGTGCATCCCCACCACTAGTTAGCACAGCTATCTTCTTCATATAAACTCCTCCTTAAATCTTTAGGTCAATTTTTTATGTTTCATCTATAATTTTCTCTACATTTTCTTTAATTTGCCCCATAGCTCTAAACTTATTATATCTCATGTCTAATAATTCCTCTGGAGTAAATTTCTGTAGCGAATTTATTTCTTTTAAAATTTCTTCTTTTATTAATTTAGCACTAAGCTTGTAATCTTTGTGTGCCCCTCCTGGTGGTTCAGATATAATATCATCCACCACTCCTAAGTTAATTAAATCTTTAGCTGTAATCTTTAAAGCTTTAGCAGCAGTTTTTGCTTCTTTAGAATCTTTCCATAAGATTGCAGCACAAGCTTCTGGCGAACAAACAGAATAATATGTATATTCTAACATTAAAACTTTGTCACCTACACCTATACCTAAAGCACCTCCACTACCTCCTTCACCAACAACAATTACAATAATTGGAACTCTAATTCCAGACATCTCCATCATATTCTTTGCAATCGCTTCCGCTTGGCCACGTTCTTCAGCTCCAAGCCCAGGATAAGCACCTGCAGTATTAATTATAGCGATAATTGGTCGATTAAACTTTTCAGCCTGTTTCATCAATCTTAAAGCTTTACGATACCCTTCAGGATGTGCCATCCCAAAGTTTCTCTCAAGATTTTCTTTAGTTGTCTTACCTTTTTGATGTCCTAAAATAGTTACAGGAATATCATCAATCTTTCCAATCCCTCCAACTAATGCTTTATCATCTCCAAATTGTCTATCACCATGGAGTTCGATAAATTCATCACAAACTAGATTAATATAATCTAGTGTAGTTGGACGTTCTGGATGTCTAGCAATCTGTAACATTTGCCAAGGCTCTAACTGAGAAAATATTTCTTCTCGTAATGTTTCAGATCTTGTCTTCAATCTCTCTATTTCATCTGTTAAATCTATATCTTTTTCTTGCATAAACTCCTTAAGTTCATTCACTTTTTCTTCTAATTCAATAAGAGGTTTTTCAAAATCTAGATAATTATTAGGCATCTTGTTCACCTCTCAAATTATTTGGATAATGAATATCTAATATTTTAGCTAAGGTTGCTTTCAAATTAGATCTTTTAACTACTTTATCTATCATGCCATGCTCTAATAAGAATTCAGCAGTTTGAAAACCTTCTGGTAGATCACGATTAATCGTCTGCTTGATAACTCTTGGTCCAGCAAATCCAATCTTTGCTCCTGGTTCAGCAATATTAATATCACCTAAAGAAGCAAAACTTGCTGAAATACCACCATAAGTTGGATCAGTTAATATAGAAACAAATAATTCACCAGCCTGATCCAGCCTTTTTAAAGCAGCACTTGTCTTTGCCATCTGCATTAAAGAAAGCATTCCTTCATACATACGAGCACCACCGCCACCACCAGCAACAATAACTAAAGGAATCTCCTGATCAATAGCTCTTTCTATAGCAAGAGTAAGCTTCTCACCCACAACGGAATTCATACTCCCCATCAAGAACCTAGAATCAAGAGCAGCCAAAGAAACAGCATGTCCATCTATGCTGCCTATTCCACTAATTACTGCATCTTTTAATCCTGTTCGCTTTTGATACTTTTTAACCTTTTTCTCATAATTAGGAAAATCAAGTGGATTAGCTGCCTCTAAATCTACATCATACTCTTCAAAATTATTCTCATCTACTAATAATGATAATCTTTCAGTAGCAGTTAATCTAAAATGATAACCACAATTTGGACAAACTTTTAAACTCTCAGCCAATTTTTTATTAAAGATAATATCTTTACATTCTTTACACTTAGTCCACAAATCATCAGGCATCTCTCGCCTATCTTCTTTATTTTTTCTATTGTCTTTTCTTACGCTTTGACCTTTTCTCTCTACAGTTACATACTTAGATTTCCCAAAGAAATCCTTCAGCAATATCCTTCACCTCACTAAATTAAGGAATATCATTTATGTTTATTATTATTAACTAAATCTATAATTTCAAAACTATTATATGTAAATAAGATAAGTATTATTTTCAAATACTGGTCTTATTATAACACAAAATGAACAAATTGCAACTTTACTATACTAAATTTTCAGAATTTATTTATTTTTTAAACATAGCTATTACTGAAGGTGAAATTAAAAGAATATAAAGCTTATTAATTTAATATGAATTACTATTAATTTTATTAATTATTATTGAATTAGTCTTGGCTCATTATATACGAGCTAAAAATTACATTAATACCGAAGTTATAAAATCTATTATTAGAATTAAATTTGATAACTCAAATTCAAGTTAAAGCTAAGGTAAAAGGCAAAAATATTTTTCAGGGTAAAACTCCAAACTACTTCTTAGAAAAAATTCTTCTTAGGAAAGTACTTTGGTTAAAAAATTATCATCTATATAACTTTGTAATCTCTACTTATTAAAAATTCTACTTACTAAATTGTTCTCTATACTCAAAAAATCCATTAGTTTAGATTTGTAATATTCTTTCTTTAACTTTAGCTTAAAGGAAGTAATTGATTTATCTCTTCTTTCAAAATTAAGGTTGAGGTTGCGGATAATAAAATCATTTAAAGAATCTAAGATCTGATTATTAAGCCTCTTAACCTCTTCTAAATCATCTTCAATAATTCTATTGGAGGCTTCTATGGGAATAACTCCTGTAAGTAAATAATATAAGATTGCTGTTAAACTATAAACATCTGAATACTTTCCCTGTTCTGCCTTAGTTGAATAAAATTCTATCGGTGAAAAGCCAGGAGTTAATAAGATTTTCTTCTTTCTATTAAGCTTATAATTGATAGCAGATCCAAAATCAATTAGTATAGGTTTATCTTCAGAAATTATAATATTACTAGGCTTTATATCTCTATGGATAAATCCTAATTGATGAATACTATTAACCGCATCTAATAAAGGAAAAAATATTCTTTTCAAAAAAAGATCAAGGCTAAACTCTTCATCTGCATAATATTCTTTTAAATTTTTTCCTTTATAATACTTCATTACTAAATAGGCAGTATTATTCTCTTCAAAATAATCATAACACTGAGCAATATATTCATTCTCTAACCTCTTCATTAATCTACCTTCATCCAAGAATGCTTCTTTAGCTTTTCTAAATTTATCTTTAAATAAAGGATTATTACAAACAATACTTTTCCCATCTAAATCCCTTAAAGCTAGATTCCTAATAAAAAATTCTTTGATAACAACTTCTTTTTGATCTACTAAGTCATTAGCCAAATAAACTATAGACATATTACTCCTGTCAGCTAAACTTTTTTTAATTAGATACTTATCTTTTAACATAACTTCCTTAGGAAGATAAATATAATCTAATTCTTGACAATTATTTGTCACTTTTAGCTCCCCTTACTAAAAGAAGAATAAAAATTTCTTCTTTTTCTCTTTGGTTTCTTTTATTTTATCTTCAATTCTCTGACAATCCTTATCCTTATTTATTTCAGAATAGATATTATTGGCCTGTTCATAATTAGATATAGCTTCTTCATATTCTTCTTCTTTAAAGTTCTTATCAGCTATTGCTTCATATTCTTCTGCTTTAGTGTACTTTTGTACAATAATCGCATTATTGATTTTATAGTCTGTCTTTTCAATCCTTTTTGTCATATTTATCTTAGAATATATCTTTTTAGCTTGCCTATAATTAAAGATTGCTTCATCATAATTTTTCTCTTCTGACTGCATACACATATCGCCTAATTCTTCATACTCTCTAGCTTCTTTAGATAATTTTGTGATAGAAACTTTATTGATTTTATTATTAATTTTATTTATCTTTTCTGTCATATTTAATCCTGAATAAATTACTTTAGCTTCTAAGTACTTCAAATTAGACTGTTTAAAATCTTCTGCTTGGAATAAATTATCACCTTCTAATTCAATTGCTCTTGCTCTTTTGAGCTTATCTCCTTGCTGAATCATCTTTTCTGCTTCAATTATCCTCTCTTCTACTGCTTTTTCCTTCTGGGACAAATTATTCTTAGTATAGATCTGAAGTGCTATAGTATATTTTTCTTTAGCCAACATAAATTTATCTGATTTAAAGAAGACATCTGCTTCCTCTTCATATCTAACACCCTTCAGTATGATTTCAGATTTTGATATTTTACTTTCTATCTCCTCTAAACTATAATCTTTAATCTTTAAATAAGTTAATTGAGCCTTATTATATTTACTTAATGCTTTCTTATATTCTTGGCTATTAAATTTCTCATCACCTTCTTCTTCTAAATTCTGACCAGTAATGATCATTTTAATAGTATCTATTTTTTGCTTAATTGCTTCTAGCTTTCTTTCACTTTTAACTTGGGCATAAGTCAACTTTACTTGCTGATATTTCTTTAAAGCTTCTTCATACTGCTTTTCCTGATATAACTTATTTCCTTCTTTTTCATTCTTTATTGCTCCAGCCAATCTTTTTAGTTTCATCTTTTCCTTCTTAATTCTAGCTGTTTTCATTGCCTTTACATTTTTTATCTTTTTATAAGTAAAGAAACCTCCAGTTAAGATCAAAATAGGTATTAATATTGCAGCAATCTTCTTATAAGATCTCTTTTTACCTACCTTCTCTTTAAATGCTTTCTTAATAGCTAAAGAAACCATAGTATAATTGTCTAAAGTATTATTTGCTTTACTTAATATACTATCTTCTAAATTTTCTGTGATTTCTTCAACATCACTTGCTTCTTTTATTACATCTAAAATCTCATTATCTCTAGCATTTTCCCAAAAGCCAGAAGTACACATTAACAATGTATCATCATCCTTTAATTGCTGCTTTTTACTTACATTAATTTTAATTTTACCCTTTTGCCCCAAATAGTTAGTTAAATTATTCCTTTCTTTATGTTGATTTAATTCTTTCTCTCTTATTTTATCTACTTCTAACATCATTTGAGCAACACTCTGATCCTTAGTTTTAGTTAATATCTTCCCTTTTCTGAAATGATAGAGCCTTGTATTACCTACACTTCCTACCACAAAAGATGTATAATCACTTACAACAACTAATACTGTTGAATGTAATTTAATAATTCTACTTTCATTGATTAAAGCTTGATTAGCATGTTTTATATATCTCTTCACCGCTCTTCTCTTCATTGAAGGTTTTTCGGTAAATTCATTGAGTATACTTCCTGCTACAATCTCTGCACTTAAAATATCCTGAGCTGAATCTAATCCATCGGCTAATACCCAACATACCATATCATCAAGCTCTACATAAGCAAAGTAATCTCTATTCTTTTTAAAATTACCCGACTCAGTTACAAAATTTGTTAGGATCTTACTATTCTCTTTTCTCATTTTTTCCTCCCACTTATTTACCTTTTGAATTTATATCACTCTATGTTTTAAATTATGGAATCAGTCCATAATTAATGATTAATATACTATTAATTCCAATTGTAATCAAAGAAATATAGCTCTTAATCTCTATTAAGATTCTTAGTTTAAATAGCTTCTTTCAACTACCCTTTTACCAAATCTTGGGCAGAATCAGTTATCTTTATGATTCCTGCATAAGCACAATTTAACTTTGAGCTTTCTAATAAAGCAGGATTTCCTGCTACCTTTACATCCATCTTCCCATTAATCCAGGGAGTGACTATATTAGGTTGGCAAGGCATTGGCTTTAAATGACCATGATTTGCTGCTGTAGCTGCTGCTACCGTTGGATTGGACATACTCTTACACTTACCAAAAGGAGATATGTTAGTCATTGGCTGATTATCCATAATGCTAGCCATTAAATTACCTTGTAGTTTAATATTATGGCCTGCTACAACGGTCAAACTTCCTTCTTGGTCTCCTTGATTACATTGTAGCTTAGCACCTGAACAGACATATAATATACTTCCTTTACTACCTTGACTTGAAGTAATAGAAATCTCAACATCTTCAGGCATTTTGATCTTATTATTATCTTCACTACTTTTAGCAGCAACAGCTGTATTAGTAGCCCAAGAAGCACTGGCTGAATTATTAGTATCTGATTTTTCTTCCTGTTTAGCTTGCTCTGCTTTGGCTGCTTGCTCCTTAGGAAAGACTATCTTCTCACCAGCATAGATCCAGAGAAAATCTTCTTTAATTCTTTCTTCTTCCTTTAAGAATTTATTCTCTTCTAATCCTAAAACTTCACCTTGTTTTGCCTTCTCTCCATCACTTCTTCTAATTATCTCTCCAGCTTCTAGATAATAGGGTGCCTGATTGGCAATCCAAAGACCATAGTCTCCTTCTTGGAAGCCAAGAATAGATAAGGTTTCAGTTCTATTATCCTCTTCTAAGTAAGTAATATATAAGTTACCTTCTCCATCTTTAGTATACTTTCTACCTGCTTGATCTTGATAGCCTTTAATCACTATACTCTCTTTGCCGTGTGCGTACACTTTAGTTCCTATTGGTAATTTTTTGGCTTCTTCTTCACTAAAGTTGCTTCCATCTTCTTTCTCTAGCTCTGTCCAACGACTTCCATCTTCAAAAAAAGAAACGGCTACATCCCATAAAGTACCTCCCTCACCTAATGTGGACACCCAACGCTTATCATCATCTTCTTCTATAATTGGAGTTATAGTTTGAGTTTTGATATAATCTTGGTCTATCTTAACCTTCCCTCTACCTTTAGATAGAATCTCATCTATATTTATATTATCAAGGTCTATTCCTTCAGGATTTAACTCGCCTTCAAATCTGCTCCCTAATATAACCTCTCCTTTATCTGGTATATTTATCCCATAATCTCCATCACTGAAGTCTTTTATAACCAAGCTATTAAAATCTTTATAACCTATATAATGATACTCTATTTTTAAAGAAGGATATACCTTAATATCCATATTACCTATTATAGAATTAGGATTACCTTTCTTAGAAAAACCAAAGTTATAAGTATAGATTAATTCTAAGGTTCTGCCATCATCTTTTTTAATCGTCTCTCGATAATTTAATTGGTCTGAATTATCACTAAATACTTTAGTTATCATTGAGCCTATACGCCAAAAGAAGTTTTTATTTTTCTTCTTCCCTTTTTCAATTCTACTTAGTGAAGTCCCAATTTCTTCACCATTTATTATTATCTTCCCATTTGGATTACTGACTTTTTGTTCGGATTGTTCAAGATTGTTATTTTTCCGTTTTGTGTAGCTATAAGAATGATTAGTCCCTACCCAGAATTCAAATTTGTCTAGTGTTCCTTCTGGAAGATTATTTTTATTTGCACTTCCATAAAAGATACTATTATTAGGTTTATACTCTTCATTTGGGAATCTTACATCTGTAACTTCATTTGCATTTGAACCTAACATAAATCGCCCCAGCAAATTACCAAACAAATACACCGACGTTGAAGAAGCAGCTGAAGAACTTGCCATATATAAAATCAAATAATCCCCTCGTGGTGAGATTCCCACTTTATATGGCCCTTTATTATGCTCATTATTATATTTTATAACTTCTTCTATAGATATAAAATCACCTATATAGTCTTGATTGGATTTTAACCTACCTCTACGTTTCTCTAATTTTACAACCCCTTTTTCTTTAGCTACTTCACTTAATTTAATTTTTTTAACTCTAAATAAATCACAATCTATAGTACCTCCAAAAGTTCTATCTCCAAAAACAATCGAATTTTTTGATGTTAAATATGTATTTTTAGTATTATCATATATATCAGATAATTTTTCTATCAATAATTCTACATAATCTACTCTTGTTTTATCGGATTTATAAGGATAACCTATAGTTATTTGCCTTGCTTTAACTTCTCCGTCTTTCCTTTTCTTTTCTCCTTCATAAATAATCATAGCATATTTCTCTTTTTTAGGGGAACTCAATGATGTTTTATTAGATTTATCATCTTCTAGGTCCTTTATATATTCTTCTAACTCCTGCTTACCCTCCTCATCAAAATAAGCAATAAAATCTGCAATATTTTCTATCTTGGCACCATTATCCAACATATTTTGCACTAAAGCACTAATATCATCTATATCTCCATGCAATTTTATTAAACCTTCAAATTTAGTCTCTCTTTTTTCAGTAAATATTAGGTCTTTTCGCAAAAAATTTAATTGTGTTGCCAAAACTCCAGCTTCTGCAACCTGTCTTGTAACATAGTTTCCTTCTTTTGTATTTACGGCTAAATGAGCAAAAAGCTCCGTAACAGATGAACCTTTTCTAGGTTTAACATTTTTACGTTTAATTTTGTTTTCAAATTTACCAAAAAGTTGAACATTCCCCCACTGTACTGCCCCTTCACCTATTACAATCTTAGTTCCATATCCTATTCCTGGTCCATCAATCTTTTCTTCTTTAACGACTTTTATTCCATTATCTCCGATATTTTGCATATCATAAACTGTATATGCTTTATCTGCTCCAAAGATTTTAGAGATTATACTATATCTATTTTTTAATTTTTCTAGAAAATCTCCAAAAGCATCTCCCAACTCTTCACCTAAATCTATTTCCATATTTTTAACGTCAGCTAAACTAGTCTTTAATACTTGATCTAGCTGTTGATAATACTGGTTATATACTTCTTCAAAACTTTCAGTATAATCTTTATTAATCTCTTGTTGTTTTATTGATTTCTGATTATCATCTTTTATACCTAGCAATCCCTTTATTGCTTTATCACAACCAGAAAAAATAGTATTATCTACCTTCTCCTTAATTAAATCAGATACGGCTCCTGCAACAAATATCCAGAATAATCCTTGTATGGCTTTAAGCAAATCCATTGTTTCTTTTCCTATTGCTTTACTATATTTCTTTACTTGCTTAAAAAATCCATCCTTAGCTTTTATGTTAGGATTTGATACCAAGATTGCTTCATGTAATATATACAATCCCTTGACCATAGTCATCTCCATTATCTCTGCAGCAAAGGCATTTAGAATATTATTCTTTTTAACTAGATAGACCATATATAATAAGTGTCTATTGGTAAGACCATTTTTACCATAGCCATATCCAAATGTCCAGATTGCTTCATTAAGTGCTGGTCCATATTTAGCAAAGAAATCTCCTAAACTAAACCCTTCCTCTAAATCCCCTACTATATCCCTTTTAATCTCTTCTATTCCTGCATTTGCACTTTTGACCATAATACCAGGTATACTTATATCTTTCTTAGTTAGCTCACCTTTACTTCCACTAAAAAGTTTTTCTGCTTTTTTGAAAGCACTTGCAAAAGTCAGTCCTGTATCACCTAATTCATAGGTGCTATTTATAGCATGCTTTCTTGCCTTAGCATCTACTTCATCTTTGCTGGTCTCTATTTCTCCTATTACTCTGTTTACATCTGCTGTTATTCTTTTGTTGTAATCTTCTAGTTTTTCTCTAGAATCCTTTTTAGGTGGAATATATGGTGCTACTATTGTTCCATCTATTTGACCTTTTACCTTGTAAATAATATTTCCATTATCATATTCATAAGTACCTTCCTTGCCTGGTATTGGTGGCACATCAATATCAAGAACTCCCATTTAATTCAACCTCCTTATTTATTTTTATAAACTTTGATATTATCATATTTATATTCTATATACCCATTTGTTATTTTTCCTTCTCCTCCAACTAGTTTTATTTTCTCTCCTTTTTTATTATAATAATACTTTTGCCAAAATCTCACTTTACCATCTTCAGATAAATCTTTTTTCTCAATTAAATTTCCATTCTTATCATAAATTCGAACAGACCTACCTGATGGAATAATACGAGTATTAGACATCTTCTGCTGGCCATTATCATACCACTCATAGGACTCCCAATCTTCTACTTCTCCTTTATCATTCCTCTTTGCATGATAAATTAGATTTCCGCTATCATCATATTTCCATATCCAATCAACTTTAAATTTACCATTCTGTGTTCCCCAATATCTAATTTCATTCCCTTTTTTGTCATACTTATAATTCCAAACTCCTATAATTTTTCCTTGATTATCTTTTCTAGTTTCCTTCATCAGCTTATTATTTTTATTGTATGTTTTTTCTTCTAGCCAATCTAACTTCCCATCAGCTTTATATGACATAACTTTTACTTCATTTCCTTTTTGATCAAAAATAGCCTTATAATTATGTTTAATCTTTCCATTTCTATATTCTTTATATAGTATTTCATTTCCCTTTTCATCAAACTTCCTTATTATCTTCTTTTCTTCCTGACCTTGAACTATCTTTACATAATAAACCTCTTCCCCAGCGTCATTATATTTCCATTTCTCAACTTTAAACTCTTTCCCATCCTTATTAATACCCTTATACAATATCTTTCTTCCTTCATCATCATAATCATAGATTCTTCTCCAGATTATATCTCCACTTTTATTTAAAACAATTTCTTCTATAACTTTATCTTGATTATTATATTTATATTTGTAGTGATCATCATTAGCAAAATGCTTTGACTTATCTATTATCTGATGCTCTATCATTCTACCTTTATCATCAAATTTTCTAATATCTCTTCTTTCTATGCGTCCCATTCGCAAATCTAAGACATATTCATCTACTACATTTCCTTGTTTATCATACTTCCAAGTATGCTTGATGATTCTCTTCCCATCTTGTGTCGTTAACATCTTAGTCTTTCTACCATACTTATCATAGTCATAAGTAGTCTTACCCCAAAGACTATCATCTGCTTTTCTCTTGACTGCTTCTACTAATACCCTCTTTTCAACTTTTTCTCTCATACAAGCTGTTAAAGTTAATACTGAGATAAGTATTAGTAGTAATATAAATACCTTATTTCTTCTTTTCATATTTTGCTATCAGCTCCTTTTTAGTATAATTTTCATTATAAAAACAATAAGTTCCTAATAGAAAAAATACTACACCTAGTAATAATAACCATTTGTCTTTTGATTTAAGAGTATCAAATAATTCTCTATGATTACTTAATTTATAAAAAGATAATATACATAACTCCCATAATAGACTTGCAAAAAAAGAGAGTTTTATATCTCTAGTTATATAAAATATCCACATAATCATTAAACTAACAATAAAAGCAACCATATACGTAAAAAGAAAGTTTGTATCTGAATTATACTTTATAAGTGATTTAGCTTCAGCAGGTATTAATATACTACTTATCATCTTTACCAAACCAGAAGGAATAAGATAGATTAATAAATAGAATAATACAAAAGCTAACCAAGACTTATATCTAGATAAAAATCCTTCGAATATAACTCCTTTAAATATTATTTCTCTCAATAATACAGTACTAACTAATATACAAATCACTAACAGCATATTTGTCTTAATAGGAATTAAATCCATTGTATTTGATATAAAAAAATAATTACTTAATTTTATAACTTTTAATGAAATTAAAAATAGTCCAATCACCATAATGAATACAGAAAAATAATTTTTAATTGATTTATTACTATTATTAATAACCCTTTTTATACCATCCAAAAAGAAACAACCGATAAATACTAACACCAGTATATATATCAAATTGCTGAATATTCTCGATAATTTAAATGCATTAGCCATATAAAAATTCCGATAAATAATAGCCGTTGAAATAGTTGATAGAATATTTGATAATAAAATTACTGTTAAAATCAACTTAATACCTTTAAAAAAACCAAAATCCTTTTTCAAAATTACCACTCACTTTCAGATTTATTAAATAATCTCCAAACAAACCTACAAATAAAAAATAATATTACTAATATAATTAATCCGACAATTAATAAAAAAACCTCAAATCTCTTAACAGACCGTTCATAAACTAATTGTTGAGAATTATGATAAGATTCAGTATACCCTTGTTCTAATTCTTTAATCTCTTTTTTATCTCCGTCACCAAAGTATGGGAGATAACGAACTCCTTTTTCATCTATCCCCACTCTTTTTAGATAAAAAACCCCTTCCTGTTGATTATAATAAACTTCATGGGTATATCCCAACTCTTTATAATTAGCTCCACACAGAATAAATAATAAAAATATTATCAATAACATTAATAATAAGTTATTATACCTTTTCATAGGTTCAATCCCCCTAATCCATAGATTAAAAAAATACTAAATTATTCAGTAGAATCTATTTAAATCTGAATATCATTAAAAATAGTGACCTTTCACAAAGACTAGTAAATTACTTTTGAATTTAATAGTAGCTACTCCACATCTATACTAGAAATGGAATTATGGAAATCCCCTTTCATCGTCTTATAAATATAAACTACAAATAAAGAACCTACTATCTCCATAAAAAGTGAGAAGGTAGAATCTACACCTTTAGATAATAAATTAGTAGCTTGATCCCAGTTTTCCAAATCTGATAAGAACAATTGTGAATTTGATAATTTGATTAGAAAAGAATAGATTGTATGAGAATCAATTTTTAATAGATATTTAATTCCATCTTGAATGAAAATAGTTATAATTCCACAAATTAAAAAGATAACAAAAATCCCAAAAGCTTCCCAGCCATGCCCCTCTACAATCTCCATACTCTTATAAACTGCTTCTAATGGCCCTAAATCATCATCAATAATCAAATAATTTACAAAATACAATTTTATAAATAAGATAATCATCAATACAATGCCTAGCAACCATCCAATAACAGGAAAGATGAATAATACCAAGGGTAATAAACTTATAATTCCTACTACTATAAAAGCTATTAATAACTTGAAATATAGTATCAGATCTATTTTAAACATACTCGATAACTTAGAACTACCCGAATCATAGAAATCAATTCCCATTTTGATTAAAAATATAAAGAACAAAATATTCAATATAACACTTATAAGCATTATCGGTAGTAATGAGTTCTTATTAACAGTAACCCTTAAAACTGCTGGGGTCATATCTATTATAAACCCAAGCAAAAATAGCTTTAGAAAGAAACTTTTATTCTTACTTATCGTTAGCTTAGCAAAATCAAAAGCATCAATTAACATATCAAAACACTCCTTAAATCTTATTTCAATTTGAATAAAAAAGCATTAAGATAAATAGGGTAACCCTACCCTATTTATCTTCTACTTATTCTTCTCTAATACAATAATAGTAGCATTATCCTGATTTATAATCTCTTTTTCCAACACATCTTCCAAAATTAATTCAGCTGTTTGCATTGGATGTAACTTCTTAGCAAGAGACTCTTCTAATTCAATCTCTGATAAGTTTTTATAGATACCATCACTACATAAGATAATCTTATCCTTCTTTTGTAATTCTATTGGTGATACACTATAATCAATCTCATGAAAGTCTTCATATCCTAGATAACTTGTTAATCTATCACCTTTAGCATGGTTAAATGCCTCTTCACGACTTATCTCTCCAGCTTTATAGGCTACTTTTAATTTGTTCGCATATATATGGTCCTCATTTAATAGGTATAATTCATTATCCCGATATAAATAGATATGACTATCACCAACTGATATCCAATATAACAGGTCACCTCTAATTACTGCTCCCACAAGGGTGGTTCCTAAATTCCTACCTTGAGCAATCTCTAGTACTTTATTGTTACTTATATAAGTAGTATTTATTAGAAATTTATTAATTGATTCTAGGTAGTAAGTCATAGAGAATTCTTCTAAAAAAGTCTCTGTTACTAAGTTACTTGCTTCCTTCCCAGATGATAATCCTCCCATCCCATCTGCTAAAACTCCTAAAATCCCATTTTCATTTCTTATTGTTGTAAAAGAATCCTCTTGCTTGTTTCTACTTCCTATATCCTGAGCATTACCTATTGATATCTCAGGCTTTTTTACATAATCACGAACAAAAAACCTCACTATTACTAATGTAGTATTAATAAATAGCATATGAAAAAGTTTAAATAAACTTTTAAAAAGCATCTTTTTCTCCTTTTTTAATTAATTTAAAAGCCTATACTAATTTTATAAATCATTTTCCCATTCAAAATGCTGCCCACATAATGGAATAAAGATAAATTTACTCTCTCCCATCTCAATCACATCATAAGGTGAAAGCTCTGTAGGAGAATAAACTGCTTCTTCATTAACATATATTATTCCCGTAGTTTCAGCTCCTGGAATTATAATAAAGTTTCTCTGTTTAGGATTATAACTGATTACTGCATGATTTCTACGAGAAATATTATTATCTCCAACTATATGTATATGCATCTCTTCTGAACGACCTATAAAATTCTTCTCACTTACGATCTTATAATCTTTTCCTCTCTCTACACCATCTATACAAACAAGCCAGCCTACTACAGGATTTATACCATCTTGATCATCCCAATAAGCTAAGGTTTTAACACCATTTTGATTAGTATCTGAAATTGTAGATGACTTCTGCCTCTTTGGCTTTCTTTTGGGTTTAGAACTTTGATTATTCTCTAAAACCACCTCATCACAATAAGGGCACTCCTTATATTTTTTAGGATTATATAAATGTCCATTTGCACATCTTTCCATCTTCATCTCTCTATTCCTCCTGTCTTTTATTGAACAAATAATTTAGTATTGGCTATATATAAAATATCTCCTGAATATAACTGATAAGGACTTCCTTCAGCTAATCTAATTTTTTTAGAATCATTTCTTCTTCTAATACCACTCCCATTAGATGAACCTATATCCTCAAAATACCATTTATTTCCCGCCTTATTTAATACTCCATGCTGCCTACTGATTAAAGAAGAGTAAATTGTCTCTGATAGATCGATATCGACTTGATTTATTCTAGTCTTCTTTCCAATTAATATAGAAACTTCATTGCGCAGCTCCCAAGTATTAATAATATTTTGATTTTGATCTTTTAATAATATTTTTTTAATTTGTGGATCTTTGGTCTGTGCTTTTTTACCCTTTCTCTTCTTCCATAATAAAAAAGCACAGATAATAATCCCCAAGCTCACCTCACCTATCAATAACCCCCTAGAAATCTTATAAGTGAGATTTAAATATACTATACTTGATAATACAGTTATTATTATCAGCCAATTAAATATCTTCAAAATAATATTGCTATTATCATTATTATTAGCTGTGTATTTCCTTATTTTTCTTTTTAAAAAAATATTTTTAATGTGCTTAGGTAAATTAATTAAATTTAATATCTTAGAAAGAAAAGATACAACTTTACTCATAAATATTCCCTCCTAATTATTCTTATTATTAACACCAAAATAATGCTTAAATAAATCATCGGTATTCATTGAACTCTTATTATCTTTATCTGACTTTACTTTCTCTTTAGTTTTTGGGTCAAAACCAAAAAAACTTGCAAACTGCTTTTCAAAATCTTTAAACTCACCTTGACTAAATTTATTTTCTCTTCTTGTTTTACTTCTTTGCTTAGCTTTTCTTCTAGTGCTTTGTTTAAATTCTGCATTTAACTTAGTGTCATATTCTTTTCTACTTTGTTTATCACTTAAAACCTCATAGGCTTTACTAATCTTTTTAAATCTCTTTTCTGCATTCTTATCACCAGAATTTCTATCAGGATGATATTTCAATGCTAACTTCCTATATGCTTTCTTTATCTTAGAAGAATCAGCATCTTGATTAACCCCTAAAATTTTATAATAATCTTCCATTAAAAATTAAGCCCCTCCTCTAGTCAACTATGATTTTACTCTGCCTTCTTGGACTATTTCTTTTATCTTCTTTAGCATAAGACAAGCTCTTAATTATCTTCTTCATATACTTATATAACTCTAAGTTACTATATTCTTCTTTAGCTAAAGCTAATTTCTTACTCACATAACTTATCATTAAATCTCTGTTAACAGCCCTTGAATTTAAACACTCCATAGCAAATACCAGATCTAAAGAATCATCACTTGTTCTTGCTAATATTTCTTTAGCAAAATTACTTACTATTAAGGGATGTAAGGTAGATTGACCATGATTAGAATAAGCTACATTAATTATATTTATCGTATTGTATTCAGTATCAAAATCAGCAAAACTACTGTAGTTAGCCCTTAACTTTGCACCTTCTCTAAGTTTAAATCTAGCCAACTCAAACTCATCATCTGCCAACTTTAAATTCTCATCTAATAAAATTTCACTACTGTAATTTTTGTAATCTCTACTGTCCTCTGCTTCAAAAAATTTAACCTTAATTAAAACCTCTTTGTTTGTATTAGAATAATTAATCTTATAAAACTGATCCATTATATAGATCAAACCATTAAATTTGATAATCCCCTGATTGATACAAAGGTAATCATCCTCAATTAAGATATCACATCCTGAGATTATCCCATCGGAATAATCATTAAAGTATAAATTCAAAAAATTCCTAGGATAATCTCTTAAATTTTCGAGCATTCCTTTCTTTAATATATTTCCTCTTTTAAAATACGGAATTTTGTTACTAAACAATTTCTTCTCCTCTCTAACTAAGCTTAGCTAATTATCAATTATTTCAAGCCATCAAAAAAATCTAAATTAGATAAGTCATCCTCAAAGGTAAAGTACTTCTTCTCACCAACATAGAGTTGTTCTTCCCTTCGACAGATTGCTAAGACAAAAAATCCCCAGTTATTATCATCAGTAAATAAGAAGAACTTAAGTTCACCATTTCTAATAGTATCTGTATCCTCTTGAGAAATCTTATCCTGATATTCATTAATAATTTCTTCTACCATTATAGGCTGATAAGTACTTAAATCATTTTCATATCTATACTCCTTCTTTAATATCCCCTCCTCACTCTTTAAGTAAAACTTAATTTCTTCAGTACTTATAGGCTTAGATATATTACCTTTAGCTTGATTTATTCTTTCTTGAGTATCAATAATTACCTTCTCTCTACCAGTAAAAGTATCAGCACTGATAGAATATGGAATAACTGGTGCCTCATTTTCGATATTAACTTCAATATCACCAATCTTTTTAGACTTCATATATTTAATTACTCCTCTTAAACATGATAGTTTAAGATTTAAGGAGTTTTCATCATCTTTCTGTTTCTGCTTAAATTCTATACTTCTCCCTGGGACAAACTCTTTTAATGCTTCTTTAAAAATATCTATCTTACAAGATTGACCAGTTAATTTTATGATTGAATAATCCATTAATTCTCTACTTTCATAGAACTTCTCTAAAAACTTTCTAACTATCTCATAAATATCAGCTTTAATAAGTTTGGTAATTTCTTTAATATTAAAGACTACATCTGGAAATTGATTTATTGTTTCTAAGAATCCATCTTTATAGATTGAAATACTCCATTTATTTAAAGAAGTAATATGTAAGTCACTATCCACATCTCTAAACTCTGTAGAATCAAATTTATTTCTTAGGATATTGGTCTTTTTAAAGAACTCTTTCTTCATATTTTCAGCTATTTCCCAGAGAAAATAAAAATTATTCTTTACTTTCTGATATTCAATACTGGTCTTATTTTCATACTCCTTATATCTAGTAGGTATTATTCTTTCTACTTCGCTATAGCGTTCTTCTAAAATCTCATAAATATTATTTATTCCCAATTCATCAACATATCTAAACAGGTCAACACTTGGTATATCTATTAACTTATCAATATCTATAATAGCTCCATCATTCTGATAATAGTTAGCAAAGACAATCTTCATAAATTGCATTATTCGATAGGTTATATTGTTTCCTCCAAAGTTAGTATCTCCATTTTCAAAACCTGTCTTGATATCTACTTTATATGAAATATCTCCTTCTTCAATCCTAAAACAGCAAGAAGATAAATCAGTTGTACCACCTCCACAATCTATAACTAATGCCTTATACTCTTCACCATCATAAAAACTTCTTTGCTCTATTTGCTTAGCTATTGTATTATAAAGCACTGATATTCCTTCATCTAAAAGATCTTTAACCTCTAAATTATACTCTGGAATTATCTCCTGAAACATTGTGATAAATTGAGACTTTAACTTTACTGGACTAGAGATATGTATATTCTTAAATTTACACTTGAACTGATGTTCAGCTGTCTTGATTACATGATTTATATAAGCCTTAATAATCTCTCCTCTGGTGATTTTTGCTATATTACCCGACTCATCATATACCTCTTCTTTTTGTTGATAAGTATTTACCCATCTTTTTATACTTTGAAATACACTAGCATTACTGGTATAATCGTTTTTCTTCATTCTATACTTTGCTTTATGCCCAAATAAGAATTTTATATCTTTGGGCTTAGAGCAATCCAGTACATAAGCTATAGTAGGAGTCATTTCAATCCATCTTTCTTCTTTAGATGTTATAAAAGGAAACTTAACAAAATTAATATCATTAATCTTTATTTTTTTATTTAAGATATCATTATTAGAAGGACTAGAAACATAATTGTTATCTAAATAAGCACCTGCAGTTGTATTGGAAGTCCCAAAATCAATACATAAAACCTCTTTAGTTTCCTCTAAATTCTTTATCTTAAAATCTATTATCGCTACTTTATAATACTCAAGATTCATCGGTGGCAACTTATTATCTGCATAATAACTTTTGTACAAGTACTCTGAATAGCTTTTTTTAAAGAAGAGTAGACTATAATTTTTATTCTTTAGCCCTCCCAACCTTAGATTTTCTTTATTAGCAACTAAGTAATACTCATTATCATTATTCTTATCTTTCTTTAAATTAAAGATCCCACATAAATAATTTCTTCCATTAACTAATAATGCATTTGATTCTTCAATCTCATTCTCTGCAATAACCTTATACATATCTTCTTTATTAATTCCTACTTCTTTATAAATCGTTATCTTAGCAGGAATCTTTATCTTATCTAATGATTTTAATTCAGTAACTAAATTTTCATTTAAGATTTCTTGCATTCTTTCAAAGCCCTCTGCCTTAGCTTTATCAATTAAGTAAGACTCTTCTACACCTCGATATTTAAGTATGGCATCAATTAATTTCTTCTTATCATAAAAGCTTTGATATGCTTTGATAATCTTGTATTTACGGCAGATATTTCTTAGTTTATAAGTAGACATCTCCATTAATTCACTTCTACTAAACTTTCTTGTTTTATCTTTAATCATTCCAGGATTCAACTTATAAGATTTCATATTTTACCTCCCCTTCTAATAGATCGAAATCTTTCCAACTTGCATAGTCTCTTCTACATCTATTACTCCAAAATGATTCTCCCAATAAGTTGTTAACTTAAAATTTATAGGTAAAAATAAATCTTCAATAACCTTTAATTTCATTAAATTCTCTTCATTACTATAATCATTTATATAAGCAAGGATTTCATTAATCCCTTCTTGGTTTAGATATAAGATTGAGCCTTCAAATATCTTTTTGGTAGTATCTTTTAAATAATAAATATAATCTCCTGAAAGATAAAATTTATAAAAATTTCTTAAAAGAACATTTATTTCATAAGGATTTAAAAATTTTATCCCTTCTTTAACTCTCTCTCCAAAATACCCAGTTTTAATTTCATCATAAATAAAGCTCTTATGATACTCTATCTTATCCATTCCTTGTTGAAGATCTATCTGACCTAAAAAATGTACTATAATATCTAAAAATACTTCTCTTAATTCTTGATATTCACTATAGTTTGGATTAAAAAGATCCTTGAATATCTCAGAAAATCTATAATAAGGATTTATCTCTATTCCACCATTGATTTCATTGAAATTAAGCTCTTCATTACTAAGCTCCATATATGGTGAATAACTAGATGCCAGCTTAAAGCTTATCTCCTTTAAATCTATTTCTTCATTCTTAGCTTTTACTAATACATCCCAGATATAATCCATTATTCACATACTCCTTTACAAATATAATCTGGAAAATACATTTGAAGCTCAGATACTATAAAACTAAGCAAATCATACTTAAGATAGTCTTCTCTATTACTACTAAATTTTAATAGCATTACTTTTTTTAAGTTTGCTATCCTAATCTCATCTTCTATAAATTGATTATAATCATAAGTAAAACTATCATAAGTCATATTTTCTAATATCTTAACCTCTTCTAAATTAAATCCATTAATATTTTTAAAAGAGTTACAGATTCTATTTATCTCGCCTAAAGTTTTTATTACTTTATGATTCTGTTGAAAGGCCTTACCCATAAAAGAATCCTTTTTAGTATTGCTCATTAATTCAAACTCTAAATGGTAATTTTTAAACTTCCTCTCCTGAACAACCTTAAGTATCTCCCAAGGAACTGAATTACTTTCATCACTAGTGATTATCAACTCTTCTCTACTCTTTCTGATAGAAACTATATTATAATCATTTGCTACAACTAAGTAACCATTTTGAACATTCATATTATCTAAATAAATCATATGATCATAATTAACCTTATCTCTTGCAGCCATTGGAAAGCCATCTGCTTTCTTATATATCTTTCCTATATTCCATACAGGTATATAATTTAAATACTTATTATCATCAAATTCTTCTAAATCCAAATCTATAGACTCAAAATCACTTAATTCTTCTACCTTTTCATCATAATCTACAATTACAACATCAAATATTTTTCTGATATAAGGATTATTAATCGTTCTCCAAGCCAAAGAATTCTCAATAAAAATTTCATATAACTCCTTTTCAGCCTTTAAATACTCTTGATTATAGCGCAACTCAAAGGAGATCTTATATTCTCTTTCCTCCCCAACAATAATCCCTGAAAATATTCTGTTTTCTTTTCTCAAATTTTCTATTTCTTGATATCCAAGGTCAAAAAAAACTCTAGTAATAATTAATTCCTCTTTTTGATTTATCTTCTTAATAATTTCTCCTTTATCAGTCTCCTCTTTATCTCTATCTAAAATTGGAAATAAAAAATCATCTATTAAATTAAGCTTATCTTCCTTTACAATAGTAGTATATATATTATAATTGCTTTCCTTATTCTCAATTTGATTAAAAACTCTAGCTTCTAAGTTCTTACTCATCTCTTCTTGATAATCTAGAAGACTTTCAAAAACTCCTTCCATTACATTCTTTAATATCTTTCTTTGAGCAAGGTTCCCCATTGAGTCTAATTTCTCTTTGATTATCTCCTTCAACTTACTCCCTCCTGCCACTCTTATCATCTCATTAACTCATATTAATCCCACTATTACTAATCTCTATCTTCTTACCTCCAAAACTAAGTTCAGTTGTTGCTTTATCCATCACAACCTTTCCTTTCTTTGTCTTCATCTCAATTAAATCTTTATTCATTTTTATTCTATTCTTCTCACTTAGCATGGTAATTGATTCCTCCTGCAATTCTACTAATGACTTATCATCCTTAGCTGAGATTAAGATACTATCATTATTAATTCTTATCTTATATCCCCCAGGAGTAATTATTATCTTATCGGCTGGTTCATTTTCTATTTCTTCCTCTTTATCAATGGAACTACTCTTTAAAGTAGCATGCTTTTCATTCTTACTTTTAAAATATATATCAACTATATCTCCCACCTCTGGAGCAAAATAGGCATTAGTATAAGGTTTATCTATTGGGAAATAAAAGGCCTTACTTTGATCAAACTTATCCTCCAAATCAATAAATTGTACCTGCGCCTTATGATTCTTCTCAACCTTCTTTACTTCTGCTCTAAAACTTCTGCCCGCTATCGAAATTTTTCTTCTTTCTTTCGCTAAATTAATCTCATCTTCTCTTAACAAGGTTAAATCAGAGGATAAGATACCATTTGCTATATAAATTCTATTCTTTATAATTATCAACTCTATTGTATCTTCACTTTGATTGCTAAGCTTATAATTTACTTTTTTGCCTACATCAAAGATATTATCTGATCTAAAATGTTCATGACCCTTAACCTTATAATAATTAAACTTAATATTTTTTCTAGCAGTCTTCTTTCTTTTAGCTCCAAATACATTATTTAATTCTTTAGCAGGAGCATTATGAGGACCGACTTGAATATTTATCTTTTCTGAATTATCTTTAGTATCATCTACAATCACTAGCTGATTTAAATAAGAAGCAATTCTTCTTATAAAATCCCATTCACTTTCTTTATACTGCAAAACTACAGGATAATCTGCTGATACTAGAGGAGTTGTTCCTAAGCTATCATCAGCAAAGGTTAAATTGAATTCAGAATTAGCTTCCATTAACTGATCAAATACTTCTTGATATGTTGTTTCTAAGTTTTGATAAATTCTATTATTCCTTCTTTTAGATAATAAACTACTATAAGAAATCCCTTCTAAATTAAGAAAATAATCATGATTTTTATAAGCAAAACTATAATTTTTTATTATTCCTTTAAATAATATTTTACTATCATCATTATCATAAGTTATTACTAATTTCGGATCCTGCTGCTCCAAATACCTCTCATAATCTGCCAAATTATCCTCACTAATAACTCCTGCAATACTAACCTTGCTATGATCATAAATAGATTTCTTAATCTCAAATTTATCTAAAGCTATAAATTCAAAATTATCAAATTTAATCTTATATTTTGAAGTATAAGTTATTGGAAGATCATCACTTTTTCTTTGGCCTTTAGCACTCATTATTTTCCCTCCCTTAAAGTATGTTGATTCCACTATCATCAATCATTACATTTTTAGAACCAAATTTAAATAAGACTCTTTGATCATCAAGACCAAACTCTCCCTTCTCACCTTGGGCACTAATCTCTTCTTTACTGAGTTTTAATTGCTGTTTGCTACTCACTAGATTTATCAACTCTTCTTTAACTTCTAAAGCTGACTTATTATCTTTAGCTGCTAATAAGATCTTTTGATTATTAACTTTCATTTGATAGCCACCTGGAGTATAGAGTAGCTTATCACTTGCTTCCCATTCAACCTCTTGCTCTTTATCGATAGAACTACTCTTTAAAGTAAGATGCTTTTCATTCTTAGCCTTAAAAATAATATCTACTATATCTCCCACCTCTGGTGAAAAATAAGCATTGGTATAAGGCTTATCTATTGGAATCCAAAAGGATGCTGCTTGATCATATTCATCTTCTAAGTCTCTAAAAAGAACTTGAGCCTTATGTTTATTATTTAATTTCTTGACCTCAGCTCTAAAAGAACGACCTTTAATTGGAGCCTTTCTTAACTCTTTTTCTAACCTTAAATCCTCTTGAGCAACTAAGGTTAGATCGGAATATAAGATTCCTCCTTCAACATAAATTCTATTTTTGATTATAGTTAATTCTAAAGTATTATCTTCTTGGTTATTAACCTTATATTTAACTTTTCTGCCTAGATCAAATATACCTTCTGACCTAAAATGACCATGATGATCAACCTTATAATAATTAAATTCATTGAATCGCTTTCCAATCTTCTTCTTCTTACTTCCCTTAATATTATTCAAATTTTTGGCAGGTAGATTATGAGCACCCACTTGAATATTTATCTTTTCTGAACTATCTTTAGTATCATCAACTATTAATAACTGATTTAAGTAAGAAGAAATTCGCTTAATAAAATCCCATTCATTTTCTTTATACTGTAATACCACAGGATAATCTGCTGATACTAACTCTGTATTCCCTACTGCATCTTCAGCAAAAGCTAGGTTGAACTCTGAATTTTGATCCATTAACTTAGCAAAAACTTGATTATAGGTTGTTCCTAGGTTTTGATAGATTCTATTAATCCGTCTTCGTTCTAATAAGACACTATATGATAATGCTTTTAACTCTAAATAATAATCATGATTTTCATAAGCTATACTATAATCCTCAATAATTCCTTTAAACAATATCTTAGTATCATCATTATTATTATAGGTTATGACTAACTTAGGATCTTCCTGTGCCAAATACTTTTCATAAGCTGAAAAATTATCTTCATTAATAAGACCTGCAACACTGACTCTTGTATGGTCATAAATTGATTTCTTAATCTCAAGTCTATCTAAAGCTATAAACTCAAAATTATCGAATTTAATCTTATAAGATGTATAAGTCAAAGGAACTTTGCTATCCTGCCCCTCTTTGGATTGCTCTACTAAATTTATTCCATAATCTCCATTCTTGAATCCATCGATAATTAATTCATTCTCTTTATTAGAACCATAAATATAGATTAACTTATAATCATCCCTTAAGATTATATTATCTCCAAAGTATTTATCACGTAGAGTTTTGTTTCTAGAGCCTATATCAGCTTCTTCTCGCTTCTTTTGCTTGTAACTTCCTGAGATATCTTGATTATCTACTTTAATATTGCGATTTAAGCTACTATGCTCACTTAAAATCTCAAAGCCTACTCCTTGATTAGCTGCAAACTCATATATATCATTATCTTGGTTTAAGTAGTCGGTATCCTTTGGCTCTAAATACTTCTTCTGCTTTAAAGAACCATAGATTCTATTTATCGAAGGCTCTTGAAGGTCTATTTTCAATCTCTCTTCTTCATTACTGAATTTTTCTGCTGGATTAGAACTATGGTACTCCTTAGCCTCTTCACCATCTTCAAGCTTCTTACCTAACTTTAAAAAGATTCCCCCACCAGTTAACTCCCACTTCCATAAGTCTTTCAACTCAGTATACTTCATTCGCTGTAATTGATTTAAAGCTGCTTGATCAAGTCTATAGACTTTAGCCTTATCTGTTAATAGATCTGGATTTTCTTGTAAGAAGGTACATTCATAATCAAACTCTTCTTTGCTAATCTTCTTTTGTAAATACATACTATGGCGCAATCTATCCTTAATTATGCTTAAAAATTCCTTGCCAGTACCACGCCGTGAAAGTCTAAAAACTTCTTTTATAATTTCTTTATCTTTGGCATTCAAGTCAATAATTATATCTTTAACTAATGAGCGCAGATAATCAAGGCTGAGATTGTTGGTCATGTTACCAATATTAGGCTTCTTTCTAAATCTATTCTTAGCTGATTTAGCATTAGCACCTTCTGCCAATAACATATATGGTTCAAATAAGTCAACTCTTGCTTCTAATAAAGAATCTAATTGATCTTCTTCTAAACTCTCTATCCGCTTGATTAGTTCTTGATCTATTCCTCCACTAAAACTCTCTAAATTCTGATCTACTAGATAGCTAGAACCGATATGTCTTAGAACCCGACTTCCAAAATTAGACGAGATTATATAGTTAATAACCCTCTGTTTTTCAGCCTTAATCCTCTCTTGATATATCTTATAATTATCTATAAATCTCATCTTTCTCTCTACAATTTTCGGATCAAAAGCTACCTCTACTTTCTTTCTTAAATCTTTCTTCTCTCCACTATAATTAGTAAAAAGTATCTCAGTTAAAATATATTTTAATTTCTCTGCATTAACATTTTCTATACTTTCTCGATAGCTATAACTAATATTCCCCCCTTTAATTACACCTTTCTTTTTAAGTTTAGTCAGCAAATAGTTCATACTATTATCTTCTTTAAGGATATTTTCTAGAAAAAGTTTGATTCCAAGTGAATATCCTAAAAACTCATTTCCTTTAAATTCAGTGAAGTTCTTAATACCTATACTATTTCTAGTAATACATTGATAATTATCACCATTACCAGCTGATAACATTGTAGTATATTGAGCAAAAGCCCCTCCGAGACCATCGCCTATAAAGTTTAGTGCTTTATAATTACCATTAGCGTAATCCTCATCTTCTTCTACTATCTTATAGTAACATTCTTCTGCTAATTCAAACGATTCAGTAGGTAATCCTACTGCAATACATAAATTAGTTATCTGTTTAATATCTACATCTTCTATATCATTATAGTATAACTTCAACTCTTTACCTTTGGAATTCTTTTCAGATTTACTAATGATTTTTTTCTCTTGATTAATCTTAGAGACTAAATTTTCTAAAATTGTTTCTATATCATTAGCCAAATCAATCCCAAAAAAATCCTTAACTATTGCATTTAGATTTTCTTTATTCTCATTTACAATCTTCCTTAAAAGACTATCACTTAACTGAGCAATTCTAATTAAAAATTTCAACTCTTGTGAATTAGAACTTTTCATATTATCCCCCTCTAGCTAGCTGATTTTATAAATAAGATTATTATACAGCTGTAAATTCTATACCATCCAAAATCTCCATTATCTCTTTATCATTTTCAGAATTAACCTTTTTGCCTTTAGATGTATATGTTTCTCCTGCTTCTTTATCATCCAGAAGATTGGCTTGAAGAGGAGAATAATCATCTAAATTAGGATCGCGGAATTGAATCTCTAATTTATACTCTCCATTTGTTAGCTCGGTCTCATCTTTAGTTAAATTATAGTCAATTATGTCTTCTTCATCTTTTAAACCTTCTAATCCTAAAATCAAAATAGCTTTTTCACCTTCTATTCCTCCCCACTTAACTAAACCATCTATTTCTTCCTCTTTCATATTATTTAATTGTTCTACAATCGCATAATCTAACTTATATAATCTATTTGCTTCTGTTAAAACAAATCTTTTATTATCTCCATTTTTAGCTCTAATATAGAATTTATTACTATTTAAACATGTATCACCTTTAATCTCATCAAATTCTTCTTTATTATGAATCCGCATACTATGCCTTAAAGTTTCTTTTATTATTTTAATCAGATCATCGTTCTCATTCTTCCCCTCTTCCTGATGATCCTTAGCTAATACAAATAATGCATTACTATTTTTCCACGTATAAAAACTATATGTTTTAAGAATCTGAGTTATATCAGCCATTATTTTCTTGACAATAGCCAACAAATAATCATAACTAAGTTTGTTTGTTATGTCTCCTAATTTAGCTTGATATCCATATCTATTTTTTAGATTAGAATTGTAACTTTTTAAAGCATTATTAGAACTAGCCTCATTATGCGGTAAATGTACATATGGAAAAAAAGTATCGAAACCATGGTATTCAGCAGCTGGTAGAATATTATCAACATCTGCATTTGGGAAAAAATATGCTGAATCACCTTTGCTAAGCTCTTTGTCAACTATATAAGTAGTTCCTAGATGTTGACCCAAGTTCCCTGTCAAATCTATTGAGATAATATAATTTCTAACCTTATTCTTGAACTTTTCTCCATCTCGATAATAAGAAGCAAACCTTCTTTTAAAGTCCAACTTTTTCTTGATGTTTTCATAAGAATCAAAGATTTCATAATCATCCCAATATGATAATAAAGCATCACTAATATCTAAATCCATCAAATTTTCTTTTAGTCTAAAGTTATCTATAGCACTTTCTAATTTTTCAATATCTACTTCTCCTTCATCATCCAAAAATTCTGTTGTTATTTTTCCATCCTTTATATATCCCTTTTTTTCAAAATGATTTAAAGTTCTCTCAGATAACGTTTTGTATGTTTTGGTTAATTCTCTAAATATTGATGATTTTTCTTTTAAAAATTCTACCCCTCTATCCTTCAATCTTTGTAAAATAGAGATATATTCATCAAAAAATTCATAGCCTATCACCTTTGAAAATGCCTTAATTCCTATCCCATTCCAAGTTACAGTATGTTTCACTGCAGATGCAGAATTGGATTTATCAGAAGAGATCACTGCTGCATATTGAGCTAATCCACCTGCTAGAGAATGTCCAGTGAAGGAAATATTATCTGCTTCATATCTATCATTTGAAATTATATCCTTATAAAACTTTTCAGCTAATTCAAACTGCCTTCCTGGTGTTCCTGCTCCTATCTTTCTATTGGTCACTCCATGCTCTAATATAAAATCAGGGTCTTTATCAATAATCTCTTTCTCTAGTATTTCTTTTAATTTGGGACTAAATTCTTCTAACTCAAAAATTAAATTACTCAACTCAGGACTTAATTTTGATAATTTGGAAATTGATGACTTTTCCCCTTGATCATAGTCTCCATTATCACCATCTGTTCCTCGATAGGCAATTACTATTTCCTTTTTATCAGGGCTTTGAAAGGCTGCTGCATAAAACTGTTGTTCTTCTAAAGTTAGTTCTGTTTTTTCTCTAGTTAATAAAACATCTGGATCATATGCTTCTAAAAACGTCCAATCACCTACATGGTTCTTGTAGGTCTTCCATCTGTTTTTGGAGTCTTCTTTATTTACAGTGAAATTGTTTTTATCATTAAAGATATCCTGTAATACTATAGTACCTCCTCTTTCCTGGAATTTACTGAAATCATTATATACTAAATCTGCTAAGGCTAAATATTGTAAATCTGTTATTGTATTTGACTCTGCTGTTATAAAAGAGAGACCCTGTATAAAATTAATCAATTCCTTTTTCTTTTTTAGTTTATCTATTTCAGATTTATTCGTTTCAATTGTATATCTTTTATAATCTAACATCATTCTTTTTACTTTTACTTCTTCTATTTCTGCTTCTTTTTCTTGAATCTCAGCATTTATCTTCTTCAATTCTGCCTTGTTTTCCTTAATAATCTCCTTAACATCTTCAACTGATATCTTATCTACCTGCTGACTGTCTATTTCCTTCAATTCTCTCTTTGAAAATTCTACTTCACGACCACTAATATGTACTTTAGTTCGTAGATTAGCTAACTCTTCATTTTCTTCATCAGATAGAGGTCCTACTTTGCTATTAAGTTCATCATACTTTAGCTTAGATTTTAACAATTCATCATACCATTTCTTCAAATTGTCAACTTTCTTCTTTATGTCTATCATCTATATATCCCCTTCCTTTCAAATGAGATAATAAATTTTTAATTCTCCTTACAAAACTCAATTATCATTTTTATTTGCTTTTTTATTCTCTTAAGAATTTTTTATCTGTTTTATATAATTCACTTTCTAAATCTTTAAGTGTCTTGATTTCAAAAAATTCTATATCATCTATTCTTAATCCATATACTTCATAAGATTTATATTCCAAAGCATTATATTTAAGCTTTGTTGAACCTGTATGAAAGAATTTAGTTTCTTTTAAAATCAAATCTATATCCTTATCTCTAAAAAACTCTTCATCATAGATATTTACTTGAATAGTTGCCCATTTCAAATCTTGACCTCGTAAATACTCTAATAACTCCATTACATTTGATAGAGACTCTTCTTTCTTTTCCTTGTCTGTAATGATATCTTCAAAGATATAAATAAATATATTGACATAAGTATCTTTTGATCCATAGTCTAATAATTCTTCAAAAGTTGGTATCTTATTATCTTTAAACTTTGCACGCGTCGCCATAGTAGTATAAAAATATAGCTCTTTCCCAAAAATATTTTTTAATACTGGCTTGTAATATTTATCTGCTTGATAAGTTAATTTTAATCTAGAATAACTAGCTAGAAATTGGTCTCCAAAAGTCCCACCAGTTCTAACAGAAAACTCTAAATCTGGATATGCTTTTGGTGCTGCTGTTAATTCCCAAACCTTTGTATTCCTGATATATCTGGTATCTTTGATAACAAACTCTTCATTATAAGTATCTTTGAGGTACTCTAAGGCTTCTCGATGTACTTTAGCTACTCTTTCTTTAGCTGTTTTTTCCTTAGCTAATTGTTCCTTATCTACTTTTTCAACCATACAACCTGTGAACATTACTGATACTATTAATAACATCAGTATTAATCTAAGTTTTCTTTTCTTATTCACCATATCACTCTCCTTTAGTTTAATTAATAATATAAAATTAATAATTAATATGTCTATATTTAATGAAGACAGTTTCAACTTTCCATAATATTTAAAATCTCAATACAACTACAAATATTTGTAGCTCTATTAGAATTTTAAATCTTTTGAATTTAGAAAAGTAAGCAAACTTACATATTAAAACTAATCTCTCAATATAAAGCTATAAATTAGGTAACATCTGAAAGTTATCTTAGCAAGTACTAGCGTTTTTCTGCTCTTAATAGCGGAAAAATTACTGTTTGACCGTAGGGAGTTTAATTTTTTCTAGACCTTTTGGTTACTTTTGTGGCAATGACAAAAGTAACTCGCCCTTAGGCGAAACTAGTTAAACTGCTAAGGCTAAGTATTGTAAATCGGTTACTGTATTTAACTCTGCAGCTATAAAAGAGAGCCCCTGTATAAAATTAATCAATTCCTTTTTCTTGAATCTCAGCATTTATCTTCTTCAATTCTGCCTTGTTTTCCTTAATAATCTCCTTAACATCTTCAACTGATATCTTATCTACCTGCTGACTGTCTATTTCCTTCAATTCTCTCTTTGAAAATTCTACTTCACGACCACTAATATGTACTTTAGTTCGTAGATTAGCTAACTCTTCATTTTCTTCATCAGACAGAGGTCCTACTTTACTATTAAGTTCATCATACTTTGCCTTAGACTCTAACAATTCATCATGCCACTTCTTCAAATTATCGATTTTCTTCCTTATGTCTACCATCTATATATCCCCTTTCTTTAAATGATAAATTCCTAATTTTTCTCACAACACTCAATTATTCTCTTAAAAATTTCAAATCCTGTTTATATATTTCTTTTTCCAAGTCTTTGATATTATAATCTTTAACAGTATTTATTTTCAAAAACTCTTTTCTACTTATGTATAATCCATACACTTCATAAGATTGATATTCTAAAGCATTATATTTGAGTTTTTTTGAACCTTTATGAAAAAAATTAGTTTCTTTTATAAGATAATCTATATCTTTCCCCCTAAAAAACTCTTCATCATAGATGCTTATCTGAATTGTTGCCCATTTGAGATTTTGACCTCGTAAATATTCTAATAATTCCATTACATTAGATAGAAACTCTTCTTTCTTTTCCTTGTCTGTAATCACATCTTCAAAGATGTAAATAAATACATTAACATAAGTATCTTCAGGAGTCTTTTCTAAAACCTCTTCTACTGTTGGAATATAGCCAAACTCTCCATCAGTATCCATATTAGCCCAACTTCTATGTTTGCACTTGAAAATTTTATTAACAATTCTTCTATAATAAATCTTAGTTTCTTCTATAAGTTTTCTTCTTCCATAGTCTGCTAGAAATTGACTTCCAAACATTCCACCAGTTCTAACAAAAAACTCTAAATCTTGATCTACCTTTGGTGCTGCTGTCAATTCCCAGACCTTTGCATTCTTAATATATCTAGTATGCTTAATAACAAACTCTTCATTATAAATATCTTTGAGGTACTCTAAGGCTTCTCGATGTACCTTGGCTACTCTTTCTTTAGCTGCTTTTTGCTTAGCTAATTGTTCCTTATCTACTTTTTCAGCCATACAACTTGTAAATATCACTGATACTATTAATAACATCAGTATTAATCCAAGTTTTCTTTTCTTGTTCACTATATCACTCCCTTATTATTTATTAACCTTTGCTTAAAAGCTTAAATATAAGAATTAGATTCAATTCTTAGACTTAAACCTTTAATATGTGAAGAATAATTGTAGCTTTATTAATCTTTTGAACGCTTTTAGAAAAGTAAGCAGAATATGATAATAAAATAAAATTTGCAATAGAGATTGATATTCTAGATAACATCCGAAGGTTATCTCAGAAAGTACGAGCGTTTTTCTCCTCAATGAATGGGCCGGGTTTGCCACGAAGAGTTTTTGTAATTTAAAACTCGTAGGTTTGGTTACTTTTGTTTCTAAGGACAAAAGTAACTCGCCCATTAGGCGAAATCTAAATAACACACTATTAAATTGAAAAAAGGGGAGAAGCTAGCTTCCCCCTTTCTTTTAAAATCTATTCAGCTGCATATCCACCTTCAATAGTAACAAGTTCATTCTTATCTTTTTTCTGCTTAATAAATAAATTAAAAGTACCTATTCCTTCAGTATGGCCAAAATCTTCAGTATAATCTACTACAAAAGCATTAGGGAAAGTTACTTTTCTTACTACTTGATCCCCTGCAATTACTTCCAAAATGACATTTCGATAAGCATCTGCTTTTTCGGCACTTACTTGTGACCATGTTGCAAGTTTCATTGTGTCATCTGGCTCTCCATCTACAGGAGTTATTATTTTACCTGCTACTTCCATTATAGAGCCTAGATCAGTAGCTCTTGCATTAGAATCATCAGGAGTATCTGACTTAAAATGTGCTGTTGTAATATTGTCCATCCCTAATGAAATAGTTTCATTTTGACCTTCAATTGTTAACCTAAATCCCATAAATATCATCTCCTAAAATTATTTTTATTTATATCAATATAAGAATATATTAATACCCACTTTAATCTATAATATAAAATTAATTCAAGCTAGAAGATAACTATAAATTAATTTTTTACTTTAACAATTTATCTTAAAAATAGAAGAATTCAATCATTAATTATTTCTATTTTGTAATTATCCAGTTGCACTACTTTTAGTTATCTCAACTTCTAAATTCTTAACATTACCATTGAAAGCTAGATCTAACTGGCATAAGTTACTTTCCGGATCGATATTATAATTTATATCATCACCCTCTTGTAAGATTGAATTTACATATCCTTTATTGCTAATCCACTCACTTTTTTGGCTTTTTGGATTATTACTAAAGAACTTAATAATCTTGTCTTCCTTAAAATCACTTGTTTTAAACCTTAACATTCTTTCAATATAAGTACTCATAATAGTTTTATATATTGAATCAAAAATATCATCTGTCATACCTAAACTTCTAGCTTTATACACAGTTATTCTCTTAATAAGCTTTCCATCTAATTGATTATTCTCAGATGAAAATACAAAACCAAAATTATTTCTATTAATAGAATCTTTGATTACATTAGTAAAACCAGATATTTCCTTAGCCAAGGTTGTTGTAGCCTTCAATGCATTATCTCCACTTTCTATATCAAATCTTACTCCTGGGTAAGAAGTAGACACTTTTCTAAACCTCTCTCTTAAGTAATCTGGACATTGATAAGCTGCGACTAAACCAGCAGCTATATAAGAGGCATCAATATACACACCTTCTAACCATAACTTTAATATATCTTCCTCTGCTTTAGATAATACTACACCTTCATTTTCATAAAGCATCTTACTATCTAAAACCACACCTGACTTATCCTTTGGTATTACTGTAAAGTTTGGCAAACAAGGTACTGCATATTCACTATACTCTTGATTAGTCAATATTTTGCTCTTTTCTATATATTTATCTACACCTTTAGTAGCCATATCATTAAAAGTTGTATTCTCATTAGCTTCAAAATTAAAGAATACCTGAACTTTATAATCTTTACATAAATCCAATATAGCAGTTAAAGTCTCTAAAGTATTCCCCTTAGCTTTCTTAGTCTTATTTGTTCCTTTAAATCTCTGCCTTCTAGTTTGAACTTTATTAGAAGCATCCAACTCTATATTTGGAACAATTCCAAACCAAATTGTTTCTGCAAAATTATTCTTAGCATTTACAGTATTCAAAAAGGTTTCTAATCTTGGCTTATTATTTGTTTTTATTAACATTTCTGGCTTAGAGTTAGTAACTAATAGTTCTGGCTTCATATTGTTATTTTTAGTCTCATATTGTTCAAAGAACATCTTAATCCCTAATAACTTTTCTATTAAGGGTTTAGCAGCCTTAACAAAATCATCTTTGGTATTTTTATAAAACTCTAGATAATTGTTGTAATTTTGAACTTCTTTTTCTACATCTATGTCTGTCTTAGGAGTAGAAATAGGTGCAAAGGTTCTGACTACCAAATCCTTTACATACCCTGTAGGATTTTCAGTTATTTCTTCATAATCTTCTTCAAAAACCTCCACTAAAGCATTTCTCTGCTCCTCGCCTCTTTCTGCCAAAGCCTTCTCTTCTTCTTTAGGAGCTTCTAATATCTTTAATTCACCATCATCTCCCATAGTTAGCATACCAATTTGAATTTCCTCAGCTTCAGAATCTTCTTGGCTTCCTCCTAATAATAACCTTGTCTTTATATCCTCTATTGCTAAAGGTAACATACCTAAGACATTATTATAATTTTGACTTGCTTCTTCAAATTTAATATTTAATTTATCTCCTAAATCTAATTTTTTAGGATCTTCATCGTCCAAATCTTCATATTTGCTATACAAATAATTTATCTCTTTTCTAACCTGTTTTATATCTTCCATAACTTTCTTCGGTGAAATCATATCTAAAATATTCTCAAACTTAAAATCTACATTTTCTGTTCCTTGACTCTTTTTAGTATCAATTAAGGTAAATAGCATCTTTAAGAAGTCATTATTCTCATTTAATTTTATCTCTGTGATCCCATCATTTGGTACACCCTCTGGTCTTTTTGAGGTATATACTACTTTTTGGTTAGCAGCATTGTAATAAGAATAAATTGTAGGGCTAAACTTTCTTAAAAACTCTTCAAAACTCTCTACTAATAAGTGTTCATTAATTTCATTTATCTTATCATCATCTAAACTATCAAGCTCCTTTACATCTCCTACTAAGGTAATTAAATCTAATTTCTCAGGATTTACTTCTTCAAAAAGCAAAGTCCTATTTGTTTGATTAATAATTTTAATCTCCCCCTTCTAAAAATATTTATATAAATTATTAATTGATATTGTTATAGGTTTGTGCGTAAAACCACTGTGGCTTTGCCCTGTGGATGTAAGCACCAACAATAAACTAATTCGATATTGATTTATTGTTAATAATTATTATACATAATTAATTAAACTTGTGGTAAACTAACATTAATTAAGGCTAATCTTCTTACAGGCATAGCCTGACGTGATAAATCCACAACTGAATATATTGAGTTATGGTAAGAATCAGTAGCGATAACCAAGCCCCTCTACCACGTAAAATATTCAAGGTAATTGAAATCCTTAATCGTTCAGTACTGTCGGGCGTACGGGATTGGATTCATCACGAAGAGTTTTTAATAAAAACTCGTAGGTAAGCCTCTGGAGAAACTGTAAGACCTAGTTTCTTACTTAATACTTGATATTAAGCAGAAATAGGCTCGTTTCTAGGAATGAAGAATCCACTTACGCTTGCGTAGTGGAGCGTCAAATAATTAACTTATAGTAAAAATAAAAAACCTCCCCTTAAAGGGAGGTTTCACCACTAACTCCATATAATCCAGGTGACCAAATATAGATTATACTTCACAGTATCTCTTATATTCCTAATGCATAATATTTTCCAGTTATTTTTTTACTTTATTTCTAATTCTTTATAAATTATATCATAGATAGTATTTATGGTCAATAAAACAACCGAAAAATTTCTTCTATTTTCTTTTTAAACCAAAAAATAAATTTAATTACTTATTAAATATTTAAATGAATAAATATACAAATGCTTATGTAATAAATTATCATAGTATTCATTTTATTGCAAATTAAATTTGTATTTTTAATAATATTTAAGCAAAAAGGTAGCAATCTGTTTAAACAGATTGCTACCTTTTTTATACACAATATTGATCCTGGTACTACCGAATCGACTTGGCATAACCACGATCTTCTATATTAATTACGCAATGTTGATCCTGGTACTACCGAATCGACTTGGCATTAAGCTCCCTTTGAAATTAAGAAGTCACTTTATTTTAATGCTATTGTTAATTCAGATATAAAATCATAGATTTGGGATAAAAACTCATCTTTATTATCTTCTATTAAATTTATATTTTCTTCTATCTGCTTAATAATAGCACTTCCTACAATAACTCCATCTGCAAATTTACTTATCTCACTCACATGCTCAGGCCTAGATATTCCAAAACCAACTGCTACTGGGGTATCAGTTAACTTTTTGAGCTTTTCCACTACCCCTTCTACCTCTTGTGATAGTTCCTCTCTAGCACCTGTTATTCCAGGTTTAGATACCGCATAAATAAACCCCTGTGAATTTTCTGCTGCCTGCTGAATTCTTCTTTCAATACTATTTGAAGCTACTAACAAAATAATATCTAAATTATTGCTAAATTCTCTTAGCTCTTGATCTTCACCTAATGGCATATCAGGAATAATAACTCCATCTACTCCTACCTTCTCACAATCTTTCACCAGTTTTTCTAAGCCATATTGATAAAAAGAATTATAATATCCCATTAGGATCAAAGGAATTTCACTCTCTTCTCTAATTTCCTTTACTAAATTTAATATATCTTTTAAATTAGTCTTATGAACTAAACTCCTCTTACCTGCCTTTTGAATAGTAGGTCCATCTGCTAAGGGGGTGGAATAAGGAACTCCTAATTCAATAATATTAGCCCCTGCTCTTTCAGCCTCTAAAACTAAATCTTTAGTCAATTCAATAGTTGGATCTCCTGCCATTAAAAAAGGAATAAAAGCCTTCCGACCTTTATCTTTTAATTCACTAAACACCTTAGTAATTCTTCCCAATAAATTTCAACTCCTATCTACCTCTTTGGGTTTTAATAAACTTTCCGTGATGTGCTCTTCTTTGCTTTAATTGTTAAACTATTGTCTTATAGATAATCCTATGCTTATATCTCAACATTCAGTCTATCCCTACGAGCCTTGAGAGGCTCTTCGTGTTGTGTAATATTTTATTTATTTCTAAAACTATTCTCCTATAGATAATCCTATGCTTATATCTCAACATTCAGCTTGTCCCTACGAGTTTTAACAAACTCTCCGTGATGTACTGTTCTTTGCTTTAGTTGTCAGATTATTGTCCTATAGATAACTTTGGAATTATATCTCAACATTCAGCTTGTCTGCTACAGTATATACATCTTTATCTCCACGGCCAGATAAGTTCATGATAATAACTTGATCTTGGTCTAATTTAGGAGCTAACTTTAATAGATGAGCAATAGCATGAGAACTTTCTAAAGCTGGAATAATCCCTTCTACTTCAGATAAAATCTGAAAAGCTTCTACTGCTTCAGAATCAGTTACTGACACGTATTCTGCTCTACCAATATCTTTAAGATAACTATGTTCTGGTCCTACACCAGGATAATCTAGTCCTGCAGAAATAGAATGTACAGGCATAATTTGACCAGCCTCATCTTGTAAAACATAAGTTTTAAAACCATGAATAATCCCTTTACTTCCTTTAGCCATTGTTGCAGCATGCTTATCAGTATCTACACCTAATCCAGCTGCCTCTACACCTATCATCTTCACATCTTTATCTTCAACAAAAGGATAAAATAATCCAATAGCATTACTTCCTCCACCAACACAAGCAACTAAATAATCTGGTAATCTTCCTTCTTGCTCTAAAATCTGTTCTCTAGCCTCTTTTCCAATTACAGCTTGGAAATCTCTAACCATCGTTGGATAAGGATGAGGACCTACAGCTGAACCTAATAAATAAAATGTATCATCAATCCTTTCCACCCAGTTTTTAAGTGCAGCATCAACAGCATCACTTAAAGTCTGTGTCCCATCTGTTACTGGAACTACCTTTGCTCCTAACAATCTCATTCTAAATACATTTAATGATTGTCTTTCTACATCCTCTGCCCCCATAAAGATTTCGCATTCCATACCAAACATTGCTGCTACTGTTGCTGTAGCTACACCATGTTGTCCTGCCCCAGTTTCTGCTATTATTCTCTTTTTACCCATTCGTTTTGCTAAAAGAATTTGGCCAATAGCATTATTTATTTTATGAGCTCCCATATGATTAAGATCCTCACGCTTCAAATAAATCTTAGCTCCACCTAACTTTTTAGTTAGTCTTTCTGCATAATATAAAGGATTAGCTCTACCTACATATTGTTTCATATAGTAATCAAACTCTTCTTGAAATTCAGGATCATCTTTATATTTATCATAAGCCTCTTCTAACTCTTCTAATGCAGGAATAATTAATTCTGGAACATACTTACCACCAAATTCACCAAATTGACCTTTTTTCATGATTTATTCATCTCCTTTATTTAATAGGGTATATAGATTACCAACCTTAAAATGAAAGTTTCGCAGTTAGAAGATAGGTGGTAAGAATTAGGAAAAATAAACTACCTAAATCCTAACTACTTAATATAAAATATCACACTATACCAGAAATAAAGACTAAACTATTCTTCTACTGATACTTTTATGCTTATATCTCAACATTCAGCTTGTCCCTACGAGTTTAACAAAATCTCCGTGATGTGCTTTTCTTTGCTTTATTAACCTGTTGTGCTAGTTAAATTTAAATATTAATAGTATCTTTTTATGGGTATAATGGGACACTTTTAGGTGATAGGTCATAGGTTATAGGAGTTAGTAAGGTCTTCCTACCTCCCATTTCCTAACGCCTAACTCCGAAAGTGTCGCTTTATCATTCTATTGCATCAATTTTTGTACTAGAATAAGCCATTTTATTATTAAATTATTCTTCTAGCGATAATCCTCTGCTTATACCTCAACATTCAGTTTATCCCTACGAGTTTTAATAAACTCTCCGTGATGTGCTGTTCTTTGCTTTAGTTGTCAGATTATTGTCCTATAGATAACCTTGGAATTATATCTCAACATTCAGCTTGTCCCTACGAGTTTAACAAACTCTCCGTGATGTGCTGTTCTTTGCTTTAGTTGTCAGATTATTGTCCTATAGATAACCTTGGAATTATATCTCAACATTCAGCTTGTCTGCTACAGTATATATATCTTTATCTCCACGGCCAGATAAATTCACAATAATAATCTTATCTTTATCTAATGTAGGAGCTAACTTGAATGTATAAGCAATAGCATGAGAACTTTCTAAGGCTGGGATAATTCCCTCTACTTCAGATAAAATTTGGAAAGCTTCTACTGCTTCATTATCAGTCGCAGATACATATTCTACTCTACCAATATCTTTAAGATAGCTATGCTCTGGTCCTACCCCTGGATAATCTAATCCTGCAGAGATTGAATGAGCAGGTAGAATTTGACCAACCTCATCTTGTAAGACATAACTTTTGGAACCATGAATAATCCCTTTTCTACCTTTAGTTAGCGTTGCTGCATGCTTATTAGTATCAACACCTAAGCCTGCAGCCTCTACCCCTATCATCTTCACATCTTCATCTCCAATAAAAGGATGGAATAAACCAATTGAATTACTTCCACCACCAATACAAGCAACTAAATAATCTGCTAACCTGCCTTCTTGCTCCAAAATCTGTTCCCTAGCCTCTTTCCCGATTACAGATTGAAAATCCCTAACTATTGTTGGATAGGGATGGGGACCTGCAGCAGTCCCAAAAAGATAAAAGGTATCATCTGCTCTAGTAATCCAATCTCTAATCGCAACATCTATGGCATCACTTAATGTTTGTGTCCCTTCAGTTACAGCAGTTACCTTTGCCCCTAAAAGTTTCATTCTGAATACATTTAGGGCCTGACGTTTTACATCTTCTGCCCCCATAAAGATTTCACATTCCATACCAAACATTGCTGCTACCGTTGCTGTAGCTACACCATGTTGTCCTGCTCCTGTTTCAGCTATTATCCTCTTTTTCCCCATTCTTTTTGCTAATAAGATCTGTCCTACAGCATTATTAGTCTTATGAGCCCCCATATGATTGAGATCTTCACGCTTCAAATAAATCTTAGCTCCACCTAACTTTTTCGTTAATCTTTCTGCATAATATAAGGGATTTGCTCGACCTACATATTGTTTCAGATAATATTCAAGTTCCTCTTGAAATTCAGGATCATTCTTATATTGAGCATAAGCCTCTTCTAACTCTTCTAATGCAGGAATTAATAATTCTGGAACATACTTACCACCAAATTCACCAAACTTACCCTTTACCTTAGACTTTAAATTAACACTCACCACTACTCACTCCTCTTAATTATCTATTTCAGATTTTTAGCATTATCAATAAAATTTTTCATCTTATTTAAATCCTTCTTAGCAGTTTTAGCCTCTACTCCACTACTAACATCTACTCCATAAGGATCAATTACTTTAATTGCTTCTCCTATATTATCAGAATTCAATCCACCAGCAATTATTATGTCTCCATATTCTTTAGCCTTAAGAGCTAAGTCCCAATTAAAGACTTTGCCAACACCACCTAATTTGTCAGGATGATAAGTATCTAATAAATATTTATCAACCTTATACTCGCTCAATTTATCTAAATAACCTTCATCCTTTACTCTAAAAGCCTTAATAATAGCAAGCTCAAACTCCTGACAGTATTCTGGACTTTCACTGCCATGAAGCTGTATATAATCTAGTTGGCAATAATCAGTAATATTCTGTACCTCTTCTACAGGCTGATTAGCAAATACTCCTACTGTCTTAATACCTTTAGGTAGCTGACTCTGTATATTCTTAACTTGCTTTTTATTAATTTTTCTAGGACTTTGAGCAAATATAAACCCTAATAAATCTGCTCCATAATCTACCGCAGCCTGGGCATCTTCTAGATTAGTAATTCCACAGATTTTAACTTTTGTCATCGTCAACCTCACATCTCCTATGTCTAATAATTATTCATTAAGAATTAATTAACTCCTGCACCTTAGCTGTAATATTATTACTTTTCATTAAAGATTCTCCTACTAATACCCCATCAATTCTATGTTCTGATAATAATTCAATATCATTTCTATTTCGAATTCCACTCTCACTAACTATCACCTTTTCATCAGGAATCAATCTCTGCAAACCTAAGGTAGTAGCTAAATCGACCTCAAATACTTTTAGATTTCGATTATTAATACCAATTATCTCTGTATCTATTTCTAAAGCTATATTTAATTCTTTTCTACTGTGAACCTCTACTAATACATCTAAATCCAAATCATCGGCTATAGATAAATATTTTGCTAACTCTTCTTTACTTAAAATAGCTACTATTAATAATATAGCATCTGCCCCATAGGCTCTAGCCTGATAGATTTGATAAGGATCAATAATAAAATCCTTTCTTAATAAAGGTAATTCTACCGCTTCTCTTACTTCACTTAAATAATTTAAACTACCTCTAAAAAATTCATAATCGGTTAACACTGATAAAGCTCTAGCACCTGCTTGTTCATATTCCTTAGCAATTTCTACAACTTGAAAATCATCTCTGATCAATCCTTTAGAAGGTGACGCCTTCTTAAGCTCTGCAATTAAACTCATCCCTTGATCTTTTAAAGCTACTTTAAAGTTTTTAGTATTATCTCTACCTTTAATAATTCTCTTTAAATCGTCTAAACTCTCTTCCTGCTTTTGCTTCTCTACTTCTACCTTCTTATGATTAACTATCTTATCTAAAATCAACTTAGCTTACCTCCCCAACTAAACTATGACTATATCTAATTAACTGCTCTAACTTCTCTAATGCTAATCCCTGATCAATAACTCTAGCTGCTAACTCTATTCCTTCTGCTAAGGATTGAACTTGATTGGCTGCTACCAAAGCTGCTGATGCATTTAATAAGACTACATCCCGTTTTTTACTCTGCTTAGCTTTTAATATATCCAAAGTAATCTCTGCATTTTCTTCAGGAGTTCCACCTGCTAAATCTTCAATCCCAGCACTTTCTAAACCTAAATCCTCTGCCTCAATATAATATGTCTCTACTTTCCCATCTTTAAGCTGACTAATCTTTGTCTTACCTACTGTTGACAACTCATCTAATCCTACTAAACCGTGTACTACAAAAGCTGATTCTACCCCTAAATTCTTTAATACATACGCAATAGGTTCAGTTAAATCAGAATCATATACTCCCAATAATTGAATCTGAGCTTTCGCTGGATTGGTCAAAGGACCTAACATATTAAAAATAGTTCTTGCTCCAATCTCTCTTCTGGGAGCAATAGCATATTTCATTGCCTGATGGAAGGTTGGAGCATACAAAAATCCAATCCCAATCTGATCAATACATTGCCCCACTTGATTAGGAGTTAAATTGAGATTAACCCCCAATTTCTCTAACAAATCAGCACTACCACTCTTGCTAGAAACTGAACGGTTACCATGTTTAGCTACACTTACTCCAGCACCTGCTACCACAAAAGCTGTAGTTGTTGATATATTAAAGGTATTTAACTTATCTCCACCAGTTCCACAAACATCAACTAATATATCTTGATTTGTTTTAATCTCTGCTGCTTTATCTCTCATCACCAAGGCAGCTCCCGTTATTTCATCAATAGTTTCACCTTTCATCCTAAGTCCAGTGATAAAACTAGCTATTTGAGCTGGTGTAGCTTTGCCTTCCATAATCTCTTCCATCGTTGATTGACTCTCTTCTAATGACAGATCTTCATGGTTGATTATCTTATCAATTACTCTTCTCATCTTCTCTCATCTCCTCTTAATTTTAGCTCTTAGCATTGGCTATTAGAGCTTTATTCTTCTCAACTAAATAACTCTTTAAGAACTTAAAAAATTATTTAAAATCTCCTTACCTGTTTTACTCATAATCGATTCTGGATGAAACTGGAGACCATATAGTCCTTTCTCTTCATCCTGAATCCCCATAATAATCCCATCTGCTGTCTTGGCTGTTACTTCAAAATTATCTGCTAGAGTTTCAGGTTTAATTACTAAAGAATGATAACGAGTTGCTTCAAAATCATCTATTCCTTCTAAGATTCCTTTCTGCTTATTAATGATCTTAGATACCTTACCATGAACTAATTCTGGAGCCTTAACTATCTCTGCTCCAAAGGCAGCTGCTATACTTTGATGGCCTAAACAAATTCCCAATATTGCTATCTCTCCTGAAAATTCTTTAATCAAGTCCAAGGATATCCCTGCATCCTTAGGACGCCCTGGTCCTGGCGAGATAATTATCTTATTAGGATTTAAGCTTTTTATCTCTGCTAAGCTTATCTGATCATTACGCTTTACTTCAATCTCATATCCTAGCTCACCAATTAACTGTACTAAATTATAAGTAAAGGAATCATAGTTATCTATGACTAATATCAACTCCCTCACCCCCTTGAGCTAATCTAACTGCTTCTAATAAAGCAGCCGCCTTATTGACACTTTCTTGATATTCAGCTTCTGGATTAGAATCAGCTACAACACCACCACCAGCTTGAACATAAGCCTTAGCATCTTTAACTAAAATAGTTCTGATTGTAATACAACTATCTAAATTTCCTGAATAACCAAAATAGCCAATACTACCTCCATAAGGACCTCTTCTAGTCTTTTCTAATTCATCAATAATCTCCATAGCCCTAATCTTAGGAGCACCAGATAAAGTACCTGCTGGAAAGCAAGATTCTAAGCCTGAATAAATATCTTCTTCTTCCTTAAGTAGACCTCTTACATTAGATACTAAATGCATCACATGAGAATAATATTCTACATTCATTAGACTAGTAACCTCAACTTTTCCATATTCACTAACCCGACCAATATCATTTCTCCCTAAATCAACTAACATAATATGTTCAGCCCGTTCCTTTTCATCACTTAATAAATCTTTAGCTAAAATTTTATCCTCTTCTTTATTCTTCCCTCTTCTTCTAGTTCCAGCAATCGGCCTATTTTCAATAACTCCATCCTTAACCCTGACTAAGAGTTCTGGAGATGAACCCACCAATTGAAATTCATTGAAATCTAAATAATACATATATGGTGAAGGATTTATTCTTCTTAACTGTCGATAAATTTCAAAAGGCTCTACATCTATTTCACTTTCAAACCTCTGTGAAGGAACAACTTGAAAGATATCTCCTTCTTTAATATACTCTTGCCCCTTTTTAACCATTTCCATAAATTCATCTTTACTCATATTGGATTTAATCTCTAATTTATTATTACTATTATTCTTAAACTCTTTAGTCATAACTTCTTCTGTAAGTGATTGATTCAAATTAGAAATTACTTCATCTATCTTAACCTTAGCCCGATTATAAGCTTGCTGAGGATTATCATCGACTCTAATATTTACTACAACCTTAATACTATGGCGTAAATGATCAAAGACTACTACAGTATCACTTAAGATAAATAACATCTCTGGTAGATTTAAATCATCAATATTTTCTTGAGGTATATTCTCAAAATACTTTACAACATCATAGCTTAGATATCCAACTGCCCCTCCATAAAACATTGGTAAATTATCAACTTCAACAGCCTGATATTCTGCTAATATCTTCTTCAAATCTCGAAGTGGATTCTGTGTATTCCTTTTATCTATTTGATTATCTTTTTGATCCTTAATAATTATTTCTCCATCTTTACAACTTATTAAAGCATGATAATCAACTCCAATAAAAGAGTACCTTCCTATCTTCTCACCTTGTTCTACACTTTCTAGAAGATAAGAAAATTTATCTTTTTTTAATTTTTTGAAGGCAGATACTGGTGTCTCCATATCAGCAACAACCTCTTTATAAACCGGAATCAAATTACCTTCTTGACTTAGTTTTTTAAAATCTTCCTTATTGGGATAATACATCTATTAACCCTCCATATCTAACTAATCTCATCTTAGCTCATCTCCTCTTTTTTAGTGGTCATAAAACAAAAAATCACCAGACTAAAGTCTGATGATTAGAATTTATAAGATAATATCTATAGATATAGATATACCATTCTAAAACTCAACATTTGGTTTATTTTGCCATCTGTTCATTAAAGTTTTACCCTAAACTCTAATAATCTTGGCAAAATCACCGCTCAACTCATCTCATCTAAACTCTACTCTTCTAATAATATTCAATTTTTAACTCTCAACTCATCTCTATTCTCACTAAACTATTAAACTTAATTTATCTAATCTGATTGAACAGAACCATGTTCTGTAAGAAGTTCTGCTTTTCCACGAATTTTAATTGCTGATGTATGCTCAGTAAATTGTGCAATCATTACCTCACCTTGGTCTAACTTCTCAGTATGATGAAACTTAGTCTGTTGTCCTCTAGTTAAACCAATAATTGTTACTCCATCTTCTAGAGCTTTAATCACTATATAATCTTGTTTTCCTTTTATCTCCATTATAAGCCCCCTTGATTACAACTTATTACTATTATAATAACTTAATACAATAAAAGTGTCAATAGCAGTTTATATAATTAGATATTTTTTATACTTCTCTTTTATCCAATATCCAAATAGAAAGAAAACCTAGTAGAAATCCAACAATCTCTAAAATACCAATTTGATCTGGAATAACAGTTCTCATAGAGCCCAAAATTAGACCTGTTAATAGAGCCATCAACAATGATCTCCATCTATCTAATAAATAAGATAATAACCAAGAAAATCCTAACAGACCTACAGCTACTCCTAAACCAAAAGAGAATAAGATTGGAATATCAAAGTTAGTGATTGCTTGCAAAACATTCTGATATAAACCTAACATAATTAAAATAGTACCACCACTAACTCCTGGTAATATCATTGCTACACTACCTATAGCACCACCCCAAAAGAATTTGAGCCAAGAAATATCTGCTCCACTAGCTGCAGAATCGATATCTATTGAATAGTAATAAGCAATTATTAAGCCTACAATAAATAAAGCTATAGTTTTGAAATTAAACTTATCTATCTCTTTAATAGTTACTTTACTTGAAGTAAAGATTAGACCTAATAGAAAAGCCATTGTAAAGCCTGGTTGTAGGTCAAATAAGCCAACTATTACTTTAGATCCACCAACTACTCCTATCACAGCACCAAATAAGATCGGAATTAAAATCCTTAGATTTATCTTCTTAATTCCATTTACCAAACGATCATATATTCCCAATACTAAAGCCATAGTTCCACCACTAATTCCTGGTAAAGTATTAGAAATACCAATCGGTATTCCTTTAATTAATAACTCCCAAAATTGATTCATAGATTCACCTCTAATATTATATACTCTTATAAATTATTAATATGAATATATTGCAATACTTTTAGGTACTAGAAGTTAGGTTATAGGGGATAGTAAGGTCTTTCTAACCCCTACCTCCTAATGCCTAATTCCAAAACTATCCTACTATCTTTCTTAAGGTTCACTTTAAACTTCGATAATCATAATCTATTCTTCCCCTTATAGAAAAGCTGTTTAAGGATTATTAGAAATTTGCTTTTTATACTTAGTTTTCAAAAAACTCATTAAGTTCTTTTCCATCTTATATTCATCTACAGATTTAGCTGGTGAGCCAATCACTGTTAAACCTGATTCTATCTTTCTACCATAAGGAACTGTAGCACCTGAACCAACTGTAGCACCATCACCAACTATAGCTGTATGAACTACCGCATTAGAACCGATCATTACTTTTGAACCTATCTTACCACCAACTATTGCTCCACTACCAATAAAAGTTCCTGAGTTAATTACAGTAGCTATCACCTTTCTATCTTCATTAGAATCTAATTCAGCCTTTTTGCGCCCCACATTAAATATTCTAGCTAAAGGTCCAATTCTAACATTATCTTTAACTTCTACATTGCTTTCAATATTAGCTGCTGTACCAATTGATACATTGTCACCGATCACAACATTAGCTCTAATTGTAACATTCTCTTCAATATTAACGTTATTACCCATAATAACATTATTTCCTATAATCGCTCCTGTACCAATATGACAATTATCTCCAATAGATGTTTGACCTCTAACAACTACTCCACTGCCTATAAATGTTCCTTCTCCAATTCTTACATCTTCCTGTAATAGTGCATTACCAACCACTCTACTAAAAGATCCAATTGAAACTCCATCATATAATTCAGCCAATGAACTAACACTAGCTTTAGGTGCTAAATAAATATCTCTAACTAATTGACCTGGATTTGGATTATTATACTCTAATATTGGAGCAATTGTAATGACGGGATCTAGACTACTTTCTCTAATCAACTGTAATACCTCTTCTTTTCTTTCTTTAGGAATAACTGTAGCAAACTCTAATTTTCTACCATCACTTTGCTTTACTACTTTGATTGAATAGTCTAATTTATTATGATTAAAAGTATGGCGCAAACGATAACTAACTGTTCCTCTGACAGTTGCTATAATTTTATAGTAGTCCATATCATCATTCCCTTCAACAACAATTAAGAATTTATAATTAATAACCTATCCTGAAGTTTTACTAGTCTATAGTCTAAAAAATTTCACTTAGTACTAGAGTTAAGATCAAATTAAAAAAAGTTAAGCTATAACTATATTTCTAATTATTAATTATACATTATAGATTTTCAATTATTAAGATACTTCTTCCTCTTTTAATTCAGCTTCATTTCTCTTTTGATGAGCGATTCTTGCTGAAGCTGCAGATGCTATTCCAGCTACTAAATCATCTAAAAAAGTATTAACATTATCTTTTTTGCTATCTAGTCTTTCCATTACCCCAAATTTATTCTTATCTAAATATCCAAAGCTAGTAAAACCAATAGTTCCATAAATATTGGCAATTGCCAATGCTAAGCTCTCATCTACTCCATATAACGGCTCATCCCTTTTTATAATACTAGCTAATGGTTCTTCAATTTTATCTTCTTCAGTTAACTTATCTAAAGCAATTCCAGTTAACAATGTATATTGTACTTCTCTTTTATTTAAAACTCTATCAACAGCATTTAAGCACTCATCTATGTTTAAATTATCACTATATGGTTTCTGTAAAGCATAAACTATATCTGCTATCTCCTCTAATTCTACTCCTCGTTCTGCTAACTGTTCAATTATTATCTCTTTCATCTTATTTCCTCCTTTTATAATTTGTACATATATTATATGCATCAATACGATAAATTGTAACTTCATTCTACTTAAGGAATATTTGGATTGAAGTTGATTTATATATTAATAAAATAATCCTTTGCTATTAATTATAGCTCAAAGAATGTTTTAATTCTAATTTATTCAATTCTTCCTTCAAACTATCACTTAACTTTACATTATATCTTGCATCCAGCTTGATACTAACTCTTTTGGAGTCAATAACTAAATGAAGATAAACAGCACTACTTCCTCTATATTGTAATAAAATATTCTTTAAGTCAAACAATACTTCATCATCTAATTTTTCTAATTGTAAATGAAGAATATCTACTTCTTTATTCTTCTCTTTTCCCTTAGAATAAAAATCACTCTCCAAGTCTCCTATTTGAGCTGCAATCAACTTTCCTTCTTGATTGACTTTTCCTTTGATTAGTACTACCTCTTCTTCAAGAATATATTCTTGATACTTTTGATAGACATTTGGAAAGACAATCACTTCTATTTCTCCAACTTCATCTTCTAAGTTCAAAAAAGCCATCTTATTATGATTCTTTGTTAATATTTCACGATTATCAACGATTAATCCTCCAACAACAACTTTTCCTTGATTGACTTTTAAATTTTGACTACTATTAGTTCTTTTATCTTTTAGCATTGCTAAATAATCTTGTAGTGGATGACCTGAAAGATAAAAGCCTAACATTTCTTTTTCTAAAGATAACAGCCTTCTAAACTCAAACTCTTCAATATCAGGCATCTCTATTTGATCAACTATGAATTCATCTTCATCAAATATATCAAGAAAGCTTGTTTGACCATTACTTTTTTGTTTCTGTACTTTTTGAGCTTGTTCAAAAACCTTTTCTAATATTCTTAACAATTGAGAACGATAAAATCCTAAAGAATCAAAGGCTCCAGCTTTGATTAAGCTTTCCACAACTCTTTGATTTACTTTAGATAAATTTACCCTTTCACAAAAATCCTTTAGCCCCTCAAATTTCCCTTCAGCTCTAGACTCTATAATTGCTTCAATAGCTTTTTTTCCTACATTTTTAATTGCCTCCAAGCCAAAACGAATATTACCATCCTCTACAGTAAAACCTACCTTACTATAATTTATATCAGGAGCAAGTATCTTAATGCCTATTCTTTCGGATTCTGCTATATAAGCTGCTACTTTATCACTATTCCCAATTAAGCTGGTCATTAAGGCTGCCATAAATTCTACAGGATAATGCGCTTTTAAATAAGCTGTCTGATAAGAGACATAAGCATAGGCTGTACTATGAGCTTTATTAAATCCGTAACCACTAAAATACTCAATCAATTCAAATAGTTCTTCGCCTAATTTTTGACTATATCCATTATTAACTACACCAATAACTTCATCATTACCATTAATAAAAATATCACGATGCTTCTTCATTACCTCAGGCTTTTTCTTACCCATAGCCCTTCTCAAAATATCAGCTTCACCCAAAGAATATCCAGCAATTTTTTGGGCAATCTGCATTACTTGTTCTTGGTATAAGATTACTCCATAAGTTGCTTTTAAGGTATCTTTTAAATCTTCGTGGGGATATTCAATCTCTTCTTCTCCATGGCGTCTAGCAATGAAATCATCTACCATACCACTCCCTAAAGGCCCTGGTCTATACAGGGCAAGCAAAGCAATAATATCTTCAATCTCTTCAGGTTTTAGCTTTTGAATTAACCTTCTCATCCCATCACTTTCTAATTGAAATACACCTAAGCTATCTCCAGAACTCAATAATTCAAAAACCTTTTCATCATCAAAGGGTATCTCTGCTAATTTCAATTCTACCCCTTGAGTCTCTTTGAGCAGATCTAAAGTCTTATTAATAACAGTTAAAGTTCTCAAACCTAAAAAATCCATCTTTAATAAACCTAATGATTCTAAATCTCCCATTGGATACTGGGTAGTAATCTCACCTTTACTCATATAAAGTGGAGTATAATTAGTAATCTCCTCTTTAGTAATAATTACTCCTGCAGCATGGGTTGAAGCATGGCGTGGCAAGCCTTCAATCTGTCTAGAGTAATCAATTATTTCCTTAACTTGATAGTCAGAATGATATAGATTCTTTAAATCCTTAGATTCTTTTAAAGCTTGGTCTAAGCTAATCCCCAATGAATTAGGGATGGCTTTAGCAACCTTATCTACTTTCTCATAAGCAATTCCTAGCACTCTACCAACATCTCTAATCGCACCCTTGGCTGCCATAGTACCAAAAGTAATTATCTGTGCTACTTTATCTTGTCCATATTTTCTAACTACATAATCTATTACTTCATCACGCCGCTCATAACAGAAATCAATATCAATATCTGGCATTGAAACACGAGCTGGATTTAAGAACCTTTCAAATAATAAATTATATTTTAAGGGATCAATCTCAGTAATATCCAAAAGATAAGAAACTATACTAGAAGCAGCACTACCTCGACCCGGCCCCACAATAATATCATTGTCCTTAGCATATTTAATAAAATCTCTAACAATCAAAAAATAAGCCGGATATCCCATCTGATTAATTATACCTAATTCATATTCTAATCTCTCTTCAATTTCAGGTGTTAACTTATCATATTTATCTTCTAAGCCTTCATAAGCCAACTTACGGAGATAAGATTCCAAGCTTTCTCCATTGGGCACATCATAATGTGGTAATAAGATATTATCAAAATCTAGCTCAACATTACATCTATCAGCAATCTTTATGGTATTAGTAATTGCTTCTGGATAATCTTTAAATATCTCCTTCATCTCTTGATAAGATTTTAAGTAAAATTGATCATTAGGGAATTTCATTCTATTCTTATCATCAATATCTTTCCCTGTTTGAATACATAATAATACATCATGAACTTTAGCATCTTCTTGAGTCAAATAATGAGCATCATTAGTAGCAACTAAGGGAATCTCCAACTCTTCGCTTAATTCTACTAATCCTTTATTAGCAAGATGTTGATCTGCTAAGCCATGATCTTGCAGTTCCAAAAAGAAATTATCTTCTCCAAATATTCTTTGGTACTGTAAAGCAACCTCCCTAGCTCTCTCTTTTTGATTATTCTTTAATAAGCTAGCTAATTCACCTGCCAGACAGCTACTCAAACAGATAATCCCTTCGCTATATTCCCTTAATAAACTTTTATCAACTCTTGGTTTATAATAAAATCCCTGCGTATAGGAGGTTGATACTAACTTCAGTAAGTTTTGATAACCTTGATTATTCTCTGCTAATAGTACTAGATGGGCTAAGCCTTTATTATTTTTGTCTTTTTTTAAATGGTTATTAGCAACATAGACCTCACAACCAATAATTGGTTTTATCCCTGCAGCTTTTGCTTGCCTATAAAAATCTACTGCACCATACATTACACCATGATCAGTTATAGCTACAGCTGGCATATTAGATTCTTTGGCCTGATTGACCAAATCTTTTATTCTGATCGCTCCATCTAATAGACTATATTCAGTATGTAAATGTAAATGAACAAAGTTGTCCACTTTTTTCACCTCCCTATTGATCAACTAAGTGTTGAACAAATCATAAACTTAATAATTTATTATTTCCATATACCTTTTATATTATCCTGCTTTTATGAATTTTAACTACTTGGTATATTCTACTTGATATCCAAATAAATATAAGGTACGAAGATTTAGGTTAATTGCTTATTAGATGTTAACTACTAATTAGTAGTTAACATCTAATCAATAGTCACTAATCACTAATTCTGTAGGTGATATAATGGCAAGATTAAGCTTAGTTTTTTTTATTTCTTTAGGAGTAGTTCTAGGAGGATCAATTTTGGGGAGTATTGGTGCTACATTAGCTAAAGAATCTCCTATCAAAATCATGTCACAACTTTCTCAGGAGATTAAACTCTGGGCAGTAGTTACTGCTATGGGTGGAACCTTTTCTCACCTTAGAATTATCGAAGGAGGAATGTTTGAAGGAAAATTCATCCTAATATTCAAACAATTTGTTTTATTAATGGTAGCATTCTTAGGAGCCCAACTTGGAATTTGGCTTATCTCCATCATAACTGGAGGCAATTAAAATGACTTTTAATTTCTTAACCCTAACTAAACAAGATCTTTTACGTATGTTTGCCTGCTTTATTCTAGGAATGATATTTGGTATAACCCTATTTAATCTCTTAGTTGCACAACAATTAGACCAATTAATCTTCGAAAAAGAAGAACTACTATCCAAAATAGATAATCAACAGACACAACTAAATAATCTAGAAGAAAGTTTAGCCCAAGAAAGAAGAAAGGTAATCAAAAACCTAAGTATAGATATAGAAAATAAGCTAGATAAACACATTAAACAAGAATTAAAAAAAGATATCTTTGAAATATTAAAGACATTAATAGGAAGAGATATATCTAAGGTAGATGGTAAATTATTAGCAGGAACATTAGATCAAAGAACTGTAATTATAGAAAAAAAAAGTTATCAATTAAACTTAATTTGGATAATTATCCAAGCTAATTCAAGCTTTTCTTTTAAAGTAATAGAAAAAGAATAGAGACACGATATATCGTGTCTCTATAAGATTTCATTATGATAAAAATTGATTTATTCTATTAAGGGCTTCTTTAAGATCTTCATCACTAGCAGCATAAGATAATCTAATATATCCTGGCATTCCAAAGGCTGAACCAGGTACTGTAGCTACCCCTGCTTTTTCTAGTAATAATTCTACAAATTTATAATCATCAACTATCTCTTCATCATCAATAGTCTTTCCTAATAACCCTTTAATATTAGCAAATAAATAGAATGCACCTTCTGGCTTAACTGCTGTAATACCTGTAATTTTATTGATCCCATCTGTAATCAAATCTCGACGAGCTTCAAAGGCTTCTAACATCTTATTAGTTGCTTCTTGGCTACCTGCAATAGCTGCCAAGCTTGCTTTTTGTGCTATTGAGTTAGCATTAGAAGTACTATGGCTTTGTAACCTTCCCATAGCTTTAATTAACTCTTCTGATCCTACAGCATAACCAATTCTCCAACCAGTCATAGCATAAGCTTTAGATACACCATCAATAATTAAGGTTCTATCCTTAATCTCTTCTCCTAAACTAGCAATACTAACTGCCTTATTAGAATAACTAATCTTTCGATATATCTCATCAGAAATAACAAAGATATCTTCTTCAATAGCTACTTGTGCTATCTCTTCTAACTCTTCTTTACTATAAACTGCCCCCGTTGGATTACTTGGACTATTAATAATCACTGCTTTAGTTTTAGCAGTAATAGCCTCCTTTAAATCCTTGGCAGTCATCTTAAAACTATTATCCTCTGAGGTTTCAACTACAACTGGGATGCCTCCAGCAAATTTAATCTGTTCAGGATAACTTACCCAATAAGGAGCAGGTAAAATCACCTCATCTCCTACTTCAACTAAGGCCTGAATAGCATTAAATAAAGAACTTTTAGCCCCACTAGAAACAATAACTTGATTACTATTATAGTCTACTCCTCTCTCCTCTTTACAACTATCACAAATAGCTTCTCTTAATTCTAAGATTCCAACAGTAGCAGTATAAGTAGTAAATCCTTCTTCAATAGCTTTAATAGCAGCTTCTTTAACATGTTTAGGGGTTTCAAAATCAGGCTCACCTGCTCCTAAGCCAATAATCTCTCTTCCTTCTTCTTGTAATGCTTTAGCTTTAGCAGTAATTGCTAAAGTTGGAGAATTAGCAATTTGGTTAACACGTGATGATAGTTTCATATCAATCTCTTCCTCCTCAATTCTTAACTCCTTAAGCCAATTTTATTTATATAATAGTAAAACTAACAAAGAACTTATGTAATCCAAGAGCAGAGATAGACTCTACTCTTATATGACTACTCTATTTATACTATATAATACTTACTATTTTTGTGATTTGATACGTTTTTTCTTATCCAAGATCTTCTTTCTTAATCTAATATTTTTGGGTGTTACTTCTACTAACTCATCGCTAGTAATAAATTCCAATGATTCTTCTAAGCTAAATTTAGTAGCTGGAGTTAACATAATAGCTTCATCAGACCCAGAAGATCTCATGTTGTCAAGTTTCTTACCTTTACAAATGTTAACATCTAAATCTTGCTCTCTAGAGTTAGAACCAACAATCATTCCAGCATAAACCTTTGTTCCTGGATCAACAAAGATTATTCCTCTATCTTGAGCATTAAAGATTCCATAACGAGTAGTTTCTCCAGCACGATCTGCTACAATAGTACCATTTCTACGAGTATTCATTTCTCCTCGATAGTTATCATAATGAGAGAAGGTACTATTTAAAATCCCTTCCCCTTTAGTCTTAGTTAAGAATTCAGATCTAAAACCAATTAAACCACGAGCAGGAATTTCAAAGGTCAATCTCATTCTAGTTTGACTTAGATGAGTCATATCCTTCATCTCACCTTTACGCTTTCCTAACTCTTCAATTATAGTACCCATAAAATCTTCTGGAACATCGATAATTACCTCTTCAATTGGTTCCATCTTTTGACCATCTACCTCTTTAATAATTGCTTCTGGCTTAGATACTTGGAATTCATAGCCTTCTCTTCTCATAGTCTCAATTAAAATAGATAAGTGTAATTCACCTCTACCAGAAACTTTAAAGGTATCAGGAGTTAACTCTTCTACTCTTAAAGCTACATTTCTTTCTAACTCAGTAAATAGTCTCTCCTTCAATTGACGTGAAGTTACATAATCTCCTTCTTGTCCTGAAAAGGGACTATCATTAGTAGTAAAGGTCATACTTACTGTTGGCTCTTCTATTTTTATAAAAGGTAACGCTTCTGGATTCTCTGCATCGGCAATTGTTTCACCAATGTTTATATCCTCAGTTCCAGCTAAAGCAATGATATCTCCCATTTTAGCCATCTCTACTTCTTCTTTTCCTAGCCCCTGATAAGAAAAGATCTTAGTAATGTTCTTATGCTCTATACTTCCATCTTGCTTACAAATAGCTACCTTTTCTCCTTTTTTAACCTGTCCTCTATTGACTTTACCAATAGCCATTCTTCCTACATAATCATTATACTCAATAGTAGTAACTATCATCTGCAAGGACTCGTCTATTTGACCTTCTGGGGCAGGAATATGCTCAACAATTGATTTAAATAATGGCTCTAAAGTATCGCTTTCTTCATCTAAATCTGCTGTAGCAAAACCTTCTAAAGCTGAAGCATAAATAACAGGGAATTCAATCTGTTCTTCAGTAGCTCCTAATTCAATAAATAGATCAAGCACCATATCCTCAACTACACCTGGTCTTGCATCAGGACGGTCTACCTTATTAATTACGACAATTGGCGTTAAATCCAATTCCAAAGCTTTTGTTAATACGAATTTAGTTTGAGGCATTGGTCCTTCAAAAGCATCAACAATTAATAATACTCCATCAACCATCTTTAAGATACGCTCTACCTCTCCACCAAAATCAGCATGTCCTGGTGTATCAACTATATTAATCTTCTTATCTTTATAGTTAATAGCTGTATTTTTGGAAAGAATAGTAATACCTCTTTCCTTTTCTAAATCATTACTATCCATAACTCTCTCTTCTACTTCTTGTTTGGCATGAAAAATACCACTCTGTTTTAACATACCATCTACTAATGTTGTCTTACCATGATCAACATGGGCAATAATGGCTATATTCCTAATATCATCTCTTATTATCATCTTATCCTCCTTATATATAGAAATCACCCAACAGATTCCAATATATTAATTAAATTATCTCTTTCTTGATTAATATTTTATACCTAAATTATAACTATGATTAGATTATAATATATTACTTAAATTGTCAATCAAATTTAAGTAATATACTAAATAATTCTAACAAAAAAGAGTAGCACCTTCAGGTGCTACTCTTTTTTAGGAAACTATATCTCAAACTCTTCCATCATTTGCTGTAATTGTTGTGCCATATTTGATAATTCTTGTGATGATTCAGTAATTCCATGGGACATATTACTAATATCCTCAGAAGCATTCATTAATCTATTACTATTCCCTGCTAATTGCTCAGAAATAGATGCTGTCTGTTCTATTTGAATAGAAGTACTTTCTATTGCATCTCTTATTAGATCAAATACCTCACCTGTATCTTGAACAACAACTTTACCTTCTTTAGCCTTAACTTCTACATCTTTGATTACCTCTAGACCTTTAGTAGATTTACTTTGGGTCTCTTTCACTATTCCAGCAATATTATCAGTTGCTTTTGCAGTCTCTTCAGCCAACTCTCTAATCTCATCTGCTACTACAGCAAATCCTTGTCCATGTTCACCAGCTCTTGCCGCCTCAATTGCTGCATTTAAAGCTAATAAATTGGTCTGTTCAGCTATATTGGTAATTACTTCTATAATCTGACCAATCTCTTTCGAGTTATCATCTAGGGCATTTATAACCTCTACAGCTTCACTTACAGCTTGATTAATCTCTTCTATATTGTTGATTACTTTACTTATATTATCATTACCTACTTGGGTTTGGGCATTTGCTTCTTCTGCTAAGCCATTTACCTCTTGACTACTTGCCGATACCTGCTGAATACCACTTGCTATCTGTTCAATATTAGAGTTTGTATCTTCTATATTTGCATTTCCCTCTTCAGCAGAAGCAGCTAACTCTTGACTATAGCCTGACAAATCCTCTGTAATACCTAATAAACTAACTACGATTCCTCTTAAACTATTAGTCATCTTATTAACACTATCTATTAAAACACCAATTTCATCTTCTCTTTCTGTCTCTAATTTATTATTCAACTTACCAACTGCTATCTGATTAGTCACTTTTATAATCCTATCTAAAGGATTAAATAACAATCTATTAAAAGGTATAATTAATAGAGCTTGTATTACAATCTGACTAACTATAAAAATTATAACAATTAACCAGAATATCTTCTTGATTATAGGCTTAACCAATTCTGAAGAAGTTCCAACATATAACATACCAATAATTTCATCTTTTTTGTTCTTAATTGGTTGATATGCAGCATAATAATTTTCTCCTACTACATCTGCTTTTCCATAATAGTTCTTACCATCTTCTAATACTATTTTAGCTATCTTCTTATCTACTTTACTTCCTATAGCACTTGTAGCATCTTCTCTTTTGACATTAGTAGCAACTCTAGTACTATCAGCAAAAATTGTTGCAGTCCCTCTAGTTAATTCAACAATATCACCTATTATTTCAGAATTATTATTTATTAAAAGATCACCTTTATATAAGCGATCTCCTTCTTTACGCCAATCTCCTGGATACTTATGTGCTAAAAGTTGATCAGCTACATTCACTTCTCCTCTCACTGCTTGAATGGAAACTTGTTTAGTTATAACTATATTAACCCCTACCAATACTACAAAAGCTAAAATTAACATTGATATTCCCACAATTAAATTTAGTTTCAACTTTAAAGATAATTTATTAAACACCCTTCTCCCTCCCCATTTAAAAATAACAAACTATAATAATTATAACAAATTATGAAAAATTGATCAAATAATTAAAATATTTATCCTCTTTTCAACAAATAAAATATTCTTTCCTAATATGAGTAAATTCAAAAATAAAAGATCAATATTTTATACTTTTTTATTTAAATTTAATAGCCTGACTAAACTTTTAGTCAGGCTATTAATATCGAAACTCTATTCTCTATTTTCAGTTATTACTTTTTAAATAGCTAAATTATATCGATCAAAATTCCAATACTAAGACCTACTTTAATTATAATTTAACCATCTTTCTTTTCTTGTTTTCAAAAGTAGCAATCTCAGTATAACCAATATCTAGAAGAATATCTTTTACCGCCGAAAGATTTTCACCAATCCTCTCTGCTTTATGAGCATCAGAACTCATAGTTACCTTAATTCCTAGTTCATAAGCCTTCTCCAAAATTTCTCGGCTAGGGTAAAACTCTTGAGCAGGTTTATTCATACCATTAGTATTGATCTCTATTACTATATCTTCTGCTGCAATTACCTCTAAAGTAGGAGTTACTATCTCAACTATATCTTTTTTAGGTCTATATCCAAAGACCTTAATTAAATCTAAATGACCTAAGATTTGAAATAACCCAGATTGAGCTGCACCTCTTACATAGTCAAAGTACTCTTTATATAACTCTACAATCTTCCAATTATCATATTCAGCTGTATAATCTGGATGATCAAACATCCAATCACCAAGAAAGTGAATAGATCCAATAACATAATCCAGATCAAATTGCCCTAAAAATTCAGCGATTTCATCTTCCTTACCTGGAGTATAATCCATTTCGATTCCTCTTCTTACTTTTATCTGTGGATACTCCTTAGCTACCTCTGCAATCAGATCAAAATCAAACTCTTCATAATAACGATTATGATCTGTAAATCCAACTTCTGATACATCTTTTTTGACAGCAACTTCTAAGAATTCTCTAATATTTTCTTTACTAATCTTTCTATCCATATGCCCCAAAGGGTGTGTATGATAATCTACTAACATCTTCTCTCCTCCTCTTTAAGTTCAATGACAAGTAAGCAGTGACTGCTGACTAATTTATAGTCATTACTCGTCACTTGTCACTATTTTTACCTGTACTTTCCTTCTTCTAGGACCATCAAATTCAGCAAAATAGATCCCTTGCCAAGTTCCTAACAATAATCTTCCACCTTTAATAATTATCTGCTCTGAATTTCCAAAGAGACTAGCCTTTAGATGGGCTGCTGAATTACCTTCTAAATGCTGATAATTATCTTTCCAAGGTATCAATTGATCTAGCTTATGTAAAATATCCCTTTTCACAGTAGGGTCAGCATTTTCATTAATTGTTACTGCCGCAGTAGTATGGGGAATAAATACTAGACAAGTCCCCTTTTTAACTGCTGACTGGCTAACTACCTCTTCAACTTTTCTAGTAATATCTATTAATTCTCCACGCTTAGTAGTCTTTATATCTAACTCTCTAAACATTTTAATTCACTCCTTGATATATAAATTCTAACTTCAAGCAGTAATTTCCTCCATAAGTACTTTAACTTTTTAGGATTAAAAACAATGCTGCTATTAAAGCTCCACCTAAAAACAAAAGTAAATACATCATAGATAATACCTCCTAGTAAATATTAATCTTAGTATTTAGTATAAGTTATATTTTAGAATACAAACCAGAAAGATTATTTTTAGTTGACAGCTTATATAATTTAAGTATCTTTTCAAACTTTTTAATTAATACTGTATAATTTATAAATTATAATTAAAATCTTAAAACTTGATAAAATCACTATCTAAATGATAGTTCTTAGTTCAAAAGTAAGACCCAATCAGGAGTAACCTTAAAGTAATAACAAAAAAACAAAAAGAGCACTCAAATTGAGTACTCATAAATGTATTTACTTAGCTGACCTGATCTTTGCCCCCACACTCGCCCACTGGAGGGTTTGCAGTATTATCAGACCACTACTACCTCTCTCTAGTAGAATTACATTATGTAATAATCTAGGTAGGACTCACCTCTAAGCCGCACCATGATCAATAGCTTAAAAATTTTATGCTACCTTACGTGGATCGTTTTGCCTGCGACTGGCATCGACTTTCAACCACAGACCTAAGTAAATACCTTTTTCATTATACATTGTGGGGTTGAAAAAAGCAAGAGTTTTTAGGCGATAGGCACTAGGCTATAGGAGAAAGGCATACCTATTAACCCATTATTTAAAAGCATTAATAAAACCATTTAGTAATTTACCAATTAAATTTGTCTGCTTAAATAAATGATTATAAGATTTATCCTCTATATATCCTAAATCCTTAGATAGTATCAATAAGTATTTAACCTCTTCTAATGAACCACGAGAAATATAAGCAAATTTTAATAACTCCTTGTTTGTTTTTCTTCCTTTCCCTTCTACAATATTATTAGGTATAGATACAACTGCCCTTCTAAATTGATCAGTAAGACCATACCTTTCTTCCTTAGGAAAATCAGCTGTGATTTGATAAATTTCTAATACAAGTTTGTGAGCTTCTTGCCAGAGTTTTAAATTTTTAAAGTTATCCTTATAAGCTACCGAATTCATTGCAGATCCTTTCATGAATTTTTTTGATTATTATTCCATATTAAATCAATAATATACCATATGGTCTTTATTTTATCTCTTATCTCTTATCTCTTATCTCTTATCTCTTATCTCTTATCTCTTATCTCTTATCTCTTATCTCTTATCTCTTATCTCTTATCTCCTATCTCCTATCTCCTATCCTCTATCTCCCATCCTCTATCTCCTATTCTCTATCTCCTATCTCCTATCTCCTATCTCCTATCTCCTATCTCCTAACCACCTGATTTTCTTTCTCTAATTGATAAATCTCATTAACTAAGGGTTTAATTTTAGCTAATTTTTCCGAATTACTCTTAACCATTAACTTAATTTTATCTCCTTTACTTATGTTAAATTTTAATTCTATCTTTTCTATCTTATCTCTAATTTCTCTCTTCTTTAACTTAATCTCTTCTAAGTTATCTAAATCATCTTCTTTTAATAGTTTGTTCTCTTCTTCTGTTAGAGTTAATAATTCTTTATATAAATCAACTTCTTTTTCTAATTCTTTAATTTTATCTCTTTCAGACTTTAACATAATTTTCACTCCTTGAATTAAATATAGTTATAATTCATATAATAAAAAAAATTCATCCCTAATAATAGAGATGATTAATAAAAACTATTTAATTATACTAAATCTTCTCGTCAATAATTAGACCTACCATCTCTTTTATTTTACCTACCATATCCAATACTTCCTCAGGAGGTAATTCTTTAATAACTTTATGTTTATCTAAATCCATAACTTTAACCATCATTCTTTCACTCTCATCATGTAATTCAAATTTTAAATCTTTATGAACAGCTTGCACTGCATCATTTAGTTCTTTCAAACTATTCTCAACATTTTCTTTGGACTGTTTATTATTCTGGGCTTGAAATTCCTCTTTAACTTCTTGATTATTTAGTTGTTCAACTTTTTGAGATTGATTAGAATTTATAGAAACAGCAGATCTTATATTTGAACTTTCTGAAATTTTCATTCTATCTCCTCCTTTCTTTGCATCAAATATTAAGTTTATGATATTAAACTATAGCTAACTTTTATTATCTATAAAAGTAGAATGAATTCTTGCTTGTTTAGAATTATAGGATTTGTTAACCTTAGACCCTTTTCTAATTTTACCTATCTCTTTCATTAACTCATTTTTTTTATCTGCCATCAACTTTTGATTCTGTTTATCTAAATCATTTAATTCCTTAATCAAAGTTTTTATACTATTAATAGTATCTTCCAACTCTAAATCAAATAATTCTGTCTCTAAAAGTTGACTTATCCATCTCTTATCATCTAAATCTAATGCTTTTATACATGCATTCTTATAAGGTTTTAATTTTAACTCTAAATCATCTATCTTACTCATTACTTGTTCTTTGCTAGATAATATTCTTTCTAATTCTTCTAGGTCTGAATTTTTAATTAATTTTTGTTGTTTCTGACTTAAAGATAACAAATTCTGATAATAAGTTAACTCATTCTTATATATTTTAATTACTCTATCTATAATTTGTTTATCAATCACAATATATCACCTCTATTGGGCTTAATTTATTTATAAATAATTCATTAATATTTAGTTCTGTAAGCATATAGAAAATTCCTTCTTTAATAAGATAATAATATGTTTTATTTAAAAAGCCTTCTTTTCTTTCAACAAAACTTCAGCTAACTTAAAATCTATATAATTATCTATATCTATTGACTCTCTCTTATCCATAATGTAAGCAAAAGATTTTTCTTTATAAAAATCTTTAAATTTTAAAAAATATCTTACCTTGGATATATATATAGCTCCATTAACTCTATAAAAAAATGTTAAATCTTGCCGTCTCATATTTTTCGCCTCATCCAAAAAATTATCTAATGATAAATTTTCATCTAAAGTATTAGCTAATAAAGGACTATGTTCTGTCTCACAAACACTAACTACCGCATTTGCTTCTTTTTCTACTAATAACTCATAAGCTTCTTTTATATTCTGTGATGTCCTTAATGGTGACGTCGGCTGAAGAAGCATAAAGTAATTATACTCTTTTCCCAACTTTTTCATCTCACTTAATACATCTATAATTACATCAATACTGCTTGCTGCATCATTTGAAAGCTCCTTAGACCTTAAAAAAGGAGCATCGGCTCCATATTTAATTGCAATCTCTGCATATTCTCTTGAATCAGTAGAAACTATAATATCTTTAAATATTCCGCTCTTTTTAGCAGCTTCTATTGTATAGGCAATCATTGGTTTTTTATTTAGCTCTTTTATATTTTTATCTTTTAGACCCTTTGAACCACTTCTGGCAGGTATAATTGCTATTATCCTATTCATATCAAAATCACACCTCAAATTCTATATCATAAAACTTCTTCTTTAAATCTATATTTTGACTCAATAAAATATTCTCAAGTATCTTAATTATCTTTTTAGAAGTATTACCTTGACCATAAGGGTTATTTAGATTCTTTAATTTAGATTTAAATTCTTCTCTATCAATGATTTCTAAACTTTTTAGAATCTCTTTCTTTTCTGGTATACAATCTATCACAGATTCTGCTTTTATTCTGCCTTTTTGTCTATCCCCTATATTAAGTGTAGGTATCTTCAAGCTTGGAGCTTCTATAATCCCACTAGAAGAATTACCTATTAGCACTTTACTATTCTTCATTAAACTTAAATAGTATTCCAGTGCCAAAGACTTAAATGAATATGATTTATTATCATTTTTAACATATTTATCTATCTCCTTATTGATTATTCTTCCACTAGTATCAGAATTTCCTTTTATGAAAACCTTAATTAACTCTTTTTTTTCTTCTAAAGCTTCTAATAATTCTTTAATTTGATTTTCTGCTGTATTATTCTCCAAAGTTACAGGATGAAAGACTATTACTGAATACTTTTCACCCAAATCTATTTCTAACTTCTCTTCTATCTCACTTTTTGATAAAAGTTCTAAATTAAGTGTATTTTCAACACCCATAGCCCCTACATTAAATACTCTCTTAGGAGATTCTCCTAACTGTATAACCCTCTTTCTATATTCTTCTGTAGAGGTGAAATGTAAATAAGACATTTTACTCATACTATGACGAAAAGATTCATCAAAAGCACCTTCTGTAATCTCTCCCCCATGAAGGTGAGCTATAGGTATATTAGCTACTGTTGCTGCCGACATAGCTGCAAAGGTTTCATATCTGTCTCCTAATATCACTACCATATCAGGATTTAATCTCTCATAAGCTTCTGAAAAGCTTATTAAAGCTAACCCCATAGATTTAGATACACCTACAGGAGTATCTGAGCTTATTAATATCTCTAACTTTTCGTCTATCTCAAAATCATCTGCTTCTATCTGTTTATAAGTCAATCCGAATTCCGGAGATAAATGCATCCCTGTAGCTATGATTTGTAATTGCAAAAATTCTGAGTTTTTAAGTCTTTTAATAAGTGGTTTTAAAATTCCATACTCAGCTCTTGTACCTGTTACAACACATACTTTTTTCTCAATCATAGCTTAATCAACTCATCTTTTTTGAAACTCCTTTTAGCTATCTTTCCTACTATCTCTCCCCATCTCATAGGACTAATTCCATTACCAGGTCTTTTAATAGCTAAATTTTCTTCATTAAAGACATCTCCCTCTTTTATATCTCTGCTTGCAACTATACTCTTTCTGACAATAGCTTTATTCTTCATTTCTGATTTTGATGGCTTTTTTACTCCACTTCCCAAAGCTTTTTCTATATTCCTAATTGCTTCAACCATTGACTTTAACTCATCAGGTTCTAAACTAGCTCTATGGTCTGGTCCTTCCATAGTTCTATCCAAAGTAAAGTGTTTTTCTACAACCTCTGCCCCCATAGCCACTGCCGCTATAGAAACTTCTATACCCAAGGTATGATCAGAATAACCCACTTTAACTTTAAAAGCTTCTTTAATTGTATTCATAGCTTTTAAATTCACATCTTCCATTGGCGTTGGATATTCAGTATTACAATGAAGCACAGTTATATCTTTACTTCCAGCCTCTCTTAATACCTTTAAAGCAACTTCTATCTCAGATAGGTTAGCCATTCCTGTAGATATAATAACCTTATTATTTAGTTGCCCTATCCTTCTTAGATAAGGTAAATTAGTTATCTCTCCTGATGGTATCTTCCATATCTTCATACCTAGTCCATCAAGAAGTTCTATACTCTCCAAATCAAAAGCTGAAGACATGAATAAAATATCTTTTTCCTTACAATAGTCTCTTAATATCTCATATTCATCATAATCTAGCTCTAATTTTTTTATCATTTCATATTGTGTTTCATCTTTTGAAGTTGTGTCTTTTTGATAATCTGCTTTCTCCAAACTTTTAGATACTAGCTTTTCAGCTTTAAAACTTTGAAACTTAATGGCATCAGCACCAGCCCAGATAGCTTCATCTATCAATCTTTTAGCTAAATCTAGATTACCATTATGGTTTACTCCTGCTTCAGCAATAATAAACGTCTTCACCTTTACCTCTCCTTACAAGGAACTCCAAATGCTTTTTTATTATCTTCTATATCTTTTATAACAACACTGCCAGCTCCTATCATAGTTCTAGAACCGATCTTTATACCTTCTATTACACTAGCACCAATTCCAATCCAACTCCCTTGGCCTACTTTTACTCCCCCAGCTAATGTAACATTTGGAGAAATATGAACAAAATCCTCTATAATATTATCATGTTCTATTATACTACCAGTATTTATTATGCAGTGTTTCCCTATTTCCGTATAACTATTTATTACAGCATTAGCCATGACTACACTACCTTCTTTAATTTTAGCTTTATTTGCTATTGTAGCTTTGGGATGAATTGCCGTAAAATAATTGACTTTATAACTTTTAGAAATTTTCTCTCTAATCTCATTATTCCCAATTCCTATTATGAAATAAATGTCTTCTTTAGATATATCTTTTATCTTGTCAACCTTACCAATTACAGGTATATCAAAAATCTTTAATTCATTATCATCATTATACTTATCGTCTAAAAACCCTTTTAATTCTATATCCTCTTTTAGTTCTTCTTTTCTTTTCAAAATAATATCAGCTATAACCTTTGCATGCCCTCCAGAACCTATAATTATAATTTTCTTTTTAGCTTTCATCATTCCTTAAACTCTTTCAATTTCTCTATTACTTTAAATAACTGTTCTTCTGTCAGGCTTGTACTACAAGGTATATTTATTATATTATCTACATAATACCTAGCTTTTTCTACTTTATAAGCTATTTCATCTTTAAATGGTTTTTGATCACTCATAAGACCCCAAAGCGGCCTTGCTTGTATTCCTACTTCATTTAATCCACTTAATAGTTCATCTCTATCAATACCATATTTCTCTTTGTCTACTATTACAGAATAGAACCAGTAATTAGGTCTTGTTCTATTATTAAAAGGTAATAGATCTAAACCTTCTATATTAGCTATTTCTTCTTTATATAGATTATAATTTTTTATTTTAGAATTTATAAATCTTTCTATTTGATCAATCTGGCTAGTACCAAAGGCTGCTGCAACATTGGTAAGTCTATAATTGTAACCTATCTCATCATGTTTATAATATAAAGGGTCGGTCTTTGCTTGCACAGATAAAAACCTTGCTTTTTCTAATAAACTTATGTCATTAGAAACAATCATTCCTCCCCCACCAGTAGTCAATATCTTATTTGCATTAAAAGAGTAAACCCCCACATGTCCTATAGTACCTGTATATCTTCCTTTATATTTCCCATCTACATAGTAAGAACCTAAAGATTCAGCAGCATCTTCTACTACTTTTAAATTGTACTTTTCAGCTATACCCATAACTCGTTCCATATCAATTGGATTACCAAAAATATGAACTACACATAAAACCTTAATTAATCTGTTGCTTTTCTTATTTTTTAATCCTCTTTCTGTAAATTCACATTGAGTCTCCAAAAACTCTTCTAATTTATCTAAATCCATATTCAATGTATCATCACAATCTATAAAAATAGGATGAGCACCTAAATAAGTTACTGGATTTACAGTTGCTATAAAAGTAACCGTAGGTACAATTACTTCATCACCGGCTTCTACCCCCAATACTCTATAACTCATATGAAGCCCTGCTGTACCACTTTGTACTCCTACAGCTTCTTCAACTCCAACATACTCAGCAATCTTATTTTCAAATTCAGTTATAAACCTTCCACCTGTAGATACCCATCCTGTCTCTATACACTCTTTAATATTTTCAAGAATATCTAAAGTTAGATTAGGTACTGATAACGGTATATTCAAGCTCATTAAAGCACCCCACTATTAATAATTTGCTTCTTTATAAGTTGGTACTAATTCTTTTAATTTTTTTTTCATCTTATTTCTATCAAAGTTTTCAACTATTTTTTTTAAATTTTTTAATCCTGATTTAATTTTGATATCTTCATTTCTTATATCTGCTATAAATATCTTTTCATTTTGTGTTTCTTTACAATAATCCACATCATACAATAATTCTTCATATAACTTTTCACCTGGCCTTAAACCAGTTATTTTAATATCTACATCTTCCCCCAAATTCAAGCCAGATAACTCTATCATTCGTTTTGCTAAATCAATTATTTTTATGGGTTTCCCCATGTCTAATACAAAAACCTCTCCGCCCTTTCCTATATAGCCAGCCTCTAATACCAATTGTGCTGCTTCTGGAATAGTCATAAAGTATCTTGTTACCTCTTTATGAGTTACAGTTAGATCTTTTCCTTCTTTTAATAAAGATTTAAATAAAGGAATTACACTACCATTACTTCCAAGTACATTACCAAATCTTACAGCCATATATTTAGTATGCGAAGATTTATTTTTATCTTCCAAAATTAATTCAGCTAATCGCTTAGTTGCCCCCATAATATTTGTAGGGTTTACAGCTTTATCGGTAGAAATAAATACAAATTTTTCAACAATGTATTTATCTGAAATTTCTATAAGGTTTCTAGTTGCAAAAACATTATTTTTTATTGCTTCCCCTATGTTATTCTCCATTAAAGGAACATGCTTATGAGCAGCTGCATGAAAAACCAAATCAGGTTGATATTTTTTAAATAGATAATTTAATTTACCTTTTTCTCTTATATTACAGATTTCTGGATAAACTTTGATTTTATAATGACGCTTTAAGTATAATTCTAGAAAATATAGATCATTTTCATTAATATCTAACATAACTAATTTTTCCGGATTATATTTGACTAGCTGTCTACATAATTCACTGCCAATTGATCCAGCAGCTCCTGTAACTATAACTACTTTAGAATTAATATATTCATGTATATCTTTACTATTAATATTAATAGGCTCTCTTCCTAATAAATCTTCTACTCTAATTTTCCTTAACTGTTTAGTAAAAGACTTATCTAACAATAATTCTTCAAAAGAGGGCAATACCTTAACATTTACACCTTGTTTCTTCACCTCAGTATATATTTTTCCTAAATCCTTATGGTTTATTGATGTAGTTGCTATAATAATTTCATCTATTTTATGTTGCTTAATAAAGTATTTAATATTAGCATGATCCCCTAATACCTTATATCCTTTTATTATATTATGATGTTTACTTTTATCAGCATCTAGAAAACCAATTATATTATAATTAAATTTTGTATTATTCTTTAATATCTCATTAATTATATGTTTTCCAGCACTACCAGCTCCGACTATAATTAAGTTTTTCATATAACCACCCATTATTTTAGGTATCATAAAAATTTTTAAATAAACGACAAAATTCTAATAATAATTAAATTTAAAGTAATTAATTATAATTTAAAAATTACTATTCTTTATCTAAAGCTTATTTAGCCTTAAAACAAAAATGGCTAGTTCATTTATATAACGTCATTAACAATTCTTTTTGAGAATATTTTTGTTCACTTATCACACTAATCATTTAATACTAGTTAATTTTTAATCAGAACAGTCATATAAGCAAGAGTATCAAACTCATTTTCTTTAATAAATTCATATACACTCTTAAAATAACTAGAATCATGTTCAAGAACACGGGAAAACGTTCCTATTAAATCTATCACTACTTCAACACTTAAACCCTTATGAAAAGCAGATAAGCCAATTAGTAACATCTTTATTATAGAGTAATGAATAATAAATAATACATACTCATCAAATAATGATTTATCACTTCCTAAAGGAAATAAATTTTTAAAAATATAATTAACAAGGTAATTTTCTAAAAGATATTCATGTTGCTGCATAAATAGTTTATAATAAACTCTATAAGACTCTCTATATCTATTAACTGATTCTTCTAAACTTTCTCCAGCTATTGTAATACCTTTTATAGCTTCTTTTAATTTACTGAAATAATTGTTATTAATATTATTATTGATTTTCATATTAATAATTTTATTTAAGATTTGAATTTGTATATCTTCTTTGCTAGAAATTTTTGATATATCAAAATTAAACTTATTTTTATTTAACATCTTATAATAGTCTATAACCTCTGATATATCTTCTACCTTATCATTTTGAATATTCTTTTCTAAACTATTGCATATAATCCCCAAGAAAATTAATCTTTCCTTTAAACTATATTCTCTATTTTGTAATAGTCCTATAGACAAACTTCTTATTTCTTTGAAATATTTTTTAGGATTGTTATCTTTAATTTTTTCTGTATTGAAATTTATATTAACATTTCTATCAAACAGATAATCATTTACATATTCAAATTTGATTCCACTCTTATTCAAAAGTGCTAATCTCCTTATTTCAGGACAGGACATAGTTGCAGAAACTTCTAAAATATTATCAACTAAGTTAATAGTAGTTCTGGGATATATAGCACAAGTATCACACAAATAATTTTCACCCTTCTTTAAATGTATATTACATAACTCATCTTTAGTTAAAAAAGGGCAAGAATTATCTTCTTTTAATTTTATATATGCATAGCTAGAATTATTCTCATCAGATTTATTAATTTTTATATTATTATTTATAGTTTTTTTTAAACCTTCATCTTCTATCTGCTGATAAAGTTGATAACTATCTTGATCTACTAATACTCTCCAACCCTTACAGCAACTTTCCTCACAGTTTGAAGCAATACACTTGAATTTTTTCATATAAGTGGGAAGTAATGCTTTATATCTAAATTCCACTTCCAAATTGTCCTTTAAATCTTGCAAAATATTAATTACCTTATTCAGTAATTCTAAATCTCTATTATAAGTAAATTCAATTAATAGTCTGTTTATATCTTGATGGATATTATATAAAGTTTCTACTAATTCACCTAATTCATCTACATCTAGACTATTCATTAATTTAATTTTAATCTCTTTTATCTTATTTTCAATTAAATCTAACTGATTTTCTTCTAATCCTTCTTTAATCTCTAAACACGATACAATTAAGCCATCATATAAATCAACTATTTTTTTTATTTTTTTAGAATAGATTATTTGAGCCATATTATTTACTCCTTAATCAGAAGTGTTATTATTCTCCTTTGTTTTTTTAAAGGCATCTTCCCACCCTGCTTTCAATTCTTCTAATAAACTCAATACTTCTTTAAGTATTTCAGGATCTTTTCGAATATTTGCTTGGATTAACCTATGATTTATATATTCATATAAATTATATAGGTTATTTGCTATTTCTCCTCCCTTTTTGATATCTAAAGTTACTGTCAATTCATTTACAATTGCTTGTACTTTCTTTATCTTCTCATTTGCCGACTGAAATTCACCACTTATAAACTTTTCTTTAGCCTGATTACAAAAATTAATTCCACCTTCATATAACATTAATAGCATTTCTTCTTGAGACAGGTTTTGTTCATTTAAATTAATGCTCATTAAATTTCCACCTCTCGAACTTACATAATAAAATTAAAATTAATAGATATCATCTAAACTATTTTTGAATACTCAGATTTTGATTATTTTTCTTTTGCTTTAGTTTTTTTATTACTTCCATCCAACTTTCCTTTAAATCTTCTAGTAAAGAAATTACCTCATCTACTATCTTTGGCTCTTTTCTAATATTAGATTGAACTAGTCTTCTATTCATATACTCATATAAGCTATACAAATTTTGAGCTATTTCTCCACCTTTATCCATATCTAGTGTAACTATTAATTCATTTATAATTGCTTGTGTCCTTTTTAATTTATTATTAGCTAAATCAATTTTCCCCTCTTCCATAGCCTTTTTAGCTTGGTTTCCAAATTTAATAGCTCCATTATATAACATAATTAACAACTGTTCTTGACTAGCAGTTTCATATTGAGATTTTTTATATTTTTGATATTGTTTATTAGACATAATTATTACCTCCTCATTCAAATTCATCTTCTTATTATATACAAATTCTTTTTTAGAAAATAAAATCCTTTCCTACAATCAAGATTTTACTAATAAAAATTAGGAACTACTGTATTAATCAGCATAAAGAGTTAAAATATCATTAATATTTTCATATCAGATAATTTTTTTATATTTCTTCTTTAATATTTTTAATACCTTATCTGACCCAATAATTAATTTATTATAAAAATCTACAAAATCATTGAAAAGGGTCAAGTTATTAGCTGATTTATAGTCATTATTAGTATCTTTTAAATAAAATTCATACAACTCTGATTCAAATAATATAATATTATCTTTTAGTTTATTAATTTTTTGATTAACTCTTTCTAATTTTAATTGTATTATATTACCTTCTTGAATACTTGAAGATTCAATCATATTATCTATTAAGTACAGCCCTTTATTAGCTATTTTTTTTATTTCAATTAAACTTGTCAATGTACTTTCTAACTCTTTAACAAATCTATCAATACCATAGGGCTTAAAAGCATTAACCTTATCTAACAAATTATCCTTAAGGCTTATTTCTTGTTGGCAATAAATTTTTATCGCTTCCTGTAATCTCATTACTTTAGTTCCTGCTATCTTGGCTCCACCTTCAGTTGCATCAATAAATTCTTTTTTTTCATTTCTATGTTCTCTTACTATTTTTATATTTTCATTAAACCATAATAGAAAATTATAATAATCCCTCCTAGTCCAAACCAATTCACCTTTTATATCTTCAATTTGAAAACACTCATAATCTTCATCATCTCTATTTGGTTGTATTGCTCCTTTAACATGAGTATTGTTCACACTATTATTATTAGACTTAAAAGACAAATCTTGACCTACAAACACAATCGGGTCTGCTTCTAAGTAAACAGCTAAACCAAAAGCTGAATGAGAAACTGAACCACCAGATAATATTCTGCCCTTATACCCAATATACCTCTCTATCCATCTCATTATATAATCTTCACCTGGGATACAAGTTAATATGATTGGACCTGACCAATCTCTAAATACTTGGGGTTTAACCCGAGGAGAGGCTGCTAAAATAACATTTTCTAATCGACTATAATCAATCCCCTCAAAATGTTTAAGTATTTCTTTGTTACCATCAATAACACAAACAACATCTGGGATTATTCCTGCATTTAATAAAGGTTTCAGGGAAGTATTTACAGCAATTATTAAAGCTTTTCCCTTCGCTTTTTTTAGATCATTGATATTTTTATTTAAAGATGGCCCAGCTGAGACTATTATTGCTGGTTGACCTTTTCCTAGAGTTTTTATATCTTCTACTCCAATACTATTAATAATAATATCTAAATTATTTAATATATTTTGATTCCAGATTACACCATCCTCCCTAGTAGTAATTTGATTTCTCATTAATTTATTACGACACTTAACAACTTGTTCTAATGCCAAATGATAATACTTAGAAAAACACTTAAATACTGCAGGTAATTTAATAATCTCTATTTTCTCAAATACTGAGCCAATATTTAAGCTAATAAAGTCAAATATTTCACTATCCTCTATTTCTTCTTTTTGTAATAAATAGAAGTTTTCAGAAGATAGAAGGGAAGTAAAATCGTGATATTTTAATGCTTCTTTAATAATTAATGGATTCTTTTCTATTACAAATAGTTTTTTATTTGTAGATTTTACCTTTTCAAATAATTCTAAAATATGATATCCCAAACCAAATCCCATAACAACTATTATAGTAGCATTATTTAATTCACTTTTGCTAATGATCCTCTCCGCTTCTCTTTCTGGATCATATTTGCTGTGTAAATAAACATATTCTTTATTAGTTTCTTCATTAGCAATTTTAATTGTTTTAGAATTATTTTTAGTCTCTTCTAACTGGTATTTAATAGTTTTTTCACTTTTATCATTGATTTTCTCTGCTAAATTTGGAAATTTTAGCTTTAATGCTTGTAAGTTATTTCCTAACATAATTTATATCTCCTCAGCAAATATATAATATTTAATAGATTTACTCTATTATAGCTCCATCAAATCAATATATTTTATTAAGCAAGTTTAAAAAATATATATAAATATTCTTCTATATTAATAGAATCTTCCTATAAAAAACAAATATAATGCAGTTGAATTTAAAACCAAAAAGACCTTGCTATGATTAATAATAAATTTGCTGTAATATTATTATCGGTAATATGTTTATAAACTTTAAATATAATTTTTAGTCTATTAGACTAAACAAATATTCTCCATAACTTGTCTTCTTTAAAGGTGTTGCTAATTTTAATACCTGATCTTCATCTATATACCCTAGTCTATAGGCTATTTCTTCTATACAAGCTATATACAAACCCTGTCTTTTCTGTATAGCTTCAACAAAATTAGCAGCATTCAGTAATCCATCATGTGTTCCTGTATCAAGCCATGCCATTCCTCTTCCCAATAGTTCTACTTTAAGCTGATCTTGCTTTAAGTATTCTTTATTTACATCTGTTATCTCTAATTCTCCCCTAGATGAAGGAGAAAGGCTTTGAGCTATCTCTACTACTTGGTTATCATAAAAGTATAATCCAGGTACTACATAATTAGACTTAGGGGTATCAGGTTTTTCTTCTAATGATAACACTCTCTTGTTATTATCAAATTCAACTACACCAAATGATGTAGGATCTTTTAAATAATAGCCAAAAATAAGACCTCCCTCATCTAAATTAGTAGCTCTATTTAATATTCTACTCAATCCCTGACCATAGAAAATATTATCTCCTAAAATTAATGCTACATTATCATTAGCAATAAAATTTCTAGCAAGTATAAAGGCTTCTGCAATTCCTCTTGCTTCCTCTTGTATAGAATAACGAAAGGAGAGTCCTAACTGGCTACCATCTCCTAATAAACTTTTGTATAAATTTAAGTCTCTAGGAGTAGAGATAATGAGTATTTCTCTAATTCCAGCTAACATTAAAACAGATAAAGGATAATATATCATAGGTTTATCATATATGGGCAATAAATGCTTGGATATACTTTTAGTTATTGGATATAGCCTAGTTCCAGAACCACCTGCCAAAATTATTCCTTTCATCTTTATCATCCTTTTTAATTAAAAGCTTAAATTTTTGAATTAATAAATAATCAAATTTAACTATTACTTCTAACTTGTTTAATCCAGTCTTGGTTTTCTAAGTACCATCTTATAGTTTTCTCAATGCCAACTTCATAATCAATATTAGGCTTCCAATTAACCTCTTGTTGAATTTTAGTTGAATTAATAGCATATCTTTTATCATGGCCAAGTCTATCTTTGACAAATTTTATTAAATTATAATTTATATTTGATATGTCAACCTTTAAAACATCTTTATAATCTTGGTTTTCATTAATAATTTTTTTTAGACTATCTATTATGAATTTTACCAACTCTATATTTTCCCGTTCATTGTTAGACCCTATATTATATACTTCGCCATTTCTCCCCTTTTTTATAATTCTATCGATAGCTTTAACATGGTCTTCAACATAAATCCAATCTCTTATATTTTTACCATCACCATAAACAGGTATTTTTTTACCTTCTACTATATTTTGAATTATTACAGGTATTAATTTTTCAGGATATTGCTTTGGACCATAATTATTAGAACATCTACTTATTATCGCTGGAAATTTATATGTATCTACATATGACTTCACTATTAAGTCGGCACTTGCTTTAGAAGCTGCATAAGGAGATCTAGGAGATAAAGAAGTTTCTTCAGTAAAATAGCCTTCATTTTCTAAAGAACCATAAACTTCATCAGTAGATACTTGTACAAATTTGACCTTATCTATATATACCTGCTCTTTAACTTGCCATCTATTTTTAGCTATTTCTAATAAATTTTGAGTTCCCAATACATTCGTCTCTAAAAATATTTGAGAATTATTTATAGATCTATCAACATGTGATTCAGCTGCAAAATTGATAACATAATCTATCACATAATTATTAAAAATATACTCTACTAACTCTTTATTTGCTATATCACCTTTAATAAAATCTATTTTATCAATTACATCTTTTAATGTTATTAAATTACCTGCATAAGTTAGCTTATCTAAAACTATCACATTTATATTATTATATTTTTCAAGCAGATACTTTACAAAATTAGAACCTATAAAACCAGCCCCACCAGTAACTAAATATGTCTTTATCTTCCTCACCTCTTTTCTGAATACATGAATTTATTATTTTATCTGAATATATTTTTTAACTTGTTAGGAACTAAGATCAAAAATACAATTACAAATATAATCAACTTCTTGATTAGTTAAATCTCCATAAATAGGAAGTGATAAAACTCTATCTGCTAAAAAATTCGCATTAGTTAAGTGTCCTTTTAAAATATCTTTATCACGATAACTATCATAATTACTACATAATGGAGTATAGTATTTCTTTGTATAAATATTATTTTTAATTAGTTTCTCAAATAATTCATCCCTACTAAAATGGAACTCATCTGTAACTATAATAGGAAAATAAGCATAATTGTACTTTATGTTATCTTGTTCTTTTAAATAACTAATCCCACTTATATCTTTTAATTTTTCTCTATATTGTTTAGCTATATCTTTTCTTTTTTCTATTTCTTGCTGATAATAATTTAGATTTAATAACCCCATTATTGCTTGGAATTCATTCATTTTAGCATTTGTCCCTACTAATTGCGGACCTTTCCCCTTACAATATCCAAAGTTTCTTAGCAATTCTAACTTCTCTTTTAAAGAAACATCTTTATAAGTTAATACTCCTCCTTCAATTGAATTAAATACTTTAGTAGCATGTAAACTAAACATTGATATATATCCAAAATTGGCTATTGATTCTCCATTTATTTCAACTCCAAAGGCTTGAGCAGCATCATATATGACTTTTAAATTATACTTATTAGCTATTTCTTCGATTTTTTGTACATTAGCAGGATTACCAAAGATATGTACTGCTAATATAGCAGAAGTTTTTTCAGTAATTAAACTCTCTATTTTTTCAGGATCTATATTAAATGTATTCAATTCTATATCACAAAAAACTGGTATAAGTCCATTAGAAACAATTACATGAGAGGTAGCTGCAAAGGTAAAGGGAGTTGTTATTACTTCTCCGTCTAAATCTAGAGCTTTAATAGCTAAATCTAAAGCAAGAGTCCCATTTACAAATAAAGATAAATTATCCACTTCTAAGTGATCTTCTAAACATCTTTCAAATTTTTTATGTTTAGGGCCATTATTAGTTAGCCATTTACTACTCCAGATATCTTTCATTGCTTCATAATATTCTTCTATAGGAGGTAAAAATGGTTTAGTAACCAAAATTGATTCTTTAATTCTACTCATAATATTCCTCCAGTTTAACAAAATTTATTATTAAATATATTATATTTTCACTATAAATAATCACAAGTCTAACTATTATATACTATCAATTTAAATTTAATAAATTTTTATAACTAAAAAATATAATTTTATAGAGTTTAAAATATTACTAAATTTATTAATATAGATGTGGTTTAACAAATGATAAATTATAACCTAATTTTTCATAAGATTGAATAATATTAAATTTTTTCAAATAATATATTAATGTTTCTTTTTTCCATCTTTCTAAACTTTCAAATCTTTCCCTTGGATCAAATTCCTTATTATCCATTTTATGTTTGTTAATTTTACCTACCCTATAAACATTATCCAAGTATTCCTGTGTTACTTTCACTTTATTATCAGTTACTCTTTCTATTAATTGGGTTAGTACTTTTGGATTTTGTGTAATCTCTTCCATCTTAACTTCTCCCATATAATTTATAAATGGAATTTTATAAATATTTTTACAGGCATCTATATCTAGCTTTAAACTTCCAAGTACTCTTGCTGCACCAAAAAAAGCAAGGTTTTCATATTTTCCAGGTGCTAACTTGTATTTTTCACATATATAATAAATAAAATCCTTATCTTCTAAAACCTTACCCAAAGTCCAATATAATTCATTTATATCAGTTTTGAATAAATCTTTAAATTGACCAAACCCAGACCAAACCAAAGAAATTGGATTTCTTATAAGATTAACAACATTATACATCCGTTTTGATACCTTAAACCTATTATATTGCACTGGTAAATCTCTTAATCTATATAAGTGTACAGAACCATAAGAAATTGCATTACCATAATTTTCAATATAATCATAACTCTTATCGATTGGAATATTATGTCTATTTTTATATCCATCATGAAATTCTTTTAACTTTTCTTTAATATCATTAGACAACTTTTCATTTATCAGATTAGCTGCACTATGAGAAGCTATTATATCTTCATGTTGATTCAATACATAAGCTAGCCAATTGCTAGCACTCCAGCCATGACTTGCTATAATAAAATTATTATTCATTAATACTCCTCCAATACAGCATACCCAAACCCACTTTTACCAAAAGTATTTCCATTATAAATTATATATCTTTTCCCATTATGGTCATAAACAAATGGATATTCTATCATCTTACTATCCCAACCATCTTCACTTACATCGATACCAACTTTCTCATCCATTCTATCCCAATCGATTCCATTGTGAGATTCTGCATAGCCTATTCTATAACTATTAGATGTATTTTCTCTATAATTTTGAAGATTTCTATGGGCATACCACATTTTATATATATCATCATCTTTTAATACACAAGCTCTGACTATTCCACACTCATTCTCATCCTTATAATCTATTGCAATTTGCCCTTCCCTTTTCCAGTCAATACCATTATTTGATTCTGCATATTTAATATGATAAAAAGGCTCACTTTTACCATTATATTTAACCCACTTTGTGTTTGATAGATACCACATCTTCCATATACCATTCTCTCTTAAAATATAGGGAACAGCACTATAATATGGCTCTTTATAATTTCTATCAAATAAAGGTCCTTCTGAAAACTTTTCAAACGTTACTCCACCATCATTACTTATTGCTAGTCCAATAGAATTGTGATAAGCTATTGTATTCCTAACATTCCAGCCAAGATAATACATCCAAACCTCTCCATTTACATCAATAACATGTGAGGGCATTACACCACAATCATCAAACATACCATCTTTCCCATGTGAAATAACTGGTTTATCATGAATATATGTTATGTTTTGGGGATCATTTGCCTCAACCTCTATAAAGGAAATATGTGATCTATTTTTTACATCTCTTGTAGCAAAATATATTCTTAATTTATTTTCAGTTAATTTATATACAGTTGGAAGTGAGGCATGAGTTTTATTCCAAAAATAATCTCCACTCGGCTTGTAAATCAGACCTTTCTTCTGCCATTTCACAATTATATCCTCCTTAATCTATTACTTGGTACTTTTGATTTTTCTGTCCCTTTGGGAGAAAAAACAGCCATATCATCTGTATTTTTTAAAATAATTGCTGAAGCTCCAATTACATTTTCTTTTCCAATTGTAACATTATCTCTAATTGTCACATTAACTCCTATAAAGGTATATTCCCCTACTGTTACACTTCCTGATACTACAACATGTGAAGCCAAAAAACAATTATCTTCAATGGTTGTATGATGACCTATATGATTACCACTCCATAAAATACAATTATCACCTATTTTAGTGAAGGGCTGAATAACGTTATCTTCAAGAACAAAGCAATTTTCACCAATTGAACTAGCATAACAAGTAGCCTTTGAACTTATATAACTTATAAAACCATATCCTTTTTTCTTAGCATCTTTATATTTTTCAGTTCTAATCATATTTACTTTTTTATAACTTATTGGTATAAACATTTTATATTCATCTGGAGGATATTGATCTACAACTTTTTCATATTCTATAACTGGCAATTGATGAAATTTGTCTTCTTTCATATATTCTTTATCAACGGTAAAAGCAACAACCTCATGTTCACTATCATTTTTTAAATAAAAATGAGCTAACTCAGCTATCTGTCCTATACCAAATATTATTACTTTTGCCATTATGACTTGCCTCCTTATAAGATTATTTTTATAAAAATATTTAAACCAATTTATATTTTTCTAATAAGAGTTTTATTTTATCCTTAGAATTAAACATTAGTATATCAATGATTGATAAATTTGGAATGAATTCATTCTTGTATTGTTTATATTTTATATCTTCAGCCTTAATAAAATATAATTCTATTCCTTCTCTTATAAATTCCTCTTTAGAGTATAATTCATACCCTCCAATTGGATTTATATATATACCCGCTTCTAATTCTTTGCATATTTCCAAAATCTTATTTTGTCCTATTAGTTCATTATCCTTTTTTATTTTAGAAGAAATAATAAATTCTGTATTAAAATCTAAATAATTTGCTATACCTTTCAAACTGAATTCTATAAATTTAACTAAATTACTTTCATCATTTAGCATTATTTCCTCTATTAAAGGAAAAACTTGATCATAATATGGTGCTTTAACATATGCATGTCTAATTGTCTTTAATAACTTCTTTTTCTGCCTTTCACCATCATGTATAACGATTTGATTTATAAGCTTACTTTGGCTAGCTCCACTCAAAGCTAAGGTTATCATATGTGCCTCACCATTTAAAAGTATACGATTTCTATTTATCCATCCTCTATTTATGTAATTAACATCATCATATAAAATGAATTTATCAACTTGATTTATCAACTGAAAATAACCTATATACGGTAAAAAATAAGGTTGCATAATTGCTACTTTCATTTTATATACTCCTCTCAAATCATAGATCATATCCTTTCTACCTTTTAAATCATTCTATATATGACAGTATCTCTTTAGCTCTGTGTAGAAAAGTATGTGACTTAGCCACTTTTTTTTGTCCATTTCTTGTTATCTTTTTTAATTTATCTTCATTATCCAATAATTTATTTAATATATTGGGTAATTGGTCAATTTCTTTCCATTTATAATATATAATATCTTCATTATCTTTAAAATTATTTCTTAAGTATTCATTAGTATTAGTCACTACAGCCGTACCATAATACATACCATTAAATATTCTTTCATGCCCATTGTATGAAAATTCTGGAATCACATTTATTAATATCTTTGATTTTTTTATTTCTTCTATTAATTTTTCAAAATCAATAGAATTGTTAATAGAATACCCTTTCTTATTCTCAATAAATTTATGCCATCCACTACCAAAAACCTTTACGTTAAAACCTTTTAATGCATTTAGCACCTTAATTCTACGATAGTTTCTAGCATACTTATCGACCAATCTAGCACACTTATAAATATCTTTTTTATGATTTCTTTTGAGGTCAATTCCTTTACATTTTAAAATATAATCCACATCATTTTGAATATCTAAAAACTCCTTACTCAATGCATATTCTGCAAGTTCATCAAAAATTTCAGAAATTAACCCGCCAAATTTCAACCATTCAGTTCTAAAAAACTCTGGATCTTTTATAGTACCAGCAAAGAGTATATCATTATCTTTTTCAACAATATTGTTATCAAAGTTAATATGTGCCCCAGCAGGTACAAAAATAGAATCCAAATTTAAAACTTCCTTTATGAATTTTTTATGAGTCTTATCTACACATAATATAGTCTCATTTTCTAAAGGAGATAATAAACGATTATAGTGGTAGACAGGATGATCAGCATATTTACTTACAAAATTAATATTTGGAAAATATGCTAACTCTTCTGTGAAGTATTTTATCACTTTACCATTTACAGCTAGTACAAATTTAACTTTATTAGTTAGCAATATATTAAAGAGATCATCAGTATCATCAGAAGATGAGTCTATAATTTTAGTCTTATATCCCAATTTATTATATATTTGTGATAGATTATCTATAAAATATCTTGCCACATTATATCGACTTTTTCCTTTTAATAGAACTATAACTTCTTTATCTAATTTACTCTGATTCTTTATTTCTAAAGAGTATTTATCAATAAATCTTAAAGCTATATTATTATTACTATCTAAAGACAATAGTTTGTGACAAACATTTCTAAGCTTATCCTTAAGATTTAATTTATTAAGACATTTAGCATATATCTCTAAAATTTTAAAATCAAATTCATAATTCTTTAAATGTCCTTCACATAGTTTTCTGCACTTTTCAAAATCTTTCATTTTAAGATATGTGCAGACTATTTGATAAAAAATATTAAGTTCCATATAGTTAGCTTTATTAGGTACAAGTTCACAACTAAACCCTTTTTCAGATATAAACTTTTTAAATATTTTAAATCGATCTACTTTTAATCTTAAAAGCAAACTCAATAAATCAGCTATATGAGAAAAACTCTTTTTTTTATCTTTTATAGATTCGATAATACTATTACATATCTCTTCTTGCTTTCTTAAATTTATTTTTTTTAAAGAATCAAAATATGATAATAAAAATTCATCTGCTATTTTCTTATCTTGCATCTTATATATTTCTAAAATTATATTATAAATATAATTATATCTACTTATCTCTTGTATTTTTGTTAAATCTAAATTGATTTTATTATTCAATTCTTTTTTAAGAACAACTTTTTCAGTTACTGCTTGTCCATCTGATTGAAATTTAAAAGAAGAACCTTTATAATAATAAACTTTATTTACTTTTTTCTTATTAACCTTCTGCTTAAAATTAAAATTAGATAAACTATCAAAATAACTTGAATTATAATTGCTTTTCATAAAAATGAACAGAGGTTGATATTTATCAAAGTCTAAATTCAAATAAATTTTCCCTTGAAGAGTCTCGTTTTCAGTCCCTGTAAAATTAGATAGTTCTCTATAAAAATCCCTTTTAACATCATTACTATCGAATAACAAAAGCTTATTTCCATTTCTATTACTAATAAAATAAACAAAATCATCAATTAAGGAATTATAACAACGGTAAGATGAAAATATAATATCTTTTATATTTGAAATCAAACTTATTCTCTCAATGTTTTTATTCTTCCCTTTAATATCTTCAATAAAAGAAACCAGCATATCAGGTTTAAAAAACTCATCTCTATAATTAAATCTTTTGATCTCATATCCCTTTTTTTTAAATTGAGTTATTATTTTATTATATCTAATTTGCTTATCCAATTTATAAGATAGACTTACTAATATTTTTTTCGACATAATTAACCCTCTCATTTTAGTTTAAAAAACCAGATGTATTCTTATAACCCCTCTTCAAGTAACCTTTTTATTCTATCCGTTGATAATTTGCTTTTATTAGTCTTAAAGCTATTAATAACTTTTGCTATAATCTCACTTTTATTAATACCTATATCGCAGTATTTATTAATAACATCTTTTAACTTCATTATTTCCGTCCCTTTTATCTTAGCTCCACCCTCGGTAGCATCAATATAGTTAATGGTTGAATACTTCTCTATATACCTTTCAAATCTCTTCAATGGTAAATAATAAGTAAGAGAAGTATATACCTTTTCACCATTAATCCCTTCGACTTCTCTCAATAAAGAAGTATCTACCTTTCTTTCTTCAGAAAATACACTAGAAGCATGAGTTACCCCCTCTTGACTAAAAGCAAAATCTTGACCAACAAATATAATGGGATTACCTCCTAAAATTCTAGCAAAATCTAATGCTGTAATAGCTACTGTATTATTAGTTTCAATCCTTCCTTTATCTACCTCTGAATTTATTTTATTCATACTTATATCTTGTTTAGATAATCCAACTATTTTAGGCCCACTATAACCTTTTACTAATTCGTGATTAGCACCCATAGAATATACCAATGGAATTCCAATACCTTTAATCTCTTTATAAAATCTACTATAACTTGTCTGCACAGGGTCTATTGTTACAATAAAATCAGGATAAATGTGATTATCTAATAAAAGTGGAACAGAAGTATCTACAGAAATAATAATACCTTTATCTTTAACCAACTTTAAATCTTTGATATTATTATTTAATGAGGGTCCAGCTGACACTATAAAAATAGGAACTTCTTCAAAAGTAGATTTAAATTCTTTTACACCTATACTTCGATTAAGTTCCTCAATGTTATTTATGATATTATTACTAATTACTTCAGAAAATCTCTTTTGACTTTTCTGATTAATTTTAATCTCTTCCATTATATCTTTTAGAAATAGAAAAGATTTAGGAATGATTTTAATAGACTGCTGATGTGAAATTACTTTACTATCTTCACTAGAAAATTTTTCTAATAATGATTGTATCTTTCTTAGCAAAAGTTTTTTTTCTTTTTCCAAAATAATATTAACCTGTTTATTTCCCAATACATTAACTAAATTTCGCTTTTCTAAAGCTAATTTAAAAACATCTAAATTAGGAATAATGATATTAAGGTGCTGATTATTATTTAATCTACTTAATATTTTTTCTACATGATAACCAAATCCAAAACCAACTAATATTATTTCTTTAAAACCTTTTAATGAATTAGTTTTTACGAATCTTTCTGCTTCTTTGATAGGATTATATTTGCTATGCAATAATATCTTATTGTTAAAAATCGTCTCTGCTTCCAAAGTAAAATTACCGGTTCTACTTTTCAAAATTTTCAAGTGTCTATCACTCTCTATTTTTGATATAATATTTCTAATCTCTAGTCCCAAACATTTTAAATTTTCCTTATATACGATATTCATTATTATTCACCTAAGCCCTAGTTAATTTATAAATTAATCCCATAGATTTCACCAAAGGATCTAAAGCAAAGGTTTCCCATTGATATTCTTTAATTTTTATTTTTGGTATTCCCTTTGCCAACTCTAAAAAATTAAAACCAATAAAATTATAAAATTTGCTTTGGTACCGGGAAATCAAGTCCATAAAATGACCATAACTTTTCTATCTGATTCATGATATCATTAACTTCTTTACCATCCCAACAATCATAATCATAGTTTCTAGGAGTAATTCTTAATCCAGAAGGTTCACTATCAAAACCATGTTTTTTGAAGAAATCTACTAAAAACATATCCATTTCAGAAAATAGAATAGGAGTTATCTCTCCTTTAGGCAAACCATCTCTCAATATCTCTGTATAAGTGTTCTTCCATTTTATTAGATAATTAACTAAAGCCATTGGAGCATCATCAATTGTAACATCATTATAACTACTCTTTAGGGTATTCTCAAATAAGGAAAAACCTATAGCAGCTGGATGTCTAACTGTAATTAAATAGTTAGCACTATCTCCAAAAATGCGATCTAACAAACTAATAGAATGACTAAATCTAACATTCTTTAGAACAACCTTCTTTTTATCTTTAGCAACTTGATTAATATATACTAAGAACTGGGATAATTGGAAAATAAAATTGTAATAATTTTCTGGTCTTCTCCAGGCTAAATTAGACTCTACGTAAACCCTATTATGTTTATCACCTTTAATAAACATTGGATATGGAATCCCATCATGAACCAAACTCTTTATCATCTTTTGCATTGGCCAATCAAAAGCTCTACTAACTTCACTCTGTAAGTAAGTTCCTCCCGTTCTATTCATCCCAATTATAAAATGAAATTCTTTTCTTCCTATATATTTATTAACGATATCATCTTGCTTATTAATAATAGCATTAAATAATTCTAACACTTCATTGATAAAAATCGCCAATTCTCTTTGGAACTTTGAATCATTTTTTAACTTTTCTTTACCAAGTTGAGACCATCTTTCCATAGTAGCTTGAAACTCCTCACCTTTGTGTCCAGCTAAACCCCTTGCTTCCCACATTTCATCAGGATCAAATCCTCCAATATATTCTATGACTCCACTATGAATAAGCAATTGTATATTAAACTCATTATTAAACGAAATTAAATTCTTCAACTTATTATCTCTCATAATTATTCCTCCATTAATCTATAATAATTCTTTCGGTATAGGAAAATCTATTCCATTAAGATCCCATAAAAGCTCTACCTTTTGAATCTTTTTAGTTATTTCTTCTTGTTGATAGATATTATGATCTTCTTTAGATAGTAGTTTTAAACCAGTAGGAGAACCAGAAAAATTAATTTCTTCAAACAACTTTATTAAGAATTCATCTATTTCAGAAAATAAAATAGGAACAATTTTTTTATTAGCAAGTACAATCCGAGCTATATCCAAGTAATATTTCTCCCATTCAGTAGTAATTTTGTCTATATAACTCTCAATATTACTATCATTAGAAGGATTTGTTCTATTTTTATTTAAATTATCATATTTAGATAAAGCTATAGCAGCTGGATGTCTAACTGGAACTAAATAATTCACACTATTTCCAAATATCTCATCTAATAAAATCAAACAGTTAACAAAAAGATTATTTTTTATAACAACTTTTTCTTGATTAGTCCAATTAATATATACTATAAATTGGCACAGTTGGAATACCAACCCCCAATAATTAGCAGGTTCTCTCCAACCCAAAAAATCATCAGATTCATTAATAATAAAATTTTCATCCGGAAGATTATCCCAAGAAATACTTTTTTCTAACTTTTGTCCAAATGCTCTACTAAGTTCTTCTTCTAGATAATTTCCACCGCTTTCAGGAAAATCCACTATAAGATAAATTTCTTTATCAGCAAGATACTCTTTTCTTACTTCATCCTTTTTCTTTTCATCTTCTGGATTGTCTGTATTACCATGAGTATTTATAGTTAATTTTCGAAACACCTCAATCGATTCATTAACAAAATTAATTATTTTTTCTTTAGATTTCTTATTTTTCATCTCTTCTTTGATTTTTTTTATTTTAACCCTCTTATTTTCTTCAGTTATCTCCATCAAATGTTCTAATATTCCTTGATGAACTGATAATTGAACATTCTTTTTAAAGTTTATTATCATTTCATCAAGCTTATTAAAGTTGTTCATAACATAACCTCCTTAAAGCTTTTTTACTTTATTATAAAAACAAATTTATAATTCTTCATTTACCTCTTTAATAACACTTAAATAACTATTAAGAATAGGCCTTAATTCATATTCTAATATATCTGCTATCAAAACAATATCTTGATTCTCTATAGCAGTTAGCAATTCTTTTAAATTTTCCTGCCAAGCGTCAATAATATTATTCAATTTCTTCATGTCAAAATTAGGAATTTCATACTTGCTGAAATTGCTAACAAACGCATTAATTGCATTATTAAGCCAATTGAAACCTTCTAAAGCTTGCTCTAATAATTCAAAGGCTTGATTTTCATTCCCTCTATTAAATTCATTAACAATATCATCAATACCTAACATAAGTTTAGGAATATATTCTTCAGCTTCACTAAGGCTATCTACAATTAACTTTTCAATTTTGATAGCTTCAATGTCTAATTTCTCAATAGGATTAATCTCTCCTAACTCTAATTCTGATAAGGCAGATAAATCTTCTCCATCTGCTATCACTCTCAATACCACTCCATCATTAGCTTCAATTTCATCTATAATATCACCAAGAGTCTTATATTCTCTATCATCCAAATTAATATCTATTCCATGAATAGTTGTCTTCATATACTAATCCTCCTCAATTATTCTAAAATACATTTACCTTTTACTATTGATTAAATATAATAAAGTGACTTCTTAATTTCAAAGGGAGCTTATGCCAAGTCGATTCGGTAGTACCAGGATCAACATTGCGTATTAATATAGAAGATCGTGGTTATGCCAAGTCGATTCAGTAGTACCAGGATCAACATTGCGTATTAATATAGAAGATCGTGGTTATGCCAAGTCGATTCAGTAGTACCAGGATCAACATTGCGTATAAAATAGGAGATAGTAGTTATCTCCCCTTGAAACTTAGTACCAAGGCATAACCCAAAAGCTCTTCTAAAGTATAAACTAAAAAAGAGCTCTGGGAGTTAGGAGACCTTGATGGCCTTGGCCTTACTAAAGTATGACCCAAAGAACGGGTCTTCATACTGGTTCAACATTTTAAAAGAACCAGTGTTAGAGTCGCTTAGGTATCGAATAAATTAATAATTTTATCTATAAGTCCTTAGAATCATAAAGTATTAATATTATTTATTAAATAGATCAAACTAAACGGGAGAAAAGAACTCAGGAAAAATCCTGAGCTTTTTATTGATATATAATTAATTCAATCTAACAACAGAACTTCCTTTATGCAAATTATAACATAATATCTACTGCATAGAACCAGTCATAGAAGATAACCAACTGCCTTGATTTTGCATTTGTGACATTGCTTGTTCCATAGCAGTAAATTGCTGCCGAAGGTTCTCTTCTCTAATTTCTAATCTTCTCTCCATATCAGCTATATCATCATCTAAATAATCAACTTGCCTCTCTAAAGTATCTATTCTACCGCTAACATACCCTTCAAAAGTATCAGTGGCTAATTCTACATTCTTTTCTATCCGATCCATTACACCATTGACTCCAGTAAACATCTGTTCAACATCTGATAGATCACCAGTTAAAGCATCCTCTAGTTTATCATCATCAATAGATAATTCCCCTTTTTTATCCACTTCAACCCCTAACAAAGATATAGCATTCTTTTCAAATGTCTGAGGCATCTTTAAATCACTTAAAGCTTGACTACTACTACCTGATAAATCAACTGGAGTACTAGTATCACTTTCAATCACTATCTTATTATCATCATTCACAGAAGCAGTAACACCACCAACAGCATTAATTGCAGAAGCAATAGTAGCTAAGTCATCTCCAGTGGCTAAGTTAACAGTAGTACCATTAACAACTAAATCTCCTCCTCCTGATAAAGGAGTATTACTCAACCACTCAGTAGAACTAACTGTATCAGAAGATACCACAGTAGAGTTATATAAAGTAGATTGAATACTACTTAAAGTTGCATCTCCCTGTAATAGAGCTTCCTTATCACCATATTTGTCTAATTTATTTATGACTTTATTATATTGGTTTACAAAAGATTGAATCTTTTCTTTCATAGCTCCAGTATCAGCACCTACTGTCATTGTAAGTTCAGAACTAGTTGTATTCTCCAAATTTAAAGTTACACCATTAAGCACATCATCTACCTCATTACTTTGTCTAGTGATCAACAAACTATCTACTGTAAACTCAGCATTCTGAGCAGTTTGCAACTCATTTTGGATTGCATCAGTACCATTAACTACTCCCAATTCTTGTAATACACCTTCAGCACCATCAGCAAAGGTAAGTGTATTATCTGTCCCAGTATCTACACTTTCAATTACTAAAGTATTATCAACAATTGATGCTTCTACTAATTTATTACCATCACCATCATCATTTTGGTCATCATTATTAATAGCATCCATTACACCATTTAATGAATTATCACCTGTTACACTTATATTCATAGTAGTACCATTAACAATAACATCAAAACTTCCTCCAGCACCACTATTCAAATTCAAATCACTGCTTGAATCAGTCTGCTGAGTAGAAGCAACACGATGAGCTTTAGCTAATTTATTAACCTGAATATTATAACTACCCGAATTGGCACCATCAGTAGCAGTAGCAGTGATGGAACTTTGATCTTCATCACCAAAACTTACAGACATCTCTCCAAAAATATCTTCTAAATCAGTTGCTTTAGTCTTTAATGTATCTAACTGAGTATTAATCTCTTGCCAAGCTTTTATCTCACTATTCATCTCATCTTGCTTCTCTTCCATTCTTCTAACTGGAGCTTCTTCAATATACATCATCTGTTGTATCATACTACTAGTATCTATCCCACTAAATCCCCCAAGACTAATCCCCATTATTAAGACCTCCTTTTTTAAAGCTAAGGATATAACTTCATAATATAAAAAGCCAACCGACAAAAGTGCCGATCGGCTTTACTGGTTATTGACTATTTACTACTAGCCCTTAGCTATTTATTGTTAATTACCAACAGCTAGCAGATATCAGCCACTAGCTAAAGAATTATCCTAGAAGTTGTAATACTCCTTGAGATTTCTGGTTAGCTTGCGCTAACATAGCAGTACCAGCTTGTTGAAGAATTTGATTCTTAGTCAGCTTAGACATCTCTTTTGCCATATCAACGTCACGAATTCTAGATTCAGAAGCTTGTAAGTTCTCTCTAGTAGTATCTAAGTTAGCAATCGTATGCTCTAATCTATTCTGTACAGCACCAAGATTAGCTCGAAGTCCAGAAACAGATTCAATTGCTTTATCAATATTAGCAATAGCAGTTGAAGCAACAGAAGATTTTAATGTTGCTGTAGCAACACTTAAAGAACCAGTTGTCATCTTAGACATCTTAGCAGTCATTGTCTGACCACTATTCGCACCAATTTGGAAAGTAAATGTATTAGTTGAACCAATTAATGTCTTAGTGTTAAATTCTGTTTGGCTAGCAATTCTATTGATTTCACTTTTTAATTGTTGGAATTCCTTATCTAATTGACCAACATCAGCACTAGTATTAGTTCCATTTTTAGCCTGAACAGCTAAATCTCTCATACGACCTAAGATATTATGAGTTTCCTGTAAAGCACCCTCAGCAGTTTGAATTAAAGAAATACCATCTTGAGCATTTCGGCTAGCTTGCTCTAAACCACCGATTTGACCTCTCATTTTCTCAGAAATAGCTAACCCTGCAGCATCATCAGCAGCACGATTAATTCTATAACCTGAAGATAATTTTTCCATAGATTTGTCCATTCCATTACTACTAATGTGTAGTTGTCTTAAAGCATTCATTGAACTGATATTATGATTAATTCTCATAAAATATCATCCTCCTTGATTTTTTTAGTTTAGAAAGCATCCTTGCTTTCTTTTTATTTTAATAAGGTGTTATATGAATCTATCTTCTTATATCCGGCCGGAAATATAAAAAAATAGTTTAATAACTACCATAGTTAGATCCAATTTGAATCCAACTATGCTAATTACTCAATAAATTTGAATTTTCTCTTCTACTATTACTATTATCGCTATATTCCCAAATAAATTAAAAGCCAAAAAAGATGATTAAAGTCAATTGTGAACTATTAAATCCATCTAAAGCTATTTTTCTTTATCTTCACCCTTTTTTACTCCTTTTTTTAATAAATCTAACAAATCAGCTGGAAAATTATTATTACTACTTGCAGCCATTTTATTCTCCTTTTGGATATCTTCATATACTTCTTGGCGATGAATAGGAACAGATTTAGGTGCTTCAATTCCTAATTGCACCCTATTACCGTCTATTTCCAATATTTTGATCTCTATTTCATCATTAATAATAATACTCTCATCTTGCTTACGGGTTAAGATTAACATATACTACCTCCTAGCCTATTGCTTCTCCTCTATTATTAGCTTCTTGAACTAAATAATATCTAGTTGGGTAATCTTCTTCTATCACTAACTGTCCTGCTAGTCTTTTATTATGATTAATAATTATTGGTGCCTTAAGATTAGTTGTTATATATTCTCCTCTTTGACTCACCACTACTAAGGTATAAACAATAATATCGTCTAATTTATCAATTTTAAGATCTTCTTGAAACTTTTCTGTTACTTTAATCTTGTAATCTTCAATAATTTTAGTTGGATCAATCATAATAAAGAATAAATCAGGTTCTTCAATAGATTGCAAATAATAAAAGACATCATCATCCAAACTATCTATAACTGTAAATTTGGTATATTCATCAAAACCCAAAATAGGTTTTTTCAGTTCAATAATTTTATCTTTTTCAACATCTATTATACCGAAATTTCTAGTTTCTATTTCCACTTCTAAAACCTCCTTGTAAGTTGTTAACAATTTAAAGAGTGTAGATCAAGATTATACTTGATAGTCAACATTACTAACTACTTCTATTTCTAATCTTCCTTTCTGTTCCACATAGATCTCAACTTTATCACCACTAGCTCTAACCTCAGGAAAAGCAGAATTGCTATCAACTTTTATCTTGGCAGGATTAACTTTTATATTAGTAGAATTTGTTTCTACTTTAATACTGGGTGAAGAAGCAACTTTAAGACTAATCTCTTTTTTAGGATCAGTCAACTCTCCTTTAGCCAATTGAGCTATTTTATCCCCCTTATCCTCAATTTTAGATAATTCATCTCCCTCTTGAGCTATTTCCACTATCCCTTGGGTAATCTTATTTTTAGCTAAACCTCTTAAATGCTTAACTAAGGAATTAAATTTTCTAAACTCAATATCTTCTAGAAATTTTGTATTATCTATTTTTAGTTCAGCAGATGGATTATCAATTTGGGGTTGGGATACCACCTGAAAAGGTTTAGAGTTACCATAATCTATCTCCACTTCGATAGGAGATAGATTCATCTCAAAATTACCTCTTTGCCATTCCATACCTATTTTTCCCATGGTTTGATTAATTTGAAGTTGAGGAATTTTCATTTGAATCACCTGCCTTCTTAAATCTTAATTACCTTAAAAACTCCATTAAAGTAGGTTGAATTATACGAGCACCCACAGATAATGAAGCCCGATAAACATTTTCAGCATTTTTTAGATTTGTAATAGATTCAGCTATATCCACATCTTGAGTATCAGATAAAATTTGAGTATTATTAATCTGCTCACTCTCTAATCGATCCTTAGTTAAGTCTAAACGGTTTTGAATAGCCCCAACCTTTCCTCTAGCAGATAAAACACTATTAATATGCTGATCAACACGACTAATAGAACTTTGAATCTCTCCACTATCACTTGGGCTTTCTAAAGCAGTACTTAGTTTATTTAAATCCGCTAACATATTTGAAAAACCAACTTCATCACCAGAAATACTAATAGGAACAACAGTTTTAGGAGCTATTTCTCTCTCAATCTTATTGGTAGATATAGATCCTGCCCCATTAGCCAAATAATCTGTGGAATTATCTGTAGTAGCAGATTGATAAGGTTCAGTTTGAGTTTTAGTACCATTAAAGATATATAGACCATTATAAGAAGAATTAGCAATTTCTAAGATATGTTCTTTTAACTGATCTACCTCATTTTTCAACTTTTCACGATCTTCATCATTCATCGTATCATTAGACCCTTGAACAGCCAAATCCCTTAGCGAACGTAAAGTAGTAACTGTATCAGATAGAGCTTGATCGGTAGTGGACAACCAAGAAGTTCCATCATCAATATTTTCAATATATCTTTCGCTAAATTTAATAGTTGATTGCAAGTCTAACACTTTGCTTCCTGCAATTGGATCTTCAGAAATTTGATTAAACTTATTCCCAGTAGAAATTTGATCCATATATTCATCTATCTGTCCTGCATTCTTTTGATAATTATTTCGAAAGTTATTAATTATCATATTGTTAGTAATTCTAGTCATAAATTCCCCTCCTATCTTACTAGTCCATTAACTAAAGTATCCAACATTTCATCTATAGTAGAGACCACCTTCGCCGCAGCATTATAACCTTGCTGATATTGAATCATTTTTGTCATCTCTTCATCTAAGGATACTCCAGATTCTTCTTCTTTTCTTGTCTGTAAATCATTTACCAAGACCTGTTGGTTAGATTCCATTTGTGCCGCTCTATTAATATCAACTCCCAATTGGCTAGCTTGAGTCTGCCAAAAATCACTAAAACCATTTGATCCATTAACAACATCTTTTTCATCCTTTAACTGAGCAATCTGTAAGGCAATAACACCATCACCTTCTTCACCACTTTTAGAAGCTGCAATTAGATTAGGGTCATCAATTAAATCACTATTAACTTGTATATTTCCAGCCTTAATATCACCATCAAATTGAAAAAAATCAATACCTGAATTTCCATTTAAATCAACACCTGTTTGATGGAGAGCATTAACCTCTTGGGCCAACTCCCCAGTCAATTTATCTAAATTATTGACCATATAATCGACAATACCGCCATTGAATTTGCCTTCTTTTAGTTTATCGTCACCTCTAAGTTGCAATAAACCACCAATCTTTCCACTGTTAATATCTACTTCATTGCCACTAACCTCAAAAGTATAATACTTAAGTTTATAATTAGTGCTATCTATAGGATTGCCATCACTATCAGTTGATACAACCTTAGCAGTATCAGGGGTTTTTGGTAATGGATCAGATGGTATTAACTCAAATTGGCTGATATCTTGTACCACAGTAGCTCCATTTAATCGAACATTTACTTGATTGTTATTAAAACTATAGTCAATATCTGCCAACTTTGATAATTCATCAAGTTTAGCATCACGCTTGTCCATCAAATCATTAGCATTTGTACTATCATCTTCAACAGCCGCAATCTGAGCATTAAGACTAGCGATTTCAGAAGTAATAGAATTAAACTTATCAACACTTGTCTCAACTTCACTGCCTAATTGATCTCTATAGGTTTCAAGACTATCACTAATCTGATTAATTTGAGTAGTTAAAGTAATTGAATTTTGTACCACTGTTTCTCTAACTGAAGCATCTGTTGGATTATTATTTAATTCTTGAAAGCTATCAAAAAAGTTATTTAGATTAGTAGTTAATCCTCCAGAGCTTAATTCATTAAAAATGCTTTCCACATACCCTAGTCCATCATTTATGGTAGACCATTTACTTAAAGACTGTTGATTATTTCTTAAGTTTTGATTTATATATTGATCTACTATCCTTTCAATACTTGAGACCTCAACTCCTGTACCTATCTGACCTGCATTTGGACTTCCGTTTGTTGAAGCAACAGTATATGGATCTGTAGCTGATTGTATAGCAACTTGCCTTGAGTAATTTTCATTATTAGCATTAGCAATATTATGCCCTACTACTTCTAAAGACTTTTGTTGAGCAGCTAATGCCCTTTTGGATAATTCTATCCCACTAAAGGTTGAACTCATTTTATCACCCCAAATAATTAATTTATCATCAAACTGGTTAATAGCACTTATTTTTCTTAGGCTTTATGATTAAGAATTGTGTGTTTCCCTTGATTTGAATTTACCATACCTTGCTTACTATATGTCGATCTTTTATTGTCAGCAGTTAAAAAATTCATAGTCATATTATTTAAATTCAAAGAAATATTGAGTAAATCTTTATTCAAAGAATTAATACCCTTTAAATCTTCAAACACCGTAAGTAATTTATCTTGAATTGAAGTTAATTTTTCTTTATAGTGAGAGTCAACTATATCTAACATTTCAGAAAGAGGCTTTTCATTACAAAGTTTTCTTCTCTTTTCTTCAAGTGTAGTTGTTTTAGCTAAATAAGCTTCTTCCTGTTTTACTATTTCTTTTAATTGATCAATCTCACGATTTATTATTACTTCCTTTTTGACTTTAGCTAAGTTATAAATGTTCTGGTATAGTTCATACTCTGCATCTAGAATAAATATTAACTTATCCAAATCTATATCAAGCATTTAATACACTCCCTTAAATTGATTTATTAATAACTTGATTTAACATTTTCTTAGCTATATCTTCTCCAGAAACATTATAATTCCCTTGTTTGAGCTGCTCTTTTATCCTAGAAACTTTTTCCTTGTCTACAGTAAAGGACTTATTTAAATTCACTTTAGATTTCTGTAATTGTAATGCCTCTTCAGATAAAAACAGTTGATCTTTCTTTCGATTTTTTTTAGATTTATTTGTCTTAGATAAATCTGACTTCTTATAACTATTTATCATTTTTGAAATACTTGTTTGATCAATTCTCATTCTCTCACCTGCTTTCTGCTTTAATTAATTCCCAGTTTAAGTTTAAGACTAAGCACTAGATTCTAATCTTATACTAAATCTAAAACCTAAACTAGCTAAAATTCCCACTCTTATACTTTTTATCGTTACTTTTAGTATAAATATTAATTCTTATATTAGATAATAAAAAAAGATTAAAGCAGAATAACTCTCTTAAAGTTAACTATTCTACCTTAATCCCCTAAATTAAAATTATCTTCTTTTAATTCTATCTCCTAAGAACATCCGATCCTTATCATCTTTTACTTCCTGTTTAGAGTCACTAACTTTTTTCACTTTTGATATTCCATTTTGTAATTTTTGACTGCAATCTTCACAGAAACGTCCACTCCTAATAGCAGTTCCACATCGTTCACACTCAACAGTAATATCTACTCCATTTATCTGTAGAAAACGCCCTTCTTTAACAAACTTTTTAATAATTCTTTCTTCTACTTCAGTTGCTTCATGTAGTTCTTTTATCGTAGCCCCTGGGTGATCCCAAAGATAATCCTTCACTAAGACAAATTGATCTTCTTCTTCTCTTAGACAATTTGGACAAATCTTAGCTCCTTGTGCAGCAGCAAATACTTTTTTACACCTTTTACATTTTTGTATTCCCATGATAAAAAGACCCCCTTGAAAAATATTAATATCAGATGATGAAATATAAGTATAATAGAAAAATTTCTAGCTCTAATTATAATTATTTTAAGTTAAATCTATCTTCTCTAATAAACTTACGAATTAATTTAGGAGATATCCCAGTAGCATTAGCTAGCTCCTCTATACTGGCTTGTGAATTCTCCCATAAATAATCTCTTAGCATTCTATATTTTTCTAATTCTTCTTGATAGCAGTCATTACATAAATTTTGTGATTTGCTTACAAATACTTTACCACAGTTCTCACATTTTTTTAAACTCACTGCTTTTCCTCCTTCAAGAACCGTTACTCAAAACAATTAGCAAAACAGCATTATACTTTATTAAATTCTTGATTAAGCTCAAAATCCCTTCCTGCAGCTAAAGTAATAATTTTAATATCTTCTACTCCTTCAGTTAATAGTATCTTACTTGCCTCATCTACTGTACTTCCTGTGGTATATATATCATCTATCAATAAAAGTTTCTTGTTCTTAAGATCTCTCTTTAACTTAATCTCAAATTTATTTTGTAAATTAACCAGACGTTCTCTACGAGATAGTTTACTTTGTTTTTCTGTATCTTCTTTTCTCATCAAAGTAGAAATCAGTGGAATACTAAGATTAGCACTAACTCGTTTGGCCAATAAATAAGCTTGATTAAACCCTCGCTCATTTAGCCTAGTTTTATGTACTGGTATATAAGTGATATAATCAAAATCTTTATAGTTATAAAATCTTTTAATATAAGTTGTTAATAGATCTCCTAAGGGTTCTTTTAAATTCCTATACTTACTATATTTAAATAATTTTATATATTCCTTCATTCCATCTTCATATACACTTACCGTTCTAGCCTTAGCAAAAAAATGATTGTTCTGTTTACAATCAAAACATAGTTTTTGATTAGAAAATATTAGTTTTCCACATTTAACACAATAATTTTCCTTGATAAATTCTATTTGAGCTAAACATTTATCACATAGATTAATCTTACCATGATCAAACTCCCTTTGACAGACAGGACATTTTGGAAAATCAGGATAAAATAATTCAATAAACCCCATTAATAGTTTATCTAAGATTTCACTAACCTCCTTAATATCTAAATTATAATTTATAATTTATAATTTATAATTGACAATCTATAATCTAGAATTTAAATACTAATTTTCCAAACCTGTTTAAACATAGATATCCAACTCTAAAGTTAAATTTAATGGATGTAATGCGACAATTTTACTTTTTAAAAACAAACAAAACTTTTAGGTTCCGCCTAAGGGCGGGTTACCTTTTTTCCATAGATAAAAAAGGTAACCAAAAAATCATTTAAAATAATGTGGAAAACGCTTGTGCTTAATTAGTAATATCAGATTAATTAACCATTATAGAGTAGTTATTAAAATTTAGTTTTATTAACTATACGCTTTCTTTCCTAAAAGAACTAAAAGATACAATAATAACGCAATTATTTGATAATTTGTTTTTATAAATCTTGAAAAGTAAGCGGACTTTCTTTAGAGCGAATTACTAACAATTAAATATAATTTATCTAAATAGTTTGCAAAATTAACAATATAAAGAAAGCGTTTTTCAAAGTGATTTTTTTGGTTCGTTTTTTCATTATTGAAAAAATGAACATATAAAACAAATACTTAGTTAAAAGTAGATAGAAATAGATATATTAAAAATATCATGAAATATAGAGGGAGAAAACTGTCGCATTATCATCCTATAAAAACATATTTCAAATCTTAATTATCCATTTTACATTATACATCGCTCTTATGTGTCAACTATATTTCAGGTATCCTTTCTCTGCTGATTCCTGATTTAATTCTCTAATCTTATCTCTTGCCTTTTTCATCTCTTCTGTAATTCTATCTCCTATAAACCATACCTTACCTGTTGGATATTTTAATGAACGACCAGACCGTCCAGCCATTTGAATTAAGGTTTCTTCACTAAAGATATAATCTAAATCAGCAAATAAGACGATCACATTTGCTTTCTCAACAGTTACCCCTCTTTCCATAATTGTAGTAGACACTAAGACTGGATAATCCCCAGCTAAAAAGGATTCTCGTTTTTCTTCTCTTCTCAAGTCTTGGGAGTGGCTTCCTTGTATCCAATTTTGACCATCAATCTCTGGAAAATATTCAATTAATTTGCCTGTAACTATATCTACCAACTCTCTACTAGGAACAAATACAAAGACTTGGGACAAATCATGCTCAATTGATAATTTTATTTTATCAATTGCCATCTGAGGTAATTGCAATTCCTTTAATTCCTTATCATACTCAATCTTAGCCTCAATCAATTCTGGTTCAGGAAGAGGATAACCATGATAACGAGCTGATAGTTTAATTAACTTAGTCTCTTTCTCTTCTAAATTTCTAAAATCTTCTTCACTAGGAGTAGCAGTCATATAAACAATTTTTCCTTTTTGCTTCTTAGCATATCTAATTGCTCTCTTAAGTATTTTGCTTCCCCGATAGGGAAAAGCATCTACTTCATCTAAAACTATCAGATCAAAAGCTTGATAATATCTTAAGACCTGGTGAGTAGTAGCTACTATTAAATCTGCCCATTGATACTTATCTAAGCTTCCTCCATATAATGCCTTAATATCAACTCCTGGAAAAGCTTCTTTTAGTCTCTCGGATAATTCAATTACCACATCTTTTCTTGGAATAGCAAAAAGAACCTTCCCTCCTTGACTTAATACATCAGCTATTATCTCAAAACTAACTTCAGTCTTACCAGCTCCACAAACTGCCCAAACTAAAGCCTGTTGATAATCCTCATAAAGAAAGTCAATTAATTTATCTGAAACTTCTTGTTGTAATTCAGTTAAATTAAAGCGATATTTAGGTTCTATTATATTTAATTCCATTAATGAATTATCTGCTGGAATCAAATATAATGGTCTACATAGCCTTGCTTCTCCCATTAAGATACACTCTTGGCAATAATAGTCCTCACAATTACAATAATTACACTCTATTTTTACCAAATTATCAGTATTACCACAACGTTGACAAGTCAGATCACCATTATTATAAGTTACAGAGGGAAATACTCTCAATTTACCTAACAATTTTAGATAAACTAATACTTTATTGAGATCATTTACATTCACACGATTTTCTCGCAATACTTGACGAATTTCATTATAATAAATCTTTCTACCTTTTATAAATTTATATACTTGCTCAAATTCTACAACTTCAGGAAATTTTATATCTAAAATTTCTTTTATATTAACCTTTAGCTCAGATACTTTAGATTTAAATTTAAGTTTTCCTAATATTTTATTAATCATCATTATTTTTTTATCAACTATCTCTCCTATCGGATCTACATCCCAAAATATAGATAATACCTTAGTACTAAAAGAGTTCTCTCTTATCTCCTTCCCTTCTCTTTCTGCTAAATCTGTAATTTGATCAAAGATATAATGAGCTATTCCCCAAGATAACTGCTTAGTTAAAAAAAACAGCCTACTATTTTCAATAGAAAATTTATTTTTTTCTAGATGAAATTTAATCTCTAACTCTGGATAAGATGATAAGCCCAAAATATACCTCTCTTGGTCAGCTAACAAATAAATAATAGGGTTATTATCAGACATAACTTCACCTTCTTTATATTAAGTTGTATTAAGTAAATTATACTTTCACTTTTTTATATTGTCAAATATTGGAATTTAATTCAGTTTAAACTTCTCTAAAATATTGTCTACATAAGTAATAAAATAATACACTTAAAATAAAAAAAAAGAGCTGCCTTTTTGGCAACTCATGTTAGTTATACCTTTAAAGATAATGACTTTCTAATTCACTTTTTAGCCTTTCCTTCAACTCATCAATTTTTCGTCTAGCACGCTGTAGTGCATTATCAACGGTTTTAACACTACCTTCAATCTCATCAGAAATTTCTTTATAGGATTTTCCTTCTATGTACTTATTAAATACATCCCACTCTAATCTGGTTAGCATCTTCTTTAGTTGGTAACTTACCTCTTTTACTAATTCTCGATTCACATAATTTTTCTCTGGATCGTTATGATAGTCAGGTAAAATATCTAATAAAGTTCTACCTCTTCCCCCATCATCCTTAGAATAACTTATTTTCTTATCAATAGAGGTGGAATTGTTAAGTGGCATATGTTTTTGTCGATTAGCCGTTTTAATCGCTGATATAAGTTGACGATTAACACATAAGTGAGCAAAACCACGAAAAGATGCTTCCCTTTTTACTTTATAATCTCTGATTGCTTTGTATAATCCTACTAATCCTTCTTGAATAACATCATCATTGTCCAAGCCTTTAATATAAAATAGTTTAGATTTGGCATAAACAATATCAATGTTATTATTAATCAAATACTTCTCAGCTAGCTTGTCCCCATTTTGTGCTAAATGTATTAGATCATGTTCAGACATGTTAGCATATTTATTATGGGCTTTACTCATCCTATCCCCACCTTGTTTGGATGTTTTTAGTTTTATCATAATAAACACAAATAATTATACCATATTATAATGGACTAGTCAAAGATGAACTAAAAATTGAACTGATAGTTATCAATAGTTAACATTTCCAGCAAGGAATAATTTTAATAGTAGAACTATGACACTATTAACCCTTAATAAACAAAATTCTTTTTATAGCAAACTAGATAATAGACTTTCTAAATCTCCTCCTATAGCTATGTAGATAAAGAAAACTAACATGAGAACCAAAACTACCAACATCCCATACTCAACTAAATTAAAATTATTATTCATTTTACCTCCTTAATATATATCAAAATTATAAAAAATAGGCAGATAGAAGAACTATCTGCCCTAAATATTAATTCTGATCTCTTTTTTGATACTTTGTATGAAGTAAATGGTGAGAATGTCCACTTAATGGTTCATGTAAATAATCTTCATATAATTTTATAATCATTGGGTTTTTATGGGATTTTCTAATAATTCCAGATTCATCAATATTTCTTAAACCTTGAGCACGTTTTTGCTTAATCTCTTTACTAGTTGGAAGAGGTTGACCTCCACCTCCAACACACCCATTTGGACAAGCCATAACTTCAATAAAGTGATATTTACTATTTCCTGCCCGAACTTCATCTAAGATTTTAGCAGCATTAGCCAATCCATTAGCAATGGCTACATTTACTTCTTGACCATCAATTTCAACTGTAGCCTCTTGAATTCCTTCAAATCCTAAGCCAAGTCTTCCTAATGCTTCTCCATCTAACTCTTCTTTAACAGTTCTTAATGCAGCCTCGGTTACTCCACCAGTAGTACCAAAGATAGTAGCAGCACCAGTATGAGCACCTAACATTTCATCATACTCTTCATTTTCTAAAGTAGCAAATTGAATACCCATCTCTTTAATCATACGAGCTAATTCACGAGTAGTTAATACAGCATCTGTATCTCCTACTAACTCTTCACGATCTTTTTCAAACTTTTTAGCTGTACAAGGCATAATCGCTACTGTATAAATACTTTCTGGATCAATATCTGTTTGTTCTGCATAATAACTCTTAGAGATAGCAGAGAACATAGACATTGGAGATTTTGCGCTTGATAAATTATCCATTAGGTCATGGTAGTTATGCTCACAGAACTTAACCCAACCTGGACAACAAGAAGTAATATGAGGTAATTGTTTATTTCCTTTAAACCTTTGAATAAACTCATTTCCTTCTTCCATAATTGTTAAGTCAGCAGCAAAATCTGTAGAAAATACTCTATCAAAACCTAGCCTTCTTAAGGAAGCAGCTAGTTTACCAGTAACTATTGTACCAGCTTTTATGCCAAACTCCTCACCCATAGTAGATTGGATAGATGGAGCAGTTTGTACTACAACATGCTTACTATCATCTTCTAAAGCAGCCCAAACCTTATCAATTTCACTAATTTCAGTAATTGCTGCAGTAGGACAAACAGTAGCACATTGACCACAGTTAGCACAGTTAACTTCACTTTGTGGTAAATCAAAGCCTGTGCTTACTATAGAATTAAATCCACGTTCAGTAAATTCTAGAGCAGATACACCTTGTACCTCTTCACAAACCCTTACACAGCGTCCACAAAGAATACATTTATTTGGTTCCCTCTTAAGCGAAGGACCACTTGCATCTACTGGTAAATCTCTTTTTTCTCCTTCAAAGCTAACCTTAGTAATTCCTAAATCATGAGTAATATCTTGTAATTCACAACTACCGTTTCTATCACAACCTAAACAATCATTAGGGTGGTTAGCTAATAATAATTCAACATTCGTCTTTCTAGCACGTCTTGCCTTAGAACTATTAGTACTAATCTCCATTCCGTCATTAACTGGAGCTACACAAGATGCTAATAATCTCCCACTCTTTTCATCTTCTACAACACATACACGACAAGAACCATGTAGAGATAGATCAGGATGATAACAAAGAGTTGGAATTTCAATTCCTAACTTACGAGCTGCTTCTAATACAGTAGCTTCTTGGTTAACTTCGACTTGCTGACCATCTATTGTCAAAGTAATGGTATCCATTCTTTATTCACTCCTTGCATTAATTTTTGGTTTTAGATTTAGGTTCTAGGTTTCCTAACTCCTATTACCTAATTCCTATCACCGCTATTTTTATATCTAACCTTGAGAAATTGCATTAACTGGACATTCAGGTTCACATGCTCCACAAGCAATACAAGTATCTTCATCAATTACATGAGCTTCTTTAACCTCACCTGAGATCGCCTCAACTGGACAAACTCTAGCACATTTTGTACATCCTATACAAGCATCTTCATCAATCACATAGGCGCCAGCTAAGTCTTCACATTCTCCAGCAGGACACTTTCCATCATAAATATGAGCTTCATACTCATCACGGAAGTATTTTAATGTACTCAATACCGGATTAGGAGCAGTTTGACCTAAACCACATAAAGAAGTAGCCTTGATATTCTCTGCCAATCTTTCTAGCATTTCAATATCTCCATCTCTACCTTCACCAGAAGTAATTCTGTTAAGGATTTCTAGCATTCTCTTTGTACCTTCACGACATGGAGTACATTTACCACAAGACTCACTTTGAGTAAAGTCTAAGAAGAATCTTGCTACACCCACCATACAAGTATCTTCATCCATTACTACTAATCCACCAGATCCCATCATAGCTCCCACTTCAATTAAAGAGTCATAATCAACTGGTAAGTCTAATAGATTTTCTGGTAAACAACCTCCCGATGGTCCACCAATTTGAACAGCCTTAAATTCCTTACCATCAGAGATTCCACCACCAATATCGTAGATGATTTCTCTCATAGTAATTCCCATTGGCACCTCAGCAAGACCAGTATTATTAATCTTACCAGTCAAAGCAAATACCTTAGTACCTTTACTGCCTTCAGTACCAATTTCTTTATAAGCCTGTGCTCCATCTCTAATGATATTTGCTACATTAGCATAACTTTCTACATTATTAATATTAGATGGTTTACCCCATAGACCTTTTTGAGCTGGGAAAGGTGGTCTTGGGCGAGGCATTCCACGCTTACCTTCAATAGAATTCATCAAAGCAGTCTCTTCACCACAAACAAAAGCTCCTGCTCCTGCTTTAATATGAAGATCAAAATTAAAGCCACTACCAAATAGATCTTCACCTAATAATCCATACTCCTCTGCTTGATCAATCGCCTTTTGTAAACGCTCAATTGCTAATGGATATTCAGCACGTACATATACATATCCTTCATCAGCACCAATTGCATATCCACCAATAATCATACCTTCAATAATTCTGTGTGGATCACCCTCTAATAAACTTCGGTCCATAAATGCACCTGGATCACCTTCATCGGCATTACAGATGATATATTTTTTATCACTTTCAGTATCTTTAGCAAATTGCCACTTTAAGCCTGTAGGAAAACCTCCGCCACCACGACCTCTAAGACCTGCTTCTTTTACTTCATCAATTACCTCTTGAGATGTCATTTCAGTTAAAGCTTTACCTACTGCTTCATATCCCCCAGTAGCAATATACTCTTCAATACTTTCTGGATCCATATGACCACAATTTGTTAATACCAATCTCTCTTGCTTTTTATAAAAGTCAATATCTTGATAAGCTGGAATATTCTTATCAGTAGTTGGTTCAGTATATAATAATCTTTCTACTATTCTTCCTTTTAAAATATGCTCTTCTACCAATTCAGGCATATCTTCAGGTTTAATCTCACAATAAAATACACCTTCTGGATAAAAGATCATAATTGGTCCCTTTTCACAGAAACCATGACATCCAGTCTCTACTATTTTTATTTCACTAGCCAAATCATGTTTTGCTAATTCTTCTTTTAAAGCATCCTGAGCCTCTTTACAACCAGAAGAAACACAACCTGTTCCTCCACAGACCAGAATATGTGATCTATAAATTGATTGTTCCATTATCTTTTTACCTCCTTAATAGCTTGGCATTGATTAGTCTTCTAATTTAGCAACAGCTAAATCTTCTACAATGTTACCGTTAACTATATGCTCAACAACAATCTTACTTACATCATCTTTAGTTAAATTACCATAAGTGATTCTTTCTTTACCTGGTAATTGTACATCAACTAATGGTTCCTTTTCACACATTCCAATACAACCAGTTTGAGTAATAATCACATCTAACTCACGCTTATTTACTTCTTCCATAATAGCCTTTAATATCTCTCTTGCACCAGCAGCAATTCCACATGTACCCATTCCTACAATTACTTTCGGCTTATTGCTAGTCTTTCTAGCTTGTAAATCCTTTTGAGCCTTATCTCTTAATTTTTTTAACTCTGCTAATGATTTCACTATTATTCACCTCCGCAATTCTTCTAAACCTTCAGCCAAATAGCTTTCAATCCATAATAATACTTCTGGATGATTAATATTTATACCATCAATCTCTTCTTTTATTAATCTAGTATCAAAGATAAATTCTTTAGAGCCTATATAGTGTTTATAGACAAGATCAACTTCAGGATTAACTGATAAGATAGCAATTAAAGTTCCAGTTATATCACCTAATGGAGCTCTATCAATATGGCTATGCTTAAAGCTCACAGTGATCTCTGTACCTTCTCCTAAAGTAGAATCTAACTTTAAATCTCCTTCACACCTTTGTGCTGCAGCTTGGAATAGAGGTAATCCTAATCCAACCTTTCTTGTCTTACGAGAAGTTACGAAAGGGTCTAAAACACTTTGCTCTAAACTCTTACTCATTCCTGACCCATTATCCTTAATCTTAATTACTAATCGATCATTTAATAAATCTTCATCTATCTCTAAATTTATTAAATTAGCCTTAGCACTAATAGAGTTTTGAATTATATCTAAAATATGAAGTGATAGTTCTCTCATGAGTTTAATTCTTATATTTTTCTAAAATTTCTGGAATGCTATCAGGTGTTAAACGACCATGAGTATCATCATTGATCATAATTACTGGAGCAAGACCACAAGCTCCTATACAAGCAACTGATTCTAGAGTAAATTTAAGATCTTTACTTGTTTCTCCATCATCAATTCCTAACTCATCTTTAATTTTTTCTAATACTTTTCCTCCACCTCGAACATGACAAGCAGTTCCCATACAAACGCGAATAATATTTTCACCACGTGGTTCTAAATGGAATTGAGAATAGAAAGTCACAACACCATAAACTTGACTAAGAGAAAGCTCTAATTGATTTGCAATCTCTTTTATAACTTCTTCTGGTAAATATCCATATTCCTCTTGAGCCTTTTGTAAAACAGGAATTAAATCTTTTTGTTCTTTTTTATATCCTTCTAAAATCTTTTTTAATGGAGCTAAATACTTCTCTTTACTTTCTGCAGAATTTCCACATTGGCATTGACCCATTTTATTATATTACCTCCTTTAATAAATTTTACATATTAGGATATTTGCTATTGATATTACAACTTATATAAGTTATAATATTTTTAACAAAATTAATTGATAATGATAATCAAGATTGTTTATGTGATTTATTTCACATTCAACTCATGACCTTATTATACAGTCTAAAATTATCTCGTGTCAAAAATGATATTTTTTTAACAATTCAAAGAAATTAAAGAAGATTTAATAGTTCATTAATGGTCTATATGTATATTTATTCCTGTCTGATCTTTTTATTCCTTATAATAAAAAGAGGATGAAATCCATCCCCTTTTTATTTAATATCTATTTAATATCTATTTAATATTTGTTTTACAATATTAGTTGTTGAAGCTCCTTTAACTTCAGATACTAGTTCAATTTTTCCCCCATATTTAGCTACTACTTCAGCTTCAGGTAAATCTTCTATCTTATAATCTCCACCTTTAACATAAATATCAGGCTGAAGAATATTTATTGTACTCTTAGCCGTTGTCTCAGAAAAAATAGTTACATAATCTACAACCTCTAAATTAGCAAGCATTTCAGCTCTTTCTTTCTCAGGGACTATTGGTCTTTTTTCCCCTTTTAGAGCTTTAACTGAAGAATCATTATTTAAGCCTACTATTAAGACATCACCTTTTGACCTAGCTTCAGTCAAATAACGAGTATGGCCAACATGTAAGATATCAAAACAGCCGTTGGTGAAAACAATAGTTTCATCCTGCTTCCTATTCTGTTTCAAAATTTTGTTCAACTCTTCTCTTGTATATATCTTCTCTTTAATAATCATACTGTATCACCAATAACCTCTGTTAACTCTTCTCTATTTACAGTCGCTACTCCTGACTTTTTAACTACAATTCCTGCAGCATAATTTGATAATTTCATCGCTTCTACCATCTTAGCTTTGCTAGCTAAAGATAGGGTTAAAGCAGCAATAACTGTATCTCCAGCTCCAGTAACATCAAAGACCTCTGTATAGTTAGAAGCTGGAACATGACTAATTCCTTCTTCACTAAAGATCTGCATACCTTGGCCACCTAAAGTAACTAGCATTGCATCAGAGTTTAATTCTTCTTTTAGCTTTAACCCTGCTTTTCTAATATTCTCAGGTGAATCCAAAGGAAAACCAACAGCTTTCTCTGTCTCTTCCTTATTTGGTGTAGCAATAGTAATATTCTTAAAAGTATTTAGATCATATCTTGAATCAACAGCAGTAATTTTATTATTTTGATTAGCCAAATTAATTACTCTTTCTTTGACTCTATCTGTAAATACCCCATTACCATAATCAGATAAGATTATAGCATCTATCTCAGAGATAATCTCTTCAATATAAGTTAGTAATTTTTCCTCAATTTCTTTAGAGATATTATCGGTTTTTAATTTATCTACTCTAACCATTTGCTGTTTGACAGTTTGTCCACCACCAGCTAAAATTCTAGTTTTAACTGAAGTAGGACGTGAAGAATCAATAATTAATCCTTCCGTCTTCATCCCAGCTTTATCTAAATAATCAACTAACTCTTCACCTACTCGATCATCACCGATTACTCCAGCAAGATAGACTTGTCCACCTAATGCCGCAACATTATTAGCCGCATTAGTTCCACCACCAGGTAGAATTTTGTGACCTGTATGCTGTAATATCAAAACTGGTGCTTCACGAGATAAACGTTCAGGCTGACCAATAATAAACTCATCAGCAATCATATCTCCTATTACAAGAATTTTCTGTTGAGAAAACAAAGGTAAATAATCAACTAATCTAGTCATTAACTCTCCCTCGCTTTGATATCCATTAGTATCCATTCTACTGCATCAAATAAATCCTCTGCTATATATTCAGGTTCTACTGGCCAATCTTCACGCTCATGTTTATAAGCTCCCATACCATATCCAGTTAGAACTAAAATACCTTTAGAACCTACCTTATGGGCTACTTCAACATCACTAATTTTGTCACCAATCATATATGATTTATTCAAATCTACACCAAACTCTTCTTCTCCTTTTATTAACATCCCCGGCTCTGGCTTACGACAATCACATTTCTTTCTAAATTTTCCTTCTCCAACATCTGGATGATGGTGGCAATAATAAATAGCATCTAAATAAGCATCTTCTTTTTCTAATAATCTTTCCAATTTATTATGAACTTTAGTAATCATCTCTTCTTTAAAATAACCTCTAGCAACACCCGCTTGATTCGTTGCTAATATTGCTTTAATACCATTTTGATTTAGTTTTTTAATAGCTAAACCAGTCCTCGGAAGCAGCTCATATCTAGTAGGGTCATTTACATAACCAATCTCCTTGCTTACTGTTCCATCTCTATCCATAAAAACTGCTATATCCTTTAATCCCATTATAATCCCTCTTCCTTAGAAATAATTTCTGATACCAATACTTAACCCTTCATTATCTTTATCTCCTGCAAAACGTCTAAAGCCACCTTCTAAGTACCAATGCCTAGTAACTCTATAATCAAATCCAAATTCAAAGCCTAAATAATCTTCTTCCTTACCCAATAAAACATTCAGACCTCCATTCAAATCCAAACGTTTAAAAACAGCAGTAGAGGCTAAAATACCTAACTTAGCATTAGAATCTTGATCATCCTCTAATGGAAAATAATAACCTCCTAAAAAGGAAATATTATAATCACTTTCATCCACCATATTAAGCTTTAAATCTAAATTTATAAAATCATAATTATCTGAAAAACTATAAACTCCAATTAATCCTAAATTATCTGTCAAAGAAAAATCACTTTCTAAAGTCAACGATTTGATACTTCCCTTTAAACTCTGTACACTATAGCATAATGACTTTTCCCCTGGATTAACTTCTGCTTGATACATTGCAAATACAGATCCATTAGTAAGAATAACCAAAAATAATAATGTGCTCATTATTACTTTTAAGTTCTTCATATTCCTCCTCCTTAATTGTATATTACCCTATTTATTTTTAAGTTATCATTATGTATTAAATCTACTTCTTTTATCTCTGTTATCTTATTTCCTTCTTTATCTTCTACTATTCTAACAATTGGAGAACTCAAATCTTCTTTATTTACATCTATTACTATTCCTAACTGATCATCACTTAACTGTACCATTGTACCTACTGGATAAACAGCAACATGCTTAGATAAAGCATCTACACATTTAGGACTTAATTTAGTTCCTTTTAATTCTTCCACTATTTTCAATGCCTCATGGGGCATTAATTTACGTTTATAAACTCTATCACTGGTTAAAGCATCATAAATATCAGCTACTGTCACTATTTGAGCCCACTCACTAATTTCATCGCCCTTTAAACCTCTAGGATAGCCTGTCCCATCAATATATTCATGATGCTGATAAGCAATATGAGCAGAAAGAATACTGATCCCATGAACATCTTTAATTATATTATAGCCATATAAAGAGTGCTTTTTGACCTCTTCATATTCTTCATCAGTCAACTTACCTGGTTTCATAATTATATCCTTATCCACCTTAGTCTTACCAATATCATGTAAAAAAGCCCCTATGGCTATCTTCTTTATTTCTTCTTTTGTATAACTGAAGTTTAATGACATTAAAATAGACAGTATAGTTACCCCTACTGAATGTTGGAATGTGTAACTGTCATAAGCTCTAATATCATTTAAATGTATAACAACATGATTTTGTAGTAAAATCTCATCTAAAATGCTATCAATCACATCATTGATCTTATCAAAATTAATCTGACTTTGTGACTCAATATCTTGCATAGTGTCTTTTACAACTTTAATAGCTTCTAGCCTTGTTTTATCTGAAATAGGCTCAGGTACTTTAACTTCTGGTAATTCTTCATCTACAATATAAATTTCAGGTATATTTAAATTATTTAACTTTTCAATATAACTATCTTTAAGAGCCATCCCTGCTCCAAGTAGTATTTGTCCTGAATTATTATAAATGGTCTTTGCTATTTTCATTCCCGCTTTCAGCTCTTCGACTGGAATCGGCCTCATCTTATACCACCATTCCTTAGATTATTTTGATTTATTTAGAATATTAATTGCTGTGTTAATAGACAAATTTAAATTAATTCATTAATTTCTTCAGTTAATTTTTCTTTATTATAACATATCAATCCAAAGAAATCATTTTTGAACTTAAAATCAATAAAGTTTATTATTCTTCTCCAAATTTATTTTCAATAATTTCTACAATCTTATTTAAAGCCTCTTTGGCATCTGTACCTTCAACTCTTAAAGTAACTTCTTCTCCACAACCTATAGCTAAAGACATAACACTAATAATACTTTTTAAATTAGCTTCTCTATTTCCATGAATAATCTCAATTTTTGCCTCAAATTTATTAGCTGCATCTATTAACAATGAAGCAGGTCTTGCATGTAAACCTGACTTATTACTAATAATAACCTTCTTACTTAACATCTAATCACCCCATGTCTATAGATTTTATTTTTTACTATTTCTATATTAAAGACTAAAAATCCTTTTCAATTAATATAATAATATTATATCTAAAATTTAAACAACTTAGTATAATCGCTAGTTATGTTAATAGATCTTTAATATATAATAACTGTTAATGGATATAATGGGACACTTTTAGGTGATAGGTCATAGGTTATAGGAGTTAGTAAGGTCTTCCTACCTCCCATTTCCTAACGCCTAACTCCGAAAGTGTCGCTTTATCATTCTAATGGATCAATTCCACTACTCTCAAAAGATATTATAATCATAAAACCTTACTTAGCTTTATAAATTCTAATTTTAGATTTCTTATAAATTTACTATACTTATTCTTTAATTTATATTATTAAATATTAGCAAAAAATAAGAGAGGATTAATCCTCTCTTATATAAAGTAAATATAAAATAAATTTTCTAAAGGTTTTGACTTCTTATCTTGGAGCAATTGTCCGCTACAATTCTGACAGTATTCACTACAAGACCAATTAAGTTCTCCACAATCTTTACATCTTAACTTCAAGTATAGCCCCCTCCTAACCTTATAAACTTATATCAATATAATCCTGGTTTATTATATTCAATATTACCATATATGTTACAAATTTCTTTTGAGAGGAGTAAATACTTGATATAAATATAAAATAGAGAGTTCCCCAAAAGGATACTCTCTATCAACAAACAAATACAATAGAATTTAGTTATGACTTAACTACATTCTCAGCTTGAGGTCCCCTATCTCCCTCGATAATTTCAAATTCTACTTCTTGACCTTCTTCTAAGGTCTTAAATCCTTCATCTTGTATAGCAGAGAAATGTACAAATACATCTTCTCCACTCTCTGCCTCAATAAATCCATAACCTTTTGCACCATCAAACCACTTGACTGTTCCTTTTTCCATAAAACTTAATTCCTCCTGTTTCTAATAATAGTTATAAAAATATTATATCACAAAGTAAAGATTTTATTAAAAATTTTAAATTTATTTGTTAAAGAGAATAACTCCAATTACTTCCTTTAATCAATATCTCAACTATCTCTTCTAGATATTTTTGATCTAATCGATCAAATCTATTTTTTATGGGACTATCTATATCTAACACACCTTTTACCTTGTCATTAATAATAATAGGTACTACAATCTCAGAATTTGATGCTGAATCACAGGCTATATGACCTGAAAATTGATGAACATCTTCTACTACTAAGGTCTCTTTCTTTTCGATAGAAGTTCCACAAACACCTTTTCCCTTTTCTATTCTTACACAAGCTGACTTTCCTTGAAAAGGCCCTAAAATCAATTGTTCCTCTTGCCACAAATAAAATCCTGCCCAATTGACCTGATCTAAATTATTGTAGAGTACCGCTGAAACATTAGCTAAATTAGCTATTAAATTATTTTCAGCAGAGATTAGACCTTTAACTTGTAATAGTATATTTTCATAGACTTTATCTTTTTTCATATTTATCGCTCCTTATACTGTTATAATCAATTATTCTTCTATATTGTTTCTTTTATTCCTGCAAATATAATTAAATATATAACAAAGAGATCACAACACTCCCTATACGTATCAAGTTAAGGATAACTTCTGTAAAATCAAGAACTCACCCCTAACCCCTCTCCTACTCTTAGGAGAGGGAACAAAAACAAAACAAAATAAGTATTTCCCCCTCGCTTTAGACAAAGCGAGGGGGCGGGGGAGAGTTCGATATCTTAAAACATCACAACGCCCCCTTACTCCCCCTCTTCATCTCAAGAAGGGGAACCTATTTTAGATTTTGACTTTTCTTCACTCACTTAGGATAAAGGAAGGGGATTAAGAGGAGAGTTCGATAACCAAAAACCCACCATAAATAAAAAAACACCACTCTGTTAACAGAGTGGTGTTTTTTACTTAAGCAATAATCTATATATTAGTGCTTACGCATAATATCCAATTATAACTTAGTTACGTTTGCAGCTTGAGGTCCTCTATCTCCTTCAGTAATATCAAACTCTACAGCTTGACCTTCTTCTAGAGTTTTGAATCCGTCACCTTGGATAGCTGAGAAATGTACGAATACGTCGTCTCCAGCTTCTCTTTCAATAAATCCATAACCTTTTTCTGCATTAAACCATTTTACTGTACCTTTGTTCATAAAAATTAATTCCTCCTATTTTCTTGCCCTTCTAGGCCTTAATAATTAAATTATAGCATAGTATATTCTTAGTGTCAAAGAAAAGTTGAAAATAAATTTAAAAAATGATTATTTTATTTTAAATAACCTTACTACAGTCTCTACATGAGCTGTATGAGGAAACATATCTACACACTTAACCTTTTCCACCAAATATCCTGCATCTTGAAATTCCTTTAAATTTGGTGCTAATGTTCTCGGGTTACAAGATACATAAACCATCTCATCGCAAGCAAAATCTATAATCTTTGGTAATGCTTTTGGATGAATTCCAGCCCTTGGAGGATCAGTAATTATTAAATCTGGTTTCTTGGCTAACTTATCAATCTTTTCTAATACATCACCGGCAATAAAACGACAGTTATCTAGACCGTTTAATTCAGCATTCTCTTTTGCCATTTCTACAGCTTCTTCTACTATCTCAATCCCTACTACTTCTTTAGCATTTGAGGCAACAATCTGGCCGATACTTCCCGTCCCACAATATAAATCATAGACTAATTTATCATCTGCATCCCCTAAGAATTCTTTAACTATTGAATATAATTTCTCTGCTCCCGAAGTATTAGGTTGAAAGAAAGAAAAGGGTTTTACCTTGAATTTTAGTCCTAATAATTCTTCATAATAATATTCTCTTCCATAGTGAACTATCAACTCATCACATTTTACAGCATCAGAAAAATCATCATTAATAGTTTGTATAAAGCCAACTAGTTCTCCCTTATAATCTAATTTCTCTAACCTCTTACTCAATTCAACTGGATCATGATCTATTTGAGAAGTTGTTACAAGATTAACTAAGATTTCACCAGTATTTAACCCCTTTCTAACCACTAAATTACGTAAATACCCTTCCCTACTCTGAACATGATATTTTTTAAATCCTTGTTCTCTAAAATAATTCAAAACAGTAGTTAAGATTAATCTAAAGTCATTATCTACTAAACAACATGAATCAACACTAATGATATCAAAACGGCGACCTCGCGGATGCATACCTAGTTGCAATTCTCCACCTTTTTCTAGATCTCCAAAACTAAATTCCATCTTATTACGATATTCAAAGATATCAGGACTAGGTTCAATTCCCAGAAATTGATAATCCTCTATACCGAAATTATCCAATAACTTCTGAACTTGTTTAGCCTTATTATCTATTTGTAATTGATATTCAATACTCTGTTGGCTACATCCACCACACTTTTCATAATGAGGACATTGTACCTCTTTTTCTAAAGGTGATCTTTCTAATACTTCTAATAATTTACCTTTGTAATAATTCTTTCTTTTCCGAGACAAATAGGTTTTGACTTTCTGACCTGGCAAAGCATTCTTTACTCTAATCTCATGACCATCTATATAAGCAACACCCATATTTGGAAATGCAGTTTCTTCTATTTTAACTTCTAATACAGCTTTTTTTTTCACTTTAGCCATAGTTATTTCTCCTTTCTGTATTTATAAATTTATTTTTCATGTAACTAAAGGCCAGTTAGTGCGAGTCACAACTCGCCCCTACATTAGTTATAAATACTTGCTATATTTTACTTTGCCTTTAATCTTAAATTTAATTGTCAATTCTCTTTATCAGCGCTACATTCTCAATATGATAAGTCTGTGGGAACATATCTACTGGTTGAATCTCTACCGTTTCATAACCATGAGCATCTAGATATTTTAAATCTCTAGCTAAGCTACTTGGATTACAAGACACATAAACTATTCTCTCAGGTTCCATCTCTACAAAGGTCTTTAATACTTCTTCATGGCATCCTTTTCGTGGTGGATCAACTATAATCATCTCAGGAATGAACTCTTTTTTTAGTTCTGGTAAGACCTCTCTCACCTTCCCTGCTTGGAAGTGACAATTTTCTATTCCATTGAATTCAGCATTCTCTTTAGCAGCTTCAATGGCTTCTTCTACTACTTCAATTCCATAAACCTCTTGAGATTGATCAGATACATAAAGGGTAATTGAACCCAATCCACAATAAGCATCAATCACTTTTTCTTGACCAGTTAACCCTGCATACTCAACTGCTTGATCATATAATACTTTAGCTTGTAAAGTATTAACCTGAAAGAAAGATAGTGGTGATATCTTATATTTAATTCTTCCTATATAGTCAAAGATATGATCATCTCCTGCTAAAGTCTTAGTCAATTTCCCTAATACTACATTGGTTTTCTTAGGATTTATATTGTGCTGTACACTAAGCAATTCAGGAATATCAGCCATTAATCTCTTAGCAATCTTTCTAGCTTCGGGAAATTTATTATCCTTGGTAACAAAGATCAACATTGCTTGATTAGTACAAACTCCAACCCTTACAACTAAATGTCGAAGTAAACCCTGATGCTTCTTTTCATTATAAATACTGAGTTCATATTCTTCAATTAACTCAACTGTTCTTTCAGAAATTCTATTTATCAATGGATGTTGAATTCCACATTTATCAATAGCAATTAACTTATGACTACCTGGTGCATAAAAACCTGTTATTACTTTACCCTCCTCATTCTTAGCTAATGGAAATTGAGCCTTATTACGATAAAAGAAAGGATTATCCATTCCTTTGACAGGATTAATCTTTATATCTGTCAACTTTGCTATTCTTTCAATATTATCCCTAACGATTTTCTGTTTATGATCTAGTTGGGCTTGATAATTTATATGTTGTACCTGACAACCACCACACCTATCGCTAAAGGGACATGATGGAGTAATTCGATCTTCAGACTCCTCAATAACTTCAATAATTTCTCCACGTCCATAATTCTTTTTTACTTGAGTTATCTTAACTTTAGCTATTTCCCCAGGAACACCTTGCGGTATAAAGATAGCATATCCATCAATTCTACCTACTACATCCCCCCCATGGGCTAAACTCTCTAGCTCTATCTCTACTATATCTCCAACACTTACTGGTTTCTTAGACATTTATCTCTCCCCTTATAAACTAAATCCATTTCTATGTAAATATATGGTATTAAAATCATTTTATCAGTGCATATTAATATCATTCACTAAGATATTAGCTCTCATTCTAGTTTCTAGATAGAAATAAACTTACCTGCTTAAAGGAGGATAAAATGTTAAGAAAAGAAACATTACATAATATTGAAACTTTAATTGAGAAATTAACTTGGCAGAAGAAAAACTCAAAAAATCATAAAGAAAAATTCAAATTAACTGCTAGAATAAAACAATTAAAATTACTAACAAAAAATAACTAAGTGCTTCTTGAAAGAAGCACTTAGTTATTTTAAATTAAGCTATCTTTTTTATTTTATCTTTTACTTTATTAATGATCTCTGCTGTTATTTCCGTAGTAGTAGCACTACCTCCTAAATCTCCAGTTAATACTTTTCCTTCTTCTAAAATTTCTTCAACTGAAGTTTCAATAGCATTTGCAGCATCTTCTTCATTTAAATGCCTAAGCATCATACAAGAAGATAATAATAAGGCAATTGGATTAGCCTTATTCTGCCCTGCTATATCAGGAGCAGAACCATGAACTGCCTCAAATACAGCAAGTTCATCATTTAAATTTGCACCTGGAGTTAAACCTAAACCTCCAATTAAGCCTGCACAAAGATCAGAAACTATATCTCCATAAAGATTAGGTAATACTAATACATCATAATTTTCTGGATATTGCACTAACTGCATGCACATATTGTCTACAATCTTATTATCAAATTCAATTTCTGGATAATCTTTAGCAACTTCTTCAGCAACTGACTTAAATAAGCCATCACTCAACTTTAAAATATTAGCCTTATGTACCGCAGTTACCTTTTGACGACCATTCTTCTTAGCATATTCAAAAGCAGCCTTAACAATTCTTTCAGAAGCCTTGCGAGTAATAATTTTGATGCTTTCTGCAGCATCATCACCAACCATATGTTCTATTCCTGCATATAGACCTTCTGTATTCTCTCTAAAAATAACAACATCTAAATTTTCAAATTTAGTTGGAGAACCTTTCATAATTTTGGCTGGTCGTAAGTTAGTATATAAATCTAACTTTTGTCTGATAGCTACATTCACACTTCTAAATCCACTACCTACAGGAGTAGTAATCGGCCCTTTAAGCGCAACCTTATTCTTTCTAACAGAATCCAATACTTCTTCAGGTAAAGGAGTACCATATTCATCCATCACTCCAGCTCCTGCATTTACTATCTCCCAATTAATCTTTACTCCAGTTACTTCAATAATCTCTCTAATCGATTTAGTAATCTCTGGCCCAATTCCATCACCAGGAATTAAAGTTACATCATACATTTTATGCTCACTCCTCACTACTTATTAGCTTATTGTATAAATATACATTAATTTAAATGTCAATTATTTATCATGTTATGTCAATAACTTTATCATTATTATAACTTTTATCTAACTATTTGTCAATCAATTCTTAATAGCATGGTAAATAAAGTAATACTTATCTATATTAAAAAATATCACCCCGTTTGCAGATAATAATAAGGTATGCTAAGTATACAGTTAACATATAGTTGCCAAAATATTAAATATATGATAGTATAATATCACCAATAGCTAGCCTGTTTTTTATTGTTTTAAGTATAAATATTCTTGTTTAGGTATATTTATTATGAAAATTGCTATAAAGATATAACTATATTATAGCAAAAGTAGTAGAGTAATAAAGGAGTTGTTATACTATGTTAGAGAAAATAAAAGAATGTCTTTGTGTCTGTAATATTACAGAAGAGAGAACACAAAAAGAGTATTCAGAAATAATAAGTACCTTATTTGACAAAGGTTACTTTCCTGGGCTCAAAGGCATACCAATAGTTGAATCAACAATAAGTAATATCGATGGAGAAAAAGGAATATTGACTTTTAGAGGATATCCTGTAGAAGAATTAGCAAATAACTGTTCTTATGAGGAGGTTTGCTTTCTTTTACTTACAGGAGAGCTACCTAACAAAGAAGAGCAAGAAGAATTGAGGAGTAAGCTCCTCACACATAAAAAAGTGGATTCTAAAGTAACAGATCTAATTACAAATATGGATAGAAATCTTCATCCTATGTATATGTTAAGCACTGGGGTACTTTTATTACAAGGTAGTGACAATACATCATTTAATATTCAAAACCAAAAGGAAAATATAGAAAGAGTTATTAGGCTAATAGCAAAACTACCTACATTAATAGGAGTATATAGAACAAATAATCCTAATTTTGCTGAAGGAAAAGAATTTAATTCCTTTGCTCAATATGCTTTATATTGTCTCGATGAAGAATCATCGAAAAATCAAAAATTAGTAGATATATTCGAAAAACTTCTAATCTTGCATGCTGACCACACTATTAATAATAGTACATTCTCCGTAAGAGCTGTTGGATCATCCCATGCAAGTATTTTTGCATCAATAGCTTCTGCTATTAATTCATTATCAGGACCACTTCATGGTGGCGCTAATGAAAAAGTAATTAAAATGTTAGAAGAAATTGAAGTCCCTGAAAAAGCAGAAGAATATATAAATAATAAAAAATCTCAGGGTGAAAAAATAATGGGTTTGGGCCATAGAGTCTATAAAACCTATGATCCGCGGGGTGTTTACTTTAAAAAGGAGTTATTACCTCAGATTTTTAATACTAATAACCCTTTTGAAATTGATAGTTCTCTTGAAGACTTATATAAGGTAGCTGAAGAGGTAGAAAAAATAGCTTTACAACAGTTAGGAAGTAAAGGAATATATCCAAATGTTGACTTTTGGTCTGGATTAATACTAAAAGCTATGAATATAGAATCAAATTACTTTACAACTATCTTTGCTTTAGGAAGAATAATGGGCTGGTCTGCTCATTGGTTGGAAAATATAGAATCTAAAAATAGTATCTTTAGACCTAAGCAATTATATAAAGGCTCTGAAATAAGATCTATCAAAAAATAAAAAATTCCCACTAATTTTAGTGGGAATTTTTTATTTTATCCTTCTAATTTCTCTCTTAAAATTTTATTAACTACCCCTGGGTTTGCTTTACCACGTGTAGCCTTCATAGTTTGACCAATAAAGAAACCAAATACATTCTTGTTACCACCACGATAATCCTCTAATGCACTCTGGTTTTCTTCTAGAACTTGATCAATAATATCCTCTAATTCACTAGTATCACTAATCTGCTTTAATCCTTTTTCTTCTACAATTGTATCTGGATCTTTACCTGTAGCAAACATCTCTTCAAAAACTGTTTTAGCAATCTTACTAGAGATAGTTCCTTCATCCATTAGATTTAACATCTTAGCTAAATCTTCAGGAGTAAATTTAGCTTCAGCTATGGAGATCCCTTCTTCATTAAGAAGTTTAGATACATCACCCATCATCCAATTACTAGCAGTTTTGGCATCATCATATTCACTAACAACAGTTTCAAAGAAATCTGCCATCTCTCTATCAGCAGTAATAACTCCCGCATCATATTCTGGAATGCCAAACTCTGTTACATATCTTTCTTGGCGAACATCAGGCAATTCTGGAAGAGTAGATTTTATCTCTTCTACCCAACTTTTATCAACAATTACTGGTACTAAATCAGGCTCTGGGAAATATCGATAATCATGAGCTTCTTCTTTACTACGCATAGCTCTTGTCTTAGAAGCTTCATCATCCCAAGTTAAAGTACCTTGTATAATTTCACCACCAGATTCTAAAACTTTAATCTGTCTTCTTGGCTCATATCTTAAAGCCTTTTCAATAGCTTTAAAAGAGTTCATATTCTTAAGTTCAGTTCTAGTTCCTAACTTATCAGACCCAACTGGAGCTACAGAAATATTAACATCTGCTCTCATTGATCCTTGGGACATATCACAATCAGAAACTCCAATATACTCTATAATACTCTTTAATTTCTTCAAATAAGCAATAGCTTGTTCTGGTGAGTGAATATCTGGTTCACTTACTATCTCAATCAAAGGAGTACCTACTCGATTATAATCTACTAAACTAGAATTAGCACTAGATATATCAGAACCAGCATGATTTAACTTACCAGCATCCTCTTCTAAGTGAATTCTAGTAATTCCTACTTTCATTTCATCTTCACCTTCAGGCTGAATTGTTATCTCTCCATTTTCACAGAAAGGTAGATCAAATTGAGAGATTTGATAAGCCTTAGGCAAATCAGCATAGAAATAGTTCTTACGATCAAATTTACTAAAAGTAGCTATTTCACAATTTAAAGCAAGACCTGCTTTAATAATATACTCTACTGCTTTCTCATTTAAAACTGGTAATGTTCCCGGTAATCCTAAACAAATTGGGCATGTATGATTATTTGGCTCAGCACCAAACTCATTCTTACACCCACAAAAAATCTTAGTATTTGTATCAAGTTGGGCATGAACTTCTAACCCAACTGTCATTTCATAACCGTCTAACATAATTACACCTCCGTTATTTTAGCTATTAGCCTTTAGCTATTAAATTAATTATAATTTTTGACTTTACTAAAAGCTAAAAGTAGTAGCTAATCTACAAATTAGGTTTATTTTTATGAAATTCTGTAGCTTGCTCAAAAGCATGAGCAACTTGTAAAATCTTTTCCTCTCCAAAGTGAGTACCTATTATCTGTAAACCAATTGGTAACCCTTTACTATCTAATCCACATGGCATAGATAAAGCAGGAATACCAGCTAAGTTAATTGGAATAGTACAGATATCAGATAAGTACATTTCTAATGGATCATTAGATTTGTCTCCAATTTTAAATGCTGTAGTTGGAGTTGTTGGTGAAATTAAAACATCATATTTTTCAAAGGCTTTGTCAAAATCTTGCTTAACTAAAGTTCTGATTTTCTGTGCTTTTTTGTAATAAGCATCATAATACCCAGAACTCAAAGCATAAGTTCCTAACATAATTCTACGTTTAACCTCATCACCAAAACCATCTTGACGAGTCTTCTTATACATTTCCACTAAACCTTTAGCTTCTTTATTTCTTAAACCATAACGCACTCCATCATAACGAGCTAAGTTAGAACTTGCTTCTGCAGGTGCAATTAAGTAATATGCAGATAAAGCATAGTCAGTATGTGGTAAAGATACCTCTTCATATTCTGCACCTAATTCTTCTAACTTTTTAATAGCATTCCAAACAGCATCTTTAACCTCTTGATCAATTCCATCACCAAAATACTCTGTAGGAACACCAATTTTCATCCCTTTAATATCCTTATTTAAACTTTCTGTATAATCTGGTACTTCTCTATCAACAGAAGTGGAATCAAATTCATCATGACCTGCTATGTAATTTAAAGCTAAAGCACAATCTGTTATATCCTTAGCAAAAGGTCCAATCTGATCTAAAGATGATGCAAAAGCAACTAAACCATAACGAGAAACAAGGCCATAAGTAGGCTTCATTCCTACTATTCCACATAAAGCTGCAGGTTGGCGAATAGAACCACCTGTATCTGATCCTAAAGAAATAATAGCTTCATCTGCTGCAACTGCTGCTGCAGATCCACCACTTGAACCTCCTGGAACTCTTTCTAAATCCCAAGGGTTTGATGTTGGATGCATTCCAGAATTTTCAGTAGAAGATCCCATTGCAAATTCATCCATATTAGCCTTACCTACCATTACAAAGTCCTCTGCTGCTAACTTTTTAATTACTGTAGCATCATAAGGTGGTTTATAATTATGTAATATCTGAGAAGCACAAGTAGTCTTAACTCCTTCAGTAGACATATTATCTTTAATAGCAATTGGAATTCCTGCTAATGGACCAATCTTTTCACCATTGCAAATCTTTTCATCTACTTTATCTGCCTGTTTTAATGCCTCTTCCTTAGTTAATGTTATATAAGCTTGTACATCTTCTTCAACCTGATTAATTCTATTATAAATAGACTCAGTAATCTCTCTAGCACTAACTTCCCCATTAACCAATTTCTCATGTAGTTTATGGGCAGTTAATTGATAAAGTTCCATATCCTTTCCCTCCTTGTTTATTCTTAGGCTTTAGGCTCTAGGCTCTAGGCTCTAGGTTTTAGGCCTTAGATCTTCCTAACACCTAACCCCTATAACCAAACTCCTAATTATTCTACAATTTGTGGCACCTTAAACATTCCTTGATCCTTTTCAGGAGCATTTGCTAAAACTGATTCTCTATCAAGAGAATCTCTAACTTTATCTTCTCTAAACACATTGTTAACTTCTAGAACATGAGCCATTGGATCTACATCTTCTGTATCAAGCTCATTTAATTTTTCTGCATGCTCCAAAATATCGCTTAATTGATGAGCAAATAAATCTTTTTCTTCTTCACTCACTTCTAACCTAGCTAAATGTGCAACCTTCTCTACAGTTTCTTTATCGATTTTCATATTTTCACCACCCTTTTATTAATATATTAGCAATTTAGCAAATAAAATCAACTATAAAATATAATTCCAAGTTATTTAACTAATTAATTATTATATCATAAGCTCTCTAAGACCGCAAAAAGAAACTATATATCGATATATAGTTTCTCCAGAATCAGAAATTATTATATGCATTTTAAATAATTAACAACTTTATTATAAAATTACACCAATTATTTTACTCAATATATCTAATTTAAAATAGATAATATCTTAATAAGAATTTATAAAATCTTCTGTTTAAAGTCTTTACTATCAATTTTATTTCCTTCAACTTCCATAATCTCTTGATAAGCAAAAGTACCTTTTACTCCTTGATATAGTCCCTTCAAAAAGATAATTCTAATCATTATAAATACTGAAATCATAGATAATGGATCATTAACAAGATCTAATATATTAGAAATAATGTACATGGCAAATAATAAAATAGCACAAACTCTACTCTTCAAATAAATTCCAACACTTAATATAAGTATAACTATTGAGCTAATAGTGAAATTAGTAACCTGAAATTCCTTCATAAAGAATAATGGAAAGATAAATGTCTGAATTGCCAACAAAACCCCAACTATCCATCCAGCTGTAATTGAACGTAATGCTTCATACTTACTCATTAAATCACCTCCAAACATTAATTTTATTTCATACACCTAATTACTATATTTAATATTATCTTAGTATAAAAGTTTATAATTATTAAAATTAAGAAAAACTTATCTGTTTCCAATATACCACTTTATATTATATAATTCAATAATTTTACTGGAAGATTGTAGGTTTTGATTTTAATCAGTCAATTTTTATTTAAAAAATAAAAAAGAGAGCAAATGAGATTTAAATCTCATTTGCTCTCTTTTTACACCATACTACTTATTCTTAATCGTTACTTTATTAATTACATCACCTTGTCTAATATCATCAATTACCTCAAGACCTTCTACAACCTTTCCAAAACAAGTATGATTTCTATCTAAATGTGAAGTTCTATCTCTACTATGACAGATAAAAAATTGTGATCCTCCAGTATTTCTTCCAGCATGAGCCATAGATAATACACCACGATCATGATATTGATTATCTCCATCTAATTCACAGTCAATAGTATAACCAGGCCCTCCTGTTCCATCACCTTTAGGACAACCACCTTGAATTACAAAGTTAGGAATAACTCTATGGAAAGTTAACCCATCATAAAAACCATCTTTCGCTAATTTACAGAAGTTATCTACAGTATTTGGTGCATCCTTCTCATAAAATTCAATCTCCATTGTTCCCTTTTCTGTTTCCATTATTGCTTTTCTCATCAATATTCCTCCTTATTTTTACTTATTAGGTTCTAGGTTTTATGAATTTCCTAACACCTATAACCTATGACCTATGACCTATGACCTATGACCTATGACCCAATCAAATCTTTAAACTCTGCTTCATTTAAAATACTTACACCTATCTCTTGGGCCTTATCATACTTAGAACCTGGATTTTCTCCTACAACTAGATAGTCTGTGTTCTTACTTACAGAACTAGTTACCCTGCCACCTAAGTTAGTAATTGCAGTTTTGGCTTCTTTACGAGTGAAATCCTCTAACTTACCAGTAACTACAATCTTCTTAGCTTCTAATGTTTTTTCAATATTAGAAGTTTGTGACTCTAAATTGACACCTGCTTCTTTCAATTTTTTTATTATATTAAGGTTTTGCTCTTGATCAAAATAGCTAACAATACTTTGAGCAATTTTAGGTCCAATTTCATTAATAGCAGATAACTCTTCTTCATCTGCTTGGGCTATAGCATCTATATCTTTATAATTTTGAGCTAAGACTTGCCCAACTCTACTTCCTACATGTCTAATCCCCAATCCAAAGATCAATTGTGCTAAAGAGTTATCTTTACTCTTTTCCAAAGCAGCTATCACATTTTGACTAGATTTCTCACCCATTCTATCTAAATTCATTAATTCTTCTTTTTTTAGATAATAAAGATCAGCCACATCTTGAATTAAATCATTATCTAGTAATTGTTGGATCAAAGATGGACCTACACCTTCTATATTCATTGCATTTCTTTGTACAAAATGTATGATTTCCTCACGCAATTGGGCAGGACAAGCTCCACCAGTACAGCTAATCACAACTTCACCTTCTAATCTTACTGCTTCTGCACCACAAACTGGACAATGCTTTGGAATCTCAAATTTCTCCTCTTGACCAGTTCTCTTCTCTTTTAGTACACGAACTACCTGTGGAATAATATCACCAGCTTTTTGTACAATCACCTTATCCCCAATTCTAATATCCTTACGGTCTATCTCATCTTGATTATGCAAAGTAGCTCTACTAACCACAGAACCATCCAACAAAATAGGTTCTAAGATTGCTGTTGGATTTAAAGAACCGGTTCTCCCTACTGTAATCTCTACATCTTTAATCTGAGTCTCTTTCTGTTGTGCAGGAAATTTATAAGCCATAGCCCAACGCGGATGCTTTGCTGTACTTCCTAATTGATCACGTAAAGCCAGATTATTTACCTTAATTACAATACCATCAATTTCATAATTCAGTTCATTTCTCTTTTCAGTCCATTCTTGACAATAACTAATAACCTCGTCAATATTATCACAAAGCTTATATTCTTGATTTAACTTAAATCCTAACTTTTGAAGATACTCTAATCTTTTATTATGTAAGTTAAAACTTTCTCTTTCAATATAAGCACTATCATAGATAAAAATATCTAAGGGACGATTAGCTGCTATTTTAGGATCAAGCTGTCGCAAAGTTCCAGCTGCTGCATTACGAGGATTAGCAAACTTCTCTTCTCCTGACTCTTCTCGCCTTTGATTTAATTCTACAAATCTATCTTTAGGAAAATAAACTTCTCCCCTAACCTCTAAATTAAGCTCTTGATCTAATCTAAGAGGAATACTTTTAATAGTTTTAATATTATGGGTTACATCTTCACCAACTCGGCCATTTCCTCTAGTAGCCCCTTGAACTAATAACCCATCTCTATAAATTAATGATGCTGATAGTCCATCAATCTTTAATTCTACTACATAATTAAAACTAGCATCAACTTCTTTTTTGATTCGTTTATCAAATTCTCTTAATTCTTCTTCTGAAAATGATTTAGCCAAACTTAATAAAGGAATTTCATGTTCTACCTTATTAAATTCATCAATAGCTTCTCCACCCACTCGTTGTGTTGGCGAATCTTGAGTAATTAATTCTGGGTGCTCTTCCTCTAATTGGATCAATTCTTGCATTAATTTATCGTATTCTCTATCACTAATCTGTGGTCCATCTAGAACAAAATAGTAATGGTTATGCTTACGAATCTTCTTTCTTAACTCATCAACCCTATTCTCTATCTCTTTCATAACTCTCCCCTCACCGATATTAATTTATATAGACTTGCCTTTAAGCTACAACTTACACCCTTAGAAATAAGCCAAAGAAAAGAATTAACAAATATCGATCTTTAGTTTCACTTTATTATCTCTTAATCAGCTGAGAATAATACATCTATTACACTCTATTTACTTAGTGATTATAGTTTAAATTCCTTCATAAAATAATATAATTAGATAAATTTAAAATATTAGCCTCTTAATCAAGAAAGAGATCATGAAATTTATAGCAATAAATTACTTTTTATTCTATAAAACTATAGGATTTCTTTGCATCTCCTTCTAATCTATAGTATAATATATGATGGTCTTTTTACTAAAAAAATTTCTTACCCAAGCCTATAATTGGCGAAGGAGGTAGCAAGATGAAAATAATTATTGTTGGTGGTGGTAAAAAAGGATATCAATTAGCTAAATACTGCCACAAATTTGCTCATCAAGTAACAGTAATTGAATCAGATGAAAAAAAAGTTAATAGACTAAAAAATGAATTAGATGTTAATGTTATATTAGGCGATGGAACACAAAGAAAATTTTTAGAAAAAGCAAAAGCAGATGAATCAAATATTGTGGTTGCAGTAACAAGCAATGACCAAGATAACTTGGTAATATGCCAATTAGCTGAAAGACAATTTAATGTTCCAAAAACATTAACCTTGGTTAATAACCCAGGAAATGAGAAGCTATTTGAATGGTTAGGTGTTAATCAAGTCATAAGTTCCACTTCATTAATGTTAGGATTAATTCAAGAAGAGATTGATATCAAAGAAACATCGAAACTTTGGGCAGATAGCATCAAAGATTTAAAGATGCACTATATACAAATAGACGAATTCTCTCCCGTTAATACTAAGATGGTCAAAGAAATTAATATACCAGATGAAGCTATATTAATTACCATCTTAAGAGGAGATGAAGCAATAGTTCCTAGAGGGAATACTATTATCAAAGCCAAAGATACAATTATTGCCCTAGCTGATCCTGAAATAAAAGATAAATTATTAGAAATAATAAAGGGAAAAACAACTGAGAAAGTAAGTTAATATAAAAAAAGAAGCTACTTTAAAGTAGCTTCTTTTTTTATATTATGCTAAGTAATCAGATAAAACTGGAATAATCTGTTTCTTTCTAGATAATACTCCATCTAAATAAACTTCTGTTTCTTCTACTTCTACATCAAAAGCTTCAGCAATAATATCTTTAGCTTCTGGATTATATAGTAATAAACTTCCTTCTTCTATAATATCTGTTACCATTAATAATAAGAATTTATATCCTTTTTCCTCTACTATTTCATCAATAGCATTTAAAATCTCGCCTTTCTTATTATCATTAACTTCATCTAAACTCATTATTTCAATTTGCCCTACACCAATAGTATCTCCAGCAAACTCATACTCTTTATAATCATTAGTTACTAACTCTTTAGCCGATAATACATTTACAACAGAACCAGCTTTAAATAACTCTTTTCCATACTCTTCAACATCTAAGCCTAATTGTGAAGCTAATTCATTGGCAATCTCTTTATCCTCTTCAGTACAAGTTGGAGATCTAAAGATTACAGTATCAGATAAAATTGCAGATAATAATAAACCAGCCATTTCATCTGTAATTTCTACATTGTTTTCTTTATACATTTTTGTAACAATTGTACTAGTACAGCCTACTGTTTCATTTCTAAAGTAGATTGGTCCACTAGTCTCTAATCCACCAATTCTATGGTGATCAACTACACCTGTTAGCTCTGCTTCTTCTAATCCTGCAATAGCTTGACTAGCTTCATTATGATCTACTAAGAATACTTTATCACCTTTGTTTAGCTTTTCAACTAATTTAGGTGCTTCTATATTAAACTTATCTAAAATGAATTCTGTTTCTGCATTAACCTTTCCACACCTAATTGCTTCCACATCTTCTCCTAGCTCTTGCTTTAAATTTGCTAAAGTAACTGCCGCACAGATAGAATCTGTGTCAGGATTTTGATGTCCTACAACATAAATACTCATTTTATTTCCCCCTTGGTTAATAGTTAATAATTTATAATTTAGAATGCATAATAAAAAATCTAAAAAGTTAATTTTTAATTATACATTATCAATTATACATTTTAGATCTATTAAATTTTTGTAAGCTTAGCATATTTAGTAGCTAATTCTTTGATACCTTCATTAGGAAAAGCAACTGTTATCTTTTCTAAATTATTCTCATAACCCACTGCAATAACAGTTCCCTGTCCCCATTTAATATGAAAGATTCTATCTCCAGCATTAAACTTACTTTCTTGTGAAGTTTCAACTTTCTGTTCTGAATTATCATCTTCTTCATCTGCTCTAAAAAGATCATCTGGAATCTCTCCAATAAAACGAGAAGGTGAATTATATTGAGTTCTTCCATAAACATTACGATAACCTGCATAGGTTAAATATAATCTCTCTTCAGCCCTAGTAATACCTACATAACACAATCTTCTTTCCTCAGCAATTTCATCTTCACTTTCCATAGACCTACTATGCGGAAAAAGGCCTTCTTCCATACCAGCTAAAAAGACTACTGGAAACTCCAATCCTTTGGCACTATGTAAGGTCATTAAGACTACTGCTTCTGCATCTTGGTCTAAATTATCAATATCTGCAACCAAGGCAACCTCTTCTAAGAAATCTCCTAATTTCCCTTCTGGATCTTCTTGATTAAATTCTTCCATTCCAGCTAATAATTCATTGATATTATCGATTCTATTTTTAGCATCATCTGTTCCTTGTGATTTTAAGTTTTCTAAATATCCAGTTGTCTTTAATAAATCCTCAGCCAAAGCTAATACCGATAATTTACCTGCTTCTTCTCTAAGTCCTTTTATAATCTCACCAAATTTTCTAACTTTATTACTGGCACGACTACTAATACTATCAATCTTATCAACTTGATAAACAGCATCTAGTAAGCTAATACTTTCTTGTCTAGCATAATCATTTAAGCGACCAAAAGTAGTAGCTCCAATACCTCTTTTGGGAACATTAATAATTCTTTCTAAACTTATATCATCATCAGGGTTATAGATTAACCTTAAATAAGCTAAAATATCTTTAATCTCTTTACGATCATAAAACTTCAATCCACCAATCATTCGATAGGGGATATCCATTCTTATTAGTGTCTGCTCCAAAATTCTAGACTGAGCATTGGTTCGATATAAGATAGTAAAGTCTTCAAAACTATAATCCTCTTTCTTTTTTAATTTGAGAATCTCTTTACTTATATATCGAGCTTCTTCCTTTCCACTTTGTGCTTTATATAATTTTAAAGCTTCACCTTCAGAATTTTCTGTCCACAACTTTTTTTCTTTCCTGTTAACATTATTACGAACAACTGCAAAGGCAGCATCTAATATTTTCTTGGTGGAGCGATAATTTTGCTCTAACTTTATTATTTCTGTATCAGGGTAATCCTTTTCAAAACTTAAGATATTACTAATATCGGCACCTCTAAAACCATAAATACCTTGATCATCATCACCCACAACACAAATATTTCTATAACGTTCAGCTAATAAATTAATTAATTTATACTGAGCATGATTCACATCTTGATACTCATCAACTAATATGTATTTAAATTTCTCTTGGTAATAATCTAAAACTGCCGGATATTCTTCAAATAACTCTACCGTCTTCATAATTAAGTCATCAAAATCTAGTGCATTATTATCCTTCAATCTTGTTTGATAAACAGAATAAACTTGTCCTACAATTTCTTCAAAGTAATCATTAACTTCAAATTCTTGTTCTGACACTAGTTCATTTTTAGCATTACTAATTCTACCTAAAACAGCTCTAGGATTAAATTTCTTAGTATCTATATTTAATTCTTTTAAAATATTTTTAATTAAAGTTCTTTGATCTGATGTATCAAAGATAACAAAATTGGACTCATATCCCAACTTTTTAATTTCTCGTCTTAAAATCCGAACACAAATAGAATGAAAAGTACTCATCCAAATTTGATTACTATTTTTTGAAATTAAATTCTCAATTCTAGCTTTCATTTCTCCAGCTGCTTTATTAGTGAAAGTTACAGCAAGAATATTTGCTGCTGATACATCATATTTATAGATCAAATAAGCAATTCTATGGGTCAAAACCCTTGTTTTTCCACTTCCAGCTCCAGCTAAAATTAATAATGGTCCTTGATTATGTTCTACAGCCATTTTTTGTTCTTTGTTTAATCCTTTTAAAATATCCATTTTACTCCTCCTCATTAGTTTCGGAGTTTACAAAACTTATTATATCAAAGTTATAATTATAGCAACAAATTCACTCTAACATTATATCTTAAAAAGCATACATTGTCTAATATTTTGGCCAGTGAACAATAGTTATATTATGGCTATATATATAATACCTTTTATAAAGGAGTGATAATAATGAAAAAACTAATTATAATAATGATAACCTTTATTTTAATAATTAGCTTTTTTATTGGTGGAATTATCAGTATTATTTTTAAATTTAAAGAAGAAGCTCATTCAAAAGAAAAAGTTCACCTTCCTAAAATCACTTTAACCGATTTAGAAAATAATAAAATCAGCTTTAATAAACTTGCTCAACCTACTATCTTATTATTCTTTCTTCCACAATCTAAAAGCTGCCAAGAAGAATTAGATATATTAAAAAAGTTCAAAAACCAATATCCTAAGTTGAATATTTTAGCAATTGCTATAGGTAATATTGATCCAAAGAAGATCCAAGAGCTAATTAATCAAAGCGAAATTAATTATCCGATTATAATTGATAAAAAAGTAAAATTAACAGAAAAATTATCCGTTACTGCAATTCCTACCCTAGTATTTTATAATCCCTATGATAAACCATTTATTACTGTTGGACTAAAAGAAGAAACTGAGTTAGAAAAACTTTTAAAAGAACATCTCACATCTCTATCTCTCTAAATCTTAGCAGCTATAATATTCCAAATTATAGCTACCAAAATTCAATAACAATTTAATATATAGTATTTACTATATATTAAATCACTTCAAATATTATTTTTCGACAAAATTAATATTTTGGACAAAAATATTAATTTATCTTAGCAAAAAAAAAGTAAGCTGGAGTTTAAACTCCAGCTTACTTTTTTAAGTAATTGATAATCCCTAAATTAAGCAGTTTCTTCTGCTTTATCAGTCATTTCTCCTAAACATTCTGTACAAATAACTTTACCTTTAAAGTCTACTGTATCTCCTGCATTTCCACAGAAAGTACATGCTGGTTCATACTTTTTGAAGATAATCTTATCGTCATCCACATAAATTTCTAGTGGATCCTTTGTATCAATTCCTAAAGTTCTTCTTAATTCAATTGGAATCACCATTCTACCCAAATTATCTACTTTTCTTACAATACCAGTTGATTTCATAAATATATTCCTCCTTAAATAAGATAAGTTTCGACATTTATTTTGATTTAATTACATTATAGCAATTTATCCAACTTATGTCAATAAGTTTTTACTAAAAAATACTTTTTTTTGCTGTTAAAATATAATTAGTTTTGAAATTAATGGTTTCCGGATTAAATTATGTATGTTCAAAATTAGTTTTACCAAGTAAAGGAAAACAATTATTCTTATAAAATAAAAATAATTGTATTACTTATATTTTTTTACAAGACATTTTTCGACATCTTACGCAAATGAATTATATCAGACCTCCCACACCTTGTCAATCTTTTTCCAGATATTTTTAAATTAATTAAAAAATTAATCTTATACAAATTAATTAAATTCTCTGTGATATTATATCTTTTTATATAAATATATAGTAATAATTAAACACTTTAAAATAAAAAGCTCCTAACTGAAAAATCAGTTAGGAGCTTTTTATCTATTTTATTTTTTTTAAAATATTTTCTGCAATCACAATTCCTGATGAAGAAGCCTGCATTAAACCACGAGTAATACCAGCACCATCGCCAGCAGTATATAAATTCTTAATTTTTGTTTCTAAAGTATTATTAACTTCTAGTCTAGAAGAGTAAAATTTAACTTCTACCCCATATATAAGTGTATGACGAGAATAAACCCCAGGGCATACCTTATCCAAAGCTTGTAACATTTCATCTATAGCCTTTAAGTGACGATATGGTAATACTAGGCTCAAATCACCAGGAGTAGCATCCTTTAATGTTGGAGTTACTAATCCACGCTTAATTCTTTCAGCAGTAGACCTTCTTCCATTGAGGAAATCTCCTAAACGTTGAACAATTACTCCTCCACCTAATAGGTTAGCTAATTTAGCAATATCCTTACCATAAGTAATTGGTTCTTTGAAAGGTTCTGTAAATGTTTTACTAACCAATAAAGCAAAGTTAGTATTCTGACTTTTCCTTGTAGCATGGCTATGACCATTAACTGTAATTAAACCATTGTTATTTTCATTTACCACCTCACCATTAGGGCACATACAGAAAGTTCTAACTTTATCATCGAAAGTGGGAGAATGGTAAATAAACTTAGATTCATAAACAACGTCAGTCAGCTCTTTCATAACAGCTGCTGGCAATTCCACTCTAACACCTATATCTACAGGGTTAATAGTTGTTCTAATACCTAATCTCTGTGCTTCTGATGTAAGCCACTCAGCATTTTCCCTACCTGGAGCAACTACAACCATCTGACTATTAATCTCTTCTCCTTTACTAGTCTTTACCCCTATGATTTTATCGCCATCTACTATAAGTTCTTCTACCTTAACTCCGGTTCTAACATCCACTCCATTCTCTATTAAATGATCTTTCATCTTACTTAGAACACTTTTACTATGACCAGTTCCTAAGTGTCTAATTTTTGAAGGTATAAATTTCAATTCTGCTTTAATAGCTTGATCGTTAATTTCTTCTATAATTTCTTTTGAAGGTCCATATACTTTATCAGGAGCCCCAAATTTTTTGTAAACTTCATCTGCATAATCTATTAACTCAGCCAATCGTTCTTTTCCTATATATTCGTCTAAATGCCCACCAATTTCATTGGAGAGAGTCAACTTACCATCACTAAAAGCTCCAGCTCCACCCCAACCACAAACAATAGAACAATTCTTACATTTTATACAATCTATATCTTTAGATTTCATTGGACAATCTCTTTTTGCTATATCTATACCTTTTTCTAAGATCAAAATATCTAAATCACTTTTTTTAACTAATTCTAATGCAGTAAAAATACCGGCTGGACCTGCACCTACAATTACTAAATCATAATTTTTGGACATCAAATCACCCTTTCATTCAAAGTGAATGTTCGTTTATTTTAAAGCCACCTTAATTATATTACCATAAATTATACTTTATTTCAACATTTAAGCTAATATTTAAGGTATTCTATCAACTAACATTCGTTTTTATTTGAAAGGAGATGCCTCAACAGCTCGATTAATTAGTATTATTAGATAAACATAAAAAAGCCCTACCATAGAATAAACAATATAATTAGACACTAATCCACTCATAATTAAAAAATCATAAACTCCATGCAAAATAATAACCGATATCAACCCTTTATAAATTAAGGAAGATTGCTTTTCGATCTTTGCTTTACCCAAATAATAGCCCATAATTCCAGAAAAAGATGCATGAACTAAACTCGTAATTACGGCTCTAATTAGCCCAACCTGAAATCCAAATACATAGGTATATAATAAGTTCTCCAAAGCAGCAAAACCCAAACCGGCTGATACAGAATAAATAATTCCATCAACTGGTTCATCAAATTCTTCAGAATTATAAATCGTATATCTAATTACTGCAAACTTTGCAAATTCTTCTACTATACCAATTACTCCAATTGTCAAAAGCAATAAGATAAAAAGATTTGATGGGTTGGATATCGATCTAGCAAAAGGAGTTTCTATAAATCCAACAGGAACCACAGCCAAAGCTCCATAAATAAAAGCCTTTAAAACTAAAGCAGCTGGTTCTGGTTCATATCTATCTTTGCGGTAAAAAAAGTAGACCCATAATAGACCAGGTAACAGTGATACAAATAACAACCAAAATATGTTCATCATCTTCCTCCTAGTTTATCTTTTTAACTTCAGTAATTACTGGATTAATTATAAATGCAATCTGGTCATAAGGCTTTATCTGATAATCCTCAACTTCATAAAACCCATTAACTAATATACTATATTCTGATGGTACATCTAATACTTCTTGTAATTTTAATAAACTGATGTAGTCCTTTATTATCATATTAAAACAATCATATCTTTTTGAGCTGATTATCTCTACTCCTATTACCATTTTCTCACCTCATCAATTATTATATCTTAAAGACTGAATTATATTCACAAACCTAAGCTTACTTAATACATAATATTAATAAATAAGTAAAATTGTTATTAAAGTCACTATACTAACTACAACTTCAGCCCCTAAACCAACAAAAAATGGTTTGAGACCACTTTCTTTCATCTTTGAAATTTCCGTTCTAAAACCAACACCAACAAAAGACAACATAAATGCCCATTTGTAAAGGTGCTTAATATTAGCAATATTTTCTTTACTAAAAAAACCTAGAGTTGATAATAGTGACATCAATAAAAAGCCTAATAAAAACTTAGGAAATCTATCCCAAATAAATTTAGCTTTATTCTCAACTTCTTCTGTCACTCCTTGTTTAGCATAATAAAGAGCAAAAAATAAGATTATAATTCCCATTAATGCATTTCTAGATAACTTAGTTATAGTAGCAACTTGACCTGCTGCTTCAGAAAATGCAAAACCTGTTGCCAAAGATTCTGCAGTATTATCAATAGCTAACCCTGACCAAAACCCAAAAGCTTGATCTGACAAATCCATAATTTGGCCTAAAAGCGGATATAAAAATACCATAATTGCTCCAAAAATCAGTATTGTAGCTATAGCCAAACTAGCTTCTTCTTCATCGGCATCTATAGCACCAGAAGCACCAATAATTGCTGATACACCACAAATTCCAATTCCTATCCCCAATAAACTTCCTAATTTATCACTCAGCCCAAATTTTTTAGCCAGAAATTTTACAGTTACTATAGATACTATAATTTCCAACACAACTAGTATTAATCCAATTGTCCCTATTTCTAATATATTCTGTAATACCAATCTAGCTCCTAATAAAACAATCCCTAATTTTAACCATAATTCATAGCTTTCTATTCCTGCTACAAATATTTGGGGCAATTTAATTGTATTACTAATTAGTATTCCTAATAAAATTGCAATTAACACATACTCCATATGAGGAATATACCCTGCTATGATTTTCGAAATATACCCCACTACAAATAACAATATTATACCAGGGATCTTCTTTATTAGTCTAGAAGTTATCAAATTTAATTTATAACTCTTTGCTAATTCTACAACAGACATATGAATCCTCCTTTTTACCAAGAAATATTATCAATTAATCCTAACTTAATTAACAATCCTAAAACAATCCCTATAATTACAGCTATCCAATCGGTAGAAACCCCTATCTTCTCCAGTTCCATTTATTTTCACCTCCTTTATAAAATTATTAATCTCAGCAATAAAATATGAAAAAAACTTTACCCACAGTCATTTGAATATAGGTAAAGTTTAAAATTTTAAACTTAAAAGAAATATTAAATTGGTCATTATCTTTTAGCTACTAGAGATTAACTTTTAGGGTTTACTAATACCTAATCCCTAAAATCTATAGTTGCTTCTATAGTAAATATAGTAATAATTAACAATATAACTAGAATATAATTATTTATGAGGGGGAGATAACATGTTAGAAAAGATTTGGAGGAAATTACTAAAGGGCTTTAACAATAATAAGCAAGAAAAAAACAATTCTTCAATTTCCCAATCAGATTCGGAAAACAAAGAATTTCCTGAAGATATATTCTTTAAAAACAAATGGGAGAAGTTAAAGGGAAGAAAATCTGATCCATTAAATGAAAGACAGAAAAAATTTGTAGTAGAATATTTAAAAGATCACCATGTAGAAAAAGCTGCCATTCGGGCAGGATATTCCAAAAGAACAGCCAATGCAAATGGAACAATTTTATTATCATTAGCCAAAATTAATAATGCTATTAAAAAGGAAAGAAACAGATCAATTAACAAGTGAGCCTTAAACAAGGCTCCTTTTATTTTACTATATTATACTTATTTTTAATCCATCATAAGCAAGCTGAACATTATTAGGCAAATCTTTATTGACACTTTCATGCTCAAGACGATGGGATAAATGAGTAAAATAAGTTTGAGGTACTTCAAGTTTATTTACCACTTCTAAGGCTTGATCAATATTCATGTGAGTTGAATGGGGTTCATAGCGTAAAGCATCTATAATCAGTAGGTCTATTCCTTCTAATAACCTATAACTTTCTGCAGAGATAAAACTGCAATCAGTTAGATATGCCATATTGGCAATCCTATAACCTAATATATCTAACTTACCATGCTTAATAGGTATAGGAACTATGGTGCTATTTTTTATTTCAAAATTTCCACTTACTTGGTGTAAAGTAACCTCTGGAATCCCACCACCTATTTGAAAAGGATTAAAAATATAAGAAAAAACTCTTTTAATTTCTTTAATGGCCCTTTGATTACCATAACAAGGTATCGCTTTCTTTTGTAGCCTATTAATCCCTGTTAAATCATCAAACCCCATCAAATGATCAGCATGAGTATGTGTAAATAGTACTGCATCAATAGTTGTTATATTATTTCTTATTAGTTGTAAGCGTAATTCTGGTGCAGTATCAATCAATAAAGAGCTAGTATCTAACTCTATATAAATAGATGATCTATACCTTTTATTCTTAGGATTATTAGATAAACAAGTAGAGCAACTACATCCTATAATTGGTACACCATGAGAAGTTCCTGTTCCTAAAAAAGTAATTTCCAAAAAAGCACCTCCATTAGAATAAAACTAAAATGAGACACCTATAATAACCGATAATAAGATAATTATCGTTAATACTATAGCAGATATTATTATTAAATCTTTATCAAATTTGATTTCTTGATTATTATCTTTTGTGTTCAGACCATTTTCTATAACCTTATTAGCTTTTATTTTTAATTCAGGCTCAACAACTAAATTACCATATATATTTGGCTTAAATTGTACTAATACATTATATCGATCCAACTCTTGATTAAAGTTAACTTCCACAATTTTACCTGTTAACTCTTTTTGATTATCTCCTAATAAATCAGCAATACTATTAGAAACCTCTCTTTGATCAGTAATTTTAACAAATATCTCATCACCTAAATCCAAGTCATCGATCTTCTTGCCTTTTACTGCTGAAATAACTGGAGTACACTTTAATTCAATATCTAAATTTAATTTTTCCTTAGATGTATTAGAGCTTTCTTCATCTAGCTCAACATCATTTAAATCAACCTCTTCTACTACTTTTAATTCAGGATAGATATTATTAAGTTCTTCTTGATTAATATAAGTAGTAGTCATCTTTAAATTTATCTGTTCCTGTATTATATCTTCAATATTCTCTTTTACTAAACCATTGAGTTCTTCAGTTTGCTCTAAAGTAGCTAGCTCTATCAAGTTTTGAATATCTAAGCTCTCTTTTAGCTTAGATTTAAAATCATCTGCTCGATAATTAGAATCATCATTTAATTCATCAATTTCTCCTCTAAATAAATTATGATTAAGATTAATATCCCAAATATCTTTATTCGATCCTAATAATAAGATCACTTTAGTTAATGCTTGCACTTCAAAATCTACAACAATATTCAAAAAACCATAATTTTTTATCCGACTACCATAACTGAATTTAGCCAAAATAATTAAGTAATTATCCTTAGAATTATTTGAAGACTGTAAATCAACTTCTAATTGCTCCTCTTCTCTGCCTTCTAAAGTAGATTTCATCTCTTCTGTTGTCATATCGCACCAACCTTTTTATACTTTATTAACTTTTATATTCTATAAAAACAATTAAATTCCCCCTTTAAAAACAATCCAATCATCAAAAAACCTCAAGTTTTTACTTGAGGTAAAAGATAATTTTTCAATTGTTGAATGAATATAATAACCCTTTCTCTCTTAAAAAATTAGCCAATTTTTTATAAATTAATAAAGTTAATCCTGAATTAATAAAAGATTTTATAATATTGAAGGGAACTATTCCTGGCAATAATATCTTTAATACTTCTTCTCGTGGAATACCATAAAAAACAGGGGTTAATAATGGATTAGCAATCGACATAACGATAGTCATAGCTATAGAACCCATCACCAAAGCATAAATAGCACCTTTTACTGTATGATGTTTTTGATAAATATAGCCTGCTACTACAACTAAGCTTCCTGTCGCAAGAAAATGCATAAAAGCACCAAAAGGTCCTCCTAAACCAGTAAATATAGCCATCAATAGAGACAATACTATAGTAGCACCTAGTCCAGCACTCGAACCATACAAAAAAGCTATGATCAAAATAGGTATATCCCCTGCTTCATAAAGTAAATAAGGTACTGTTGGGATAATAGGAAACTTAATAGCAACCATAAAAATTAAAGATAATGCTGATAACACACCAATATTAATAATTTTTTTCAAATCCATATTCTTCACCTCTCCTAACCAAGATTGTTAATCCTTATCTTATGCAAGTAAAAATTAATAGAATAAATATTATGATACTTCAGTAATAAGTGAAATCACTTATTACTGTTTAAGTATAATAAAAAGAAAAGACCCTAAGGAAGAATCCTCAGGGTCTTAAATGTTCTAATCTATAATTTCATAGTATCTTCTTTCATCCGGACTATACCGTCGGTACTGGAATTTCACCAGTTCAGCTTAAGCTAGTGGACTATCACCACCGGTCAGGAATTACACCCTGCCCTGAAGACAAATTTAATATTTTATTTTCCTACACTATTATTATACTTAAATTATCAAGCAATCACAAGAAATTTATTTAATTTTAAGTAATATAATAGATGGATAAAGCGACAGTTTCGGAGTTAGGCGTTAGGAGCTAGGACATAGAAAGATCTTACTAACTCCTATGACCTATCACCTAGCACCTAAAAGTGTCTCTTTATCCCCATTAACCGCTACTATCTATATTTATCTGACACTAATCCATTTACTAAAACGCTGGAATAATGTTCCCTTGATATTTTTCAATAATAAAGTCTTTTACTTCTTGAGAATTTAAAGCTTCTGCTAACTTCTTAATTGTAGGGTTATCTTTATCTTCTGTCCTTACTGCTAAGACATTGGCATAAGGTGAAGTAGCGTCCTCTTTAATGATTGCATCCTCAGCTGGTTTTAGTCCTGCTTCAATAGCATAATTGGCTGTAATTACTGCTGCATCGACATCCTGTAAAATTCTTGGTAATTGAGCTGCTTCTAATTCTTTAAACTCTAATTTTTTTGGATTATCTACAATATCAGCAGGAGTAGCTACCAATTCTACATCCTCAGCTAATTTAATTAATCCTGCTCTTTCCAATAATAATAATGCTCTTCCTTCATTTGTAGCATCACTGGGAATTGCTACTAGATCCCCTTTTGATAATTCATCTAAACTATCTATCTTATCAGAGTATAGTGCTGTTGGTGGAATATGTACCTTAGTAACCTCAGTTAAATCTAATCCTCTCTTCTCTTTAAAGTTATTCAAATAAGGTATGTGTTGGAAGTAATTAGCATCTATACTCCCATCAGCTAAGGATAAGTTTGGAGTGACATAGTCAGTGAACTCTTTTATCTCTATAGTAATTCCCTCTTTAGCTAAGATTGGCTTTACTACATTATTTAAAATAGCAGTATGAGGAACAGGTGTTACTCCAATCACTATCTTCTTCTCCATACTAGCTTCCTTTTTACCACAAGCAGTCAACACAATTACAGCAATCAACAAAATAGTTAGAATATTCAGACTTTTTCTCATATATATCTCCTCCTATACTTATAGTCTTATAATATTTTGGCGGCTACCAGCTAAAAGCCAGTAGCCAGGTTAGTCTGTTTAATTAAAATGCAGGTACAATCGCACCTTTATATTTATCTTTGAGATACTTTTTAACCTCTGGAGAATTTAATGCTTTAACTAACTTTTGTAGAACTTCATTATTCTTATCTTCTGCTCTTACAGCTAAGATATTAGCATAAGGCGATTCACTACCTTCAATAATTAATGCATCTTTGGTTGGCACTAAATCAGCCTCTAAAGCATAGTTAGTATTGATAATTGCAGCAGTAACATCCTTTAATACTCTTGGTAATTGAGCTGCCTCTAATTCTTTAAACTCTAAATTCTTTGGATTCTCTACAATATCTACTGGAGTAGCTGTCAAAGCTGCTTTATCACTTAACTTAATCAAACCTTTTGATTGTAGTAATAATAGTGCTCTTCCTTCATTGGTTGCATCACTCGGAATTGCAATTACTGAACCTTCTTCTAACTCTTCAACCTTAGAAATTTTCTTTGAATAAAGTCCAATCGGCTCAACATGAACCTTGGCAATAGAGACTAAGTCTAATCCTCTCTCTTCAGCAAAGTTATTTAGATAAGGAACATGTTGGAAGAAGTTCGCATCAATACTTCCATCACTTAATGCTAAGTTAGGAGTAACATAATCAGTAAACTCTTTAACCTCTAAAGTAATTCCTTCCTTCTCTAATAATCCTTTCACAACATCATTTAATATTTCAGAATGGGGTACTGGTGTAGCACCCACTACAATCTTATCTGCTTCAACACTAGCTTTTTTGCTTCCTCCACATCCAACTACTAATAATCCTACCAATAATACAGATACTAAAACAAGTAAATTTCTTTTCATCTTCTCTCCTCCTCAGAATATTAATTTACAATTTATAATGTACAATGTACAATTAAAAACATTAACTACTAATTTTCTAGAGATTAATTGTAGATTATCAATTGTACATTGTCAATTTGTCTTAACTATGATCTAATTTTCTGGCCAGATAAGTTCCTAAATTTTGAATAATTTGAACTATAATAACTAATAAAACAACAGTTTTAAGCATAATATCAGTTTGGAAACGATGGTATCCATAACGGATTGCTATATCTCCTAAACCTCCTGCTCCAATAGCACCTGCTATAGCCGAATAACCGATCAAACTGATAGCAGTAATCGTCAATCCTAAAACTAAAGATGGTAAAGCTTCTGGTAATAGTACCTTAGTTATAATCTCCCAAGGATTTGCCCCCATTGCTTGAGCAGCTTCTATCACTCCACCATCAACTTCTTTTAATGCTCCTTCTACAATTCTTCCGATAAAAGGTACAGCTCCAATAGTCAATGAAACTACTGCTGCTGAAGTTCCTATTGAAGTCCCTACTATAATTCTAGTAAAGGGAATTAGAGCTACCATCAGGATAATAAATGGAATAGAACGGGTAATATTTATAAAGGTACTTAATATAAAGTTTATAGATTTATTTTCTAGAATATTACCTTCTTCTGTAACAACTACTCCTACACCTAAAGGAATTCCAAATAAAGCACCTAATAGCATTGAGATTGAAACCATATATGATGTCTGTAAAATTCCTTCCCATAATAGTCCACTGTCTTTAATCAGCAGAGACAACACTTCTTTCATCCTCAATCACCTCCACCCTAACTCCTAGCTCTTCAATCAAATATTTAATACCTTTTTCTATTAATGATGAATCTTCACAGGTTAACTCAATAATCAAAGTCCCAAAAGGTGTTCCTTGAATTTTATCTATATTACCATAGAGTATATTAGCATCAATTGCAAAGTTATGAACCAACTCTGAAACCATGGGCTTTCCTGCTGATTCGCCAATAAAGGATACCTTAACCAATCTACCCTTATCTGGATTGGCAACAGTTACCCTCGATAATAGTTCTTCAGGTATATTAGCATTAATAATCCTTTGAATAAACCTCTTAGTAACTTCTGCTTGTGGTTTAGTAAAGATATCAATTACATCACCTTGCTCAGCTAGCTTACCTTTATCTAAGACAGCTACCTTAGTACATATTTCCTTAATAACTTCCATCTCATGAGTGATTATAACTATAGTAATACCTAACTTTTCATTAATTTCTTCTAATAACTCTAATATAGAGTGGGTTGTTTCTGGATCTAAGGCTGAAGTAGCCTCATCACAAAGCAGCACCTTAGGATCATTTGCTAAAGCTCTAGCAATTCCTACCCTCTGCTGTTGCCCCCCACTTAATTGACTAGGATAATTATCCGCTTTATCAGCAAGACCAACTAGCTCTAATAATTCTTTTACTTTAGTAGAAATTTCACCTTTATTCTTCCCTGTAATCTCTAGGGGGAAAGCAACATTATCTGCTACTGTTCTTGATTTAAGCAGATTAAATCTTTGGAAGATCATTCCCATCTCTTTTCTTGCCTCTCTTAATTTTAAAGTGCTTAATTTAGTTATATCTTGACCATCTACAATAACCTCTCCTGATGTTGGCTTCTCTAGTAAGTTAAGACAACGAATTAAAGTACTTTTTCCCGCACCACTTGGTCCAATTACTCCAAAGATTTCCCCTTTACCTATCTCTAGATTAATATTATCAAAAGCAACTACTTCCTTATCTTTGCTATGATAAATCTTTGTTAAATTATTAATCTTAATCATAATACTTCCTACTCTCCTTATTAAAATAATTCCCCTCTTCTCAGCTGATAGAAAAGAGGGGGTTTTATTTTTAATCTCCTTCCTTATCTATCAGGAATTAGCACCTTTCCCTTAATGGGCGGTTGCCGGGTTTCATCGGGCCAGTCCCTCCACCTCTCTTGATAAGAACCTATATAGTCATTCAATTTAAGATTGGATAACAGTAACGAGTGATGAGTAAGCAATTTAGAAGATAAAATTTCTTATCTACTATTTCTTTTTCGTTACTAATACTTTTTTAATTAAATTTTATTTTTTCAGACTTAAAAATATATTCAAAGATAAGCTACTTAAATATAAAAAACTTCTTCTCTTATAAGAGAAGAAGTTTTACCGTCTTCTCTTATCTATCAGGAATTAGCACCTTTCCCTGTAACAGGGGGGTTGCTGGGTTTCATCGGGCCGGTCCCTCCACCTCTCTCGATAAGAGTTACTTATTTAAGTTATTAGTATAATATCAGCTAAACATCTATTTGTCAACCGATTTAGTCGAATTTATTTATGCCAATTTTTTTAATGCCTTACTTAGCTGATCAGGACAAGACGTTCCATTGCGACATTCAATTCCTGCTAACTTATTAGCTACCTCCTTAACTGTCTGTCCTTCTACCAAAGCTGAAATAGCAGATTGATTTCCATTACATCCACCTATAAAGCTTACTTTTTCAATAATATTTTTATCATTAATTTTAAATCTAATCTCTCTAGCACAAACTCCACTAGTTTTAAAAACTTTCATATTTATAACCTCCCTAATTATTAACTTATTAAATTATATCAAAAATTCGAAATATAAATCAACTAATATCAAACATTCTTAAAATATTGAATTGCTGACTGAGTTAAAATAGCTATCCCTAGAGGTAATGCCTCCTCATCAAGGTTAAATTTCGAATGATGCCAAGGATATATCTTTCTCTCTGAATTCTTAACTCCAAGATGCAAGAAAAAACCAGGAACCTCCTTAGTATAACTAGCAAAGTCTTCTCCAGCCATTAAAGGGTTTTTTAATATGATCGACTTCTCTTCTCCAATTATTATTTTGCTCACTTCAGTTACTAAATTAGTCAGTTCTCTATCATTATTCAAAACAGAATGACCAAATTGATAATCAAATCTATAATCACCACCAAAGATATCTGTAACCCCATCAATAGTTTGCTCCATTAACATAGGAATTTGCTCTCTAATTTCAGGATTAACGGTTCGTACTGTTCCTTCTATCTCAATCTCATCAGCAATAACATTATAGCTTTCACCACCGCAAACCTTGCCTATAGTTAAAACTACTGGTTCTACTGGGCTAATCCTCCTACTTACTATAGCTTGTAGATTCTGTACTATATCAGCAGCTATAATTATAGCATCTATGGTTTCATGGGGAGCTGCTCCATGCCCACCTTCTCCCTTAACTATTATTTTAAATTTATCTGTAGCTGCCATAATTGAACCTTCTTTAATGCCAACAGAACCTACTTCAATTTGAGGATTAACATGAATACCCAATATAGCTTCAACTCTGGGATTTTCTAAGACTCCTTCTTCAATCATTGTATCTGCTCCACCAGGGATTTTAGATTGCTCTTCATTGGGTTGGAAGATGAATTTAACACTCCCTTCTAGTTCAGCTTTAAACTTGCTTAATAATTTAGCCACTCCTAACACCATTGCCGTATGAGCATCATGACCACAAGCATGCATCTTTCCTTTATTCCGAGATTTATATTTAAATTCATTCTGTTCCTGAATTGGCAAAGCATCCATATCGGCTCTAATTGCTAAAACTTTATTCCTATTATTACCTTCTAGGAAGCCTACAACCCCAGTTTTAGCTATTCCTTCTTGAACTTCCAATCCTAAAGAATTTAAATAAGCTGATACTAACTTTGAAGTCTGCCATTCTTCAAATCCCAGTTCTGGATTAGAATGAATCTGTCGCCTAATTTTAATAATTTCCTCCTTTATCTTTAAAGCTTCCTCTTTCATCTTTAGCATAAAGATATCACCTCTTTTTCTCATTATATTTAGTGATGTCTAAATTGTGTTTCTAAGTTTTTAGTTTAGGGTTAAAATAAAGTATTTATGCTAAAAAAACAGCTAATTGTGTTAATTAACACAATTAGCTGTTTAGTCAAAGTATTGATAATATCATTGTAAATATGTCTGGGTATAAATATTATAATATTTATATCGCAGTTTCTCCTCTTTCACCAGTTCTAATTCTAACAACCTCTTCAACTGGATAAATAAATATCTTCCCATCCCCAATTTCACCAGTTTTAGCATTGCTAATAATAACATCTAATATCTTCTCTACATCTTCCTCTTTACAGACAACCTCTAATTTGACCTTAGATAAAAAATCAACCTCATACTCAGCACCTCTGATAATCTCTTTTTTACCTTTTTGTCTTCCAAAACCTTTAGCTTGTGTTACAGTCATCCCTTTTATTCCTATCTTATTTAATGCATCTTTGACTAGATTTAATTTTGATGGTTTGATTATTGCTTCTATCTTTCTCATTAATAATTCCTCCTTTAATCTATACTCTCATTAGAATAATATTTCTACAACAGAAAATAATCACCTCTAGGATAGAAAGAAAATAACCAACGTGAAGTTTGCGTAAAGTTTATGTAAAAATACTTGACATTAATTGTAAGGTTGCTTATAATTATTTATAGTTAAAATAAAATAAACAAAGGAGTAATTCAAATGAACTTAAATAGTTTGATCAAAAGTAGTAATGTGTTATTTTTATTATTAGGAGCAATAATGATATTTGCAATGCATGCTGGTTTTGCCTTTTTAGAAGTAGGCTCTGTCAGAAGAAAAAACCAAATAAACGCCTTAGTAAAAATATTAACTGATTGGGCAGTTTCAACAGTTGTATACTTCTTAATCGGTTTTCCAATAGCTTATGGTATAAATTTTATTAAACCCGCTGGTGAATTAATGAGTGTTGATATGGGATTTAATTTAGTAAGATTCTTCTTTTTGTTAACTTTTGCAGCTTGTATTCCTGCAATCATCTCAGGAGGGATTGCAGAAAGAGCAAAATTCTGGCCTCAAGTTATCGCAGGAGCTGTCTTTGCTGGAGTCTTATACCCTTTCTTTGAATCATTGATTTGGGGACAAAATTCTACAATGTTTCAAAGTTTCATCAAATCTATCGGTGGTACTGAGTTTAGTGATTATGCTGGGTCTGTTGTTGTCCATTCCTTTGGAGGTTGGCTTGCATTACCAGCTATCTTAATCTTAGGACCAAGAAAAGGAAGATATAGTAAAGAAAAAAGTCATCCTATTCCAATTAGCAATGTACCTTTTTTAGCTTTAGGAAGCTGGATTTTAGCTGTAGGTTGGTTTGGATTTAATGTAATGAGTGCTCAAAATTTAGGTGATATATCAGGCTTAGTAGCAATTAACTCTTTATTTGCCATGGTTGGTGGAATAATAACCGCCCTAATCATCTCCAAAAATGACCCTGTCTTTATTCACAATGGTGCCTTAGCTGGTTTAGTTGCTGTCTGTGCAGGTTCTAACTTATATCATCCATTAGCTGCTTTTGTCGTTGGAGGAATAGCTTCAATTATCTTTGTAAAAGGCTTTACTATAGAAACAGAAGTATTTAAAATAGATGATGTTTTAGGCGTTTTTGTATTACATGGCTTAGTAGGAAGTTGGGGTGGAATTGCTTCTGGAATCTTCACTCATAAGATCTTTGGAGGTATGGGAGGATTAAGTTTCACCTCTCAACTAATAGGAACTATATCTGCAGCAATTGTAGCTTTAGCAGGAGGATTTATAGTATATTATGCTATTGACAAGACTATTGGCTTTAGAATGTCTGCTTCCCAAGAAGAACTTGGTTCAGATTTATCAACCCACTCTTTAGAAGCTTATCCCGAAGAGAGCTTAGGGGTAGTAAATTCATTAGATAGTTATAAAGAAAATAATTTAAACGCAGTTTAATAGATTAAACTATAAAAAAACAAGCAAAGTCGTCTTTTTCTGACACCTAGTTCTCCATAGTTCAGAAAGGACGACTTTAGTATAATTATATGGAGGAGAATATTATGATAAAAGTAATTCCATCTAATAAGCGCTATACAATTAAAAGAGATTGGATCGAATGTAAATTAGGCTTTCCATTTCCAAAAGACAAAGATAATGATCAAGGTTTCGGTGCATTAAAAGCTTTTAATGATGATATTATTAAAGCAGGTGAAGGATTTGATATGCATCCTCATAGCAATATGGAGATTGTAAGCTATGTAATCCAAGGAAGATTAGGGCATGAAGATAGCCTTGGAAATGTCGGAGTAGTAAATACTGGTGGGGTTCAGAGAATAACAGCTGGTAGCGGGGTTGAGCATACAGAGTATAACTACTCTGAAGATGAAGAAGTTCATTTTCTTCAACTTTGGTTTGAATCTAAAGACAAGAATATAAAGCCTAACTGGGAAGAGAAAGACTTTGGCAAAGATGCTCAACTAAATAACCTACTCCCAATCATCTCCGGAAATAACCGAGAAGGTACTTTAAGTATAAATCAGGATGTAGATATCTATCTAGCCAACTTAGAAAGCAACAAAGAGTTATCCTATACCTTAAAAGATAATCATAAAGTTTACCTATTTGTTATTAAGGGCTCTTTAGATTTAAATGATAACTATGATTTAGCAAAAGGGGATTCTGTACAAATAAAAGATTCTTCTCAAATAAATTTAACTACAAAGTATAGCGCAGAGATTATTTTAATAGATATGATTTAATAATTATAGTTGAAATAAGTTTTTAGCTAAATGGCCAAAGACTTATTTCCTATCTATTTTAAAAATAAGACCACCTCTGCGACTAAAAAAACTTTCAAGCTACTCCTCTATACTTCTACCAAATTTCTTTTCATGGTATATACCATGAAAAGAAATTCTAATTTTGTTACAACTAAGTAATTTACTCCTACATTACTCAATTTGCTTTTACAGCTAAAAAGTTTAACGATTTATAAACTAAAGTAATTGTTTATAAATTTCAATTATATCAGATTTAGTAGGCTGGCAATAAGTATTGGCCGGACTACCACTGGCTAAGGCATCATTAGCCATCTTATCTAATTGAGCTAAAAATTCTTCTTTATCTATTCCTAAATCTAAAATATCAGGAATTCCAATATCAGCACAAAGATTTTTAATCTCCTCTATACCTGCTGTAGCCAATTCTAAATCAGAACCTTTATCACTAACTCCCATCGCTTTAGCTACTTGAGAAAACCTCTCTAGATGACCTTCTTTAGCATAATCTAAACATTCACCTAATAAAAGAGCATTTGATACCCCATGAGGAACATGGAATAAAGCTCCAATAGGTCTTGACATCCCATGAACTAAAGTTACAGAAGAGTTATTAATAACCATCCCAGCTTCCATTGCTGCTAAAATCATTTCTGTACGAGCCTCTTGATTATCACCTTCACTACAAGCTACCCTTAAATTATTGGCAATTCTACTAATCGCTGATAAAGCTAAATTGTCAGTTAAAGGTTGATTCTTAATAGAGGTATAACCTTCAATTGCATGGGTTAAAGCATCTATTCCTGTAGCAGCAGTAACCCCACTTGGTACTGAGACAGTTAATAAAGGATCAACAATAGCTACTTTAGGAATCAAATATGGACTTCCAATTAACATCTTAACATCATTACTTATATCATTAATAATTGTATATTGAGTTACTTCAGAACCAGTACCAGCCGTTGTTGGGATAGCTACTAATGGAGGAATCGCTTCTTTTACCTTGCCAAGGCCCATATAATCACTAATTTGACCAGAGTTAGTCAACATTAGCCCAATTGCTTTGGCAGCATCAAGTGGGCTTCCTCCACCGATCGCAATTAAAAAGTCACAGGAATTGCTCTGATAAAATTCAACCCCCTTGCTAACATGACCATCATCTGGTTCTGCATCTATATTATCATAAACCACAGATTCTATATTGCTCTGTTCTAATATATCAGTAACCTGCTTAACATAGTCTAATCTAACAGCAGACTTACCACTGACTATTAAAGCTTTTTTACCTAAACTTGCTAATTTATCACTTGCTTCCATTATAGCTCCTGTGCCATAAAAGATACTTGGTGGAGCTAAAAATATATTTGCACTCATTATCATCATCCTTTTTAAATTATATAATTATGGACTTTCTTTCTCTTCCTTCTTTAAATTCAACTTCTCCATATCCAATAGCTTCCGCAGGGCAGACTTGAGAGCATAGATGACAACCTACACATTTATCTTCAATAACAGTTGGTCTTCTAGTTTTAGACCAAATAATCGCCTGATGCCCCCCATCTTCACAAGAGATATAGCAACGACCACAACCAATACATTTCTCTTTGGATATCTGAGGATAAATAATAAAATCACGGTCTAACTTATCAGCTGAAACTACATTATCTAAAGCTAATCCGACCAATTGATCTAATTTAGAAAAGCCCTTTTTCTCCATGTAATGGCTCAAGCCACTAATCATATCTTCTATAATCCGATATCCATACTGCATTACCGCTGTACAGACCTGAAGATTACTAGAACCCAATAAAATAAATTCCAAGGCATCTTGCCAGTTTTCAATTCCACCAATCCCACTGATTGGTACTTTCTTTAAATCAGGATAACTGGCCAATTCATGGATAAATCTCAAGGCTATAGGTTTAACTGCCTTGCCCGAATAACCAGAAACTGCTGATTTACCATTAACTATTGGTAAAGGTATATGATTATCAAAATCAATTCTAGTAATACTTTTAATTGTATTAATAGCCGCTAAACCTGTTGCTCCGCCACCCATAGCCGCTAAGGCTGGAGGAATCATACTCCCTAAATTAGGGGTCATCTTGGCTAAAATCGGCAAATCACTCCCCTGTTTAACAGCCGCAGTATAGGATTTGACCAAATCTGGATTCTGTCCAACATCAGCTCCCATCTTATCAGAGGTCATTTGCGGGCAAGAAAAATTACATTCTATAATATCTGCCCCAGCTTGTGTAACTAATTTAGCCAATTTAGTCCAATCCCGATCTTCTTCAGCCATGATAGAAGCAATCAAGACTTTATCTGGAAAAGACTTTTTAATCCTATTCATCTCCTCTAAATTCTTCTCTAAAGGATATTCTGAGATCTGTTCTAAATTCTTAAAACCCAAAAAGGGAGTTCCTTCTTTTTTTACATGATCAAAGCGAGGGGAAACCTCATCTGCTACAAATAGCCCCACCGTCTTAAATACAACACCACCCCAACCAGTTTCTAAAGCTTTAGCAATCATCTGATAATTACTCGCAATAGGTGCAGAGGCCAAAAAGAAGGGGTTTTCTGTTTTAACACCACAAAACTCTATTGATAAATCTTTATTAATCATTATCCCACACCTACTTTCAAATCTGTTAAGCTTGAAGCCAAGATAAATTGCTGTAAATTTTTAATCTTAATTGCACTATCCAATTTCCCTCTAACACAAGCCTTTTCACAATATTTATTATTATTGCAACTGCTAGAACAAGTTTTGCCCAATAATTTAGCTTCCTCTAACCTATCTTCTGCACCAGCCAAATTGTTAAAACGTAAGGAACGAATATTTCTGGCAGGGTCAAGATTGCCAGGGCAAGCCTTAGAACAAGGAGCATCATAACATAATAGACATCTAGCAGCCTCTTGAATAGCTAAATCTAGAGTTAATTCTCGATTCTTTGCCATTGCACTTCCCTCCCTTAATAGACTATTTATCCAAACTCCGCTTAATAAAGTTACCCCATCCAGCTTCTCCTAAAAATTTTCCTTCTTTAAATACCAATCTACCTCTAGAAAAAGTCATCCTTGGATAACCTTTTAATTGTAGACCTTCCCAGATAGTATGGTCAACATCAGAATGCATCTTATCTTGAGTAATAGTAAATTCTTGCTTAGGATCATAAATAACTAAATCTGCATCTGCTCCTGGGGCAATAGTTCCTTTATCAGGCGCACAACCAAAAATTCTAGCTGGATTGCTTGAACATAATTCAACAACCTTATTAAAAGAGATTCTGCCTTTATTAGCCTCACTTAGCATATAAGGATATAAATTTTCTACACCCATACATCCATTTGGAATCTTAGAAAAATCATCCTCACCCCAATCCTTCTCTTCACTCTGGAATGGGCAATGATCTGTAGCCACTACAGAGATATCGCCTCTTTTAATCCCTTCCCAAAGAGCAGCTTGGCTCTCTTGGCTTTTCATAGGTGGTGAACAGACAAAATTTCTTCCATCTTCTCGTTTATAGACCTCTTTAGTAAAATGTAAATATTGAGGACAGGTTTCAGCATAAATTTCATAACCTTCATCTCTAGCTTTGGTGACTTCATCCATCCCTTCTGCATTAGCCAGATGAACAATATATATAGGAGCATCTAAGGATTTAGCTAAATGGATTGCTCGCTTATTGGCCTCTGCTTCTACAAATTCTGGCCGACTTAAATAATGATACCACGCCGAAGTCTTTCCTTCTGCTAAAAATTTTTCAGTTCTACTTTCAACTAAGTCAGCATTTTCAGCATGAACCCCAATTAAAGCTCTGACCTCTTTTGATTTTTCTAATAAATCTGCCAAAACAGCATCATCTATCATTAATCCTGCCTTCTTATAAGCCATAAAAGCTTTAAAACTAGGGACTCCATAAGCTACAGCATCCTCTAATTCCCCTAAAACTTCTGCTCTTAAATCAGTTATTGCAACATGAAAAGCATAATCTACACAAGCCTGAGGAGCACATAACTTATCTCGCTTATTAATCGTTTCTATCAAACCTTGTCCTTCATTTTGGATAGCAAAATCAAAGACTGTAGTCACACCACCACAAGCAGCTGCTCTAGTTCCTGCTTCATAACTATCAGCAGAGACTGTTCCTCCAAAGGGCATCTCTAAATGGGTATGAACATCTATAGCTCCTGGCAAAATATATTGATCTGTAGCATCAATAATTTCTCCTTGTTCTATTGTTAGATCTTTTCCAATACTTATAATCTTTTCCCCTTCTATTAATAAATCTGCTTTAAATGTATCAGTAGCAGTAATAATAGTTCCATTCTTAATTAATAAACTCATCTATACCACTCCTTTTAGAAGTATTATCAATTATTTAATGCTGGTCAAAATATTTTGACCAGCATTAAAATCTAAATTGCTTCCTCTGCTGAAAATTCAGTAATCATCATATTCTCATCCTCTGATAAGACTGAATTCTCTTCTTCTCTCATCATCAGCGGATATACAACAATAGACAATATAAACCCTATAATCCAACCATTCTCAGCTAAAAATCCTAAACTACTGATAAATTTACCTACTATCGCTGGAGCAGCACACAAGACCCAAACCTGAAGCGCCTTTTTATTATAACCATTTTGATACCAATATCGGCTACTTTCACCTTTAAATAAATCTTCTACATGAATCTGTTTATTGCGGTAGATATAATAATCAGCAATATAAATCCCAGCTAATGGAGCTAATAAAATACCATAAGTTCCTAACCAACCAAATATATAAGCTCCTGCACTAGATAATAACTTCCATGGCATAATAACCATTCCTAAAACCCCTGTAATTAAAGCACCAGTACTAAAAGAAATCTTATCAGGTTTTAAGTTAGAGATATCATTAGCGGTTGCTACTACATTAGCAGCTATATTAGTAGTTAAAGTAGCTACTACAACCCCAACTGCTCCAAAAATAGCAGCAGCAGGACTCCCTATTTTAGCAATAACTGCTACTGGATCCCAAATAAATTCATTAAAAATAATTCCAGTAGCTCCTGTTACAAATACTCCTACAAAAGCAAATGCTGCCATAGTCATTGGTAATCCCAATAATTGACCCATAAATTGATCTTTTTGACTTTTAGCATAACGACTGAAATCAGGAATATTTAATGCTAAAGTTGACCAGAAAGCTATATTAGCAGTTAGCCCACCTAAGAATATCTTCCAAAATTCTCCTTGGCCATAACTTGCTGGCATATTTAAAATTTCCATTACTCCATGCCCATGAGATTTTACACTAAAATAAGCCCAAGCCATTAAACTTAATGATAAGAAGCCTAAAATTGGTGCACCCCAAGATTCCATAAACTTAATAGTTTCAGGACCTTTATAGGCAATCCAAACGTTTAAAGCCCAAAAGATTAGAAAGGAAACCCAAATTCCACCTGACCAACTTGCCCAACTTGGACTTAAAGCTGCTAAAACACTATTTAAAGCTCCTCCACCAATCCAAGTCTGAATCCCAAACCAACCAGCTCCAATTAAACCTCTGGCCATTGCCGCAATATTAGCTCCTTTAATCCCAAAACTTAAGCGAGCAAATACAGGATAAGGAATTCCATATTTAGTTCCAGCATGAGAGTTTAACTGCATTGGAATCAATACAATTAAATTCCCTATTAAAATATTTAATATAGCTTGCCACCACGATAATCCAGCAGCCATCAAACCCGAAGCCATCATATAAGTCGGAATACAAACAGACATTCCTACCCACAAAGCTGCAATATTATGAGTTTTCCAACTTCTCTCCTTCAATTGAGTAGGAGCCAAATCTTTATTATAATATTTGCTATCTGCAATTCTTTTAGTTGCAGAACTAGTCAATTCATATAAACCATTTATCTCTCTTTGAGTTTTAATACTCATATCAATCCCCTCCTATTTTATAATTAAATCAACTTGATTTTAACTAAATAATCATATATCATAATAGTGGTTAATTATTTTATTGCAGAGTATTTTCTTGCTCTAACAAGAAAATACTCTTTTTTATTTACCATGATAATTCTTCAAATGCTTCTTTCCCAGCTTCAACAGCCTTAAGATAAATCGCTGAATTTCCTACTATTGCTCTACTTATATAATCTATTCTCACTTTATCATAAGGAGTGTGAGCATATTGTTCTTGCATTGGAGAGTAACCAATAGTTGGTTTTCTATCAATCCCAGCTGTCTTACTAGCATCAGTTCCAAAGTCCCAATATCCATATTTTACCGGCTCGTCTAATTCTTCTAAAGCACTAACTGCTGCCTTTACAAAAGGATGTTCTGTACTAATCTTCCAAGGTGCCATTACTTTAGGTACTTCATATTCCACGCCAGTATATGACTTTTCTAAAGCAGTTTTAACCTTAACATCTGCTTTAAAATCTTCATCTTCACTAACTATTTGATCTATTAAATTTTGAATCTCATCAAGAGCAGTTTCAGCACTCTCTCCTGGAATAGTTCTTCTATCAATTGATAGCATACATTTATCTGGTACAATAGATAGTGCCCCTGGAGAACATTCAATAATATTTAGTGATAAAGAAGCCTGACCCAACTCTTCATCTTGAGGCAATGATAGATATAATTCATCTTTAATTTTAGAAATCAAAGGCATGGACTTATAGATAGCATTGATACCTAACCACGGTGCACTCCCATGAGAAGTACGTCCATAAACAGTAGCCAACATCTCTACTCGACCACGATGACCACAATAAAGCTTCAATGAAGTTGCTTCAGAAGATACCATAGCATCATAGTCAATCCCTTCTTCTTTAAAGGTCTTGTCAATTAAATGATTCATTCCTACCATCTCTGCCGGTTCCTCTTGAACTACTCCTGTAAAGATGAATTTACCTTTAAAATCATAGCCTTGTTCTTTTAATTTAGCTAAAACTCCCCCTGCATAAACCTGAGCTGCTTCTCCACCTTTAACATCAGAAGCTGCTCTACCATGAATACATTCTGCTTCTTCTTCTTCACCATCTTGGTTATCTACCTTACAAATATCAATCTCACCACCATAAGGATCATATCCTTCCCAGTTATTTGGATCTCCCGGGCTAACATGGTCCATATGTGAGTTATACATAATTACTGGTCCTTCTTTAGTCCCTTCAACTATTCCTACTACATTTCCCATATCATCTCTAAAGACTTCATCATAACCTAACCTCTTCATCTCTGCCAATAATAAATCTGCTACATCCTTTTCAGTCCCACTAATACTTGGGGTTTGAATTAATTTTTGAGCAAAATTAATTGCATTATCATTTAACTCTAAACTAATCTTTTTCAATTCTGTTAATAACTCTGTCATCATTATCAACTCCTTGTTATTTTGAATAATATAAAACAAATTCTTACATTAATCTTTTTAAATCATATCTTTTATTAAACAACCATATCATCAACTTCAGTTAAGACCTCATCCATAATTGACATCGCTTCTCTAATCTCCCTTTCTTTAATAGTCAAAGGTGGTGCTATGATAATAATATTCTCATGGGAATAAGTCGAAAAGCCTTTTTCTTTCAGACTAGTTAAAATTTGAGGCATTATTCCATCGGGATCTTGACCATAACTTACTAGTGGTTCTTTACTTACTTTATCCTTAACCAGCTCTATTGCTGAGAAAAGACCAATATATCTAACATCACCTACAGATGGATGTTTGGCTTTTAAATTTTCTAATTCTGATCCTAAAACTACTTCCATTGCCCTGGAATTTTCTATTAACTTCTCTTCTTCATAAACTTCCAAGGTAGCTAATCCAGCTGCACAACCCATTGGATGAGCACTATAAGTTAGTCCACACATTAAAGTATTATCATTAAAGTATTGAGCGATATCTCTTCTAACTAGTACTCCTCCTAAAGGCACATAACCACAAGTCACTCCTTTAGCAAATGTAATCAAATCTGGCTCTACATCCCAGTTATTACAAGCAAACCATTTACCTGTCCTACCAAAACCAGCCATTACTTCATCACAAACCATTAAAATACCAAACTCATCACATATCTTTCTAATCCCTTGCAAATATCCTTTTGGAGGAATAATCACTCCATTACTACCAGTTACAGTTTCTAAAAAGATAGCAGCTATACTCTCTCGACCTTCATAAATTATCTGTTCCCTTAGTTGATCTAAATAATATTGACTAGCCTCCTCTTCATTATTAAATTCAATTGGACTACGATATAAATAAGGATCAAAGAATTTAATAAACCCAGGAATTCCAGGTTCACAGGTGAATCTTCTTGGCTCTCCTGTTAAATTGGCTGCTCCATAAGTCGCCCCATGATAAGAACGATATCTAGACATCACCTTATTTCGACCAGTAAACATCTTGGCGATCTTTAATGCATTTTCATTTGCTTCTGCCCCACCAATGGTAAAGAATACTTTACCCATATTATCCGGTGCAACTTCTAATAGTTTAGTAGCTAACTCTGCTCTAACATCAACTGCATGAGCCGGACCTATATAAGGTAATTTTTCTGCCTGTTCTTTAATTGCATCGATTACTTTTTTATTTCCATGACCAATATTAACATTAACTAATTGGGATGACATATCAAAATACTTTTGGCCAGTATGATCCCAATAATAGATTCCTTCTGCCTTAGTTATCACCTTAGGGTCTACATTGTTTTGAGCACTCCACGAATGAAGATTACTCTTCTTATCTTTCACTTTTATACTTTCTGCGTCATTAAACTTATCTTTAACCATTAACTTCACCTCTTCTAATATTGATGAATAAATTTAAAAATAATATTATTTTTAAAAACTTTAAACAAAACCTAACATAATTTTGTGTTAGGTCTATGTAAACTATATGTTATATTATAATCATAATAACTGATTATGTCAAGTTATTTTCGTTTTTTTGACAAAAATAGAGTGTCGAAGTTAAAATTATGTTAGTTATATGTTATATTTGCGTTAAGTTTCTTCATATATTATAATTCATGATAAAGATTTAAAGACTTATCCAAATGAATTCTTATTAATGGATAATTTACTTTCTAATAATGTATAATCAGAAAAGATTGCACCTAGAGAATTAGTCTAATTATAAAGCTAAAATTTTATTTTAATAAATTAGTAATTAAATCTTCGATCAATAACTCTAAATCAAAAAACTAAAGCCCAAATTCTAATCCTAGACTTTAGTTTTTAAATTCACTAAAACTCTAACTTTATTTATATTTTTTATTTCAATAGCTACATATATAAAAAGATAATTGCTAGACTAATATAATTTCCTAACTTAATCTTAAAATCTTTCTCACTTTCCTAACTGAAATTTTTTACAGTTAGATTTTATAGCTACCTCAATAAAAAAATAAGCATATCATCAAAGATGATATGCTTATAAATTTGAATTAAACCATAACTTATTTTGAATATTAAACTCCTCTACAGAACCATCTAATTTATTTAACTTCCAGACTATCTTATCGCCCAAGTCTTGTGCCTGTAAAGTAGAACCTCTCCCACCAATTTCCACTGGTAAATACATTTCGATAGCTTGCCTTGGGCATTCTTTAACACAAGCAGCACAGTCCCAGCATTCCCGTTTGTCCCTTATTTCAGCTTGATTATCTTTATTCTTATATATTAAATTACCAGGACAAACTCTCATACAACGGGATTCTTTACTATTTCCACACCCATTACATAAACTTTTATTAATTTTTACTGACATCTAAATCACCTAACTTTATATGATCTCTTTCAATAATTTTAATCTTGTCAAGCTCTGGATCATAAATAGAATTGACAAATTTAAACCAATTTTTATCATCTTTATTTGGATAATCAACTCTCTCTTGATAACATCTCCAACGAGTCTCTTTTCTATATAGTAGATGTTCCACTAGCACTCTAGCTACATCCACCCGATCAATAACTTCATGTAGATTCATCAACTGATGAATATCTTTGGCTCTTGCTCTAGTTAAATCTTCTTTTAATATTTTAAGCTCTTTTCTAGCTCTAATAAGCTTTCCTTCATCCAAACGATAATTACTGCTTAAGCCACCAGCATATTCATCCATAATCTTTTGTAATCTTTCTTCGAGATCTTCAGGAAGAAAACCTTCCGATTTCTCTAAAGGAGAGAATACTCTATCCAGCTCCTTATCTATAATTTTATCACTAACTTCTACATATTCTAGATTGCCAATATAATTCAAAGCATCAAGCCCTGCTATCTCACCTTCAACCATAGCACCAGTAACATACTTTTTAGGTGCTCCTCCAGCTACATCTCCAGCTGCATATAAACCTTCTAAGGTACTCCTTCTTTTACTATCAACCCAATAGCCTGATTGAGAATGTCCCCCTACAATATAGGGTTCTGTTCCATAAATCTCAACTGGATTTTGATTAGGTTCCACCTCACTATCAGCCCATTTCAAGACAATCCCTGGAGACATATTTAAAAATGATCGCTTTAAACGATTATTACTATCATCATTTAAATGAGTAACATCTAAATAGCAAGGCCCCTTCCCCCGCTGATTCTCATATAGGGTGGCATGTAATCTATACGGGGTAGAATTCTTCTTATACTGCTCTTGATACTCTAATCCATCTCTATTAATTTGTTTCGCCTTAAAACTTTGAGCCAGAACACCTGTAGGAGAAATAGTATCCTTCGTTCTTAACGCAATAAACCTCATTTCAAAGGTAGTCATCTCTGCTCCAGCCCTAATACCCATAGCATATCCTGCTCCAGTATTAAAAGGAGAATACCACATCTTATGTCTCGCTGCCCCTGGATTATTAGGTTTATAAATTCCAGAAGCTCCTCCTGTAGCACAGATAACAGCCTTAGCTTGAATAACATAAAACTTATTCTCTCTTACTGAAAAACCAAAGGCTCCGCTAACTTTGTTATCTATTAGTATATAATTAGTAATATTAACCCTATTTAGAACCTCTACTCCACTCTCTTTAACAGCTTTAGCCATAATCGGCTTAATATGCTCACCATTAATCTTAACACTCCGCTTACCCTTAGCTACATAATTACCAACTTCATCCTTCAAGAAGGGTAATCCCCATTTTTCCAGCCAATTGCTTGCTTTATTTAATCCCTGTGCTAGAGTATAAACTAGATCATCTCTGACTAATCCTTCTGAATCATTCTTAACATAATCCAAAAAATCCCTTGGAGTTACTCCAGGATTTAAATAGGCATTAATTGCACTAATTCCTGCTGCCAAACAACCACTCCGCTTAATATGGGCTTTGTCAACTATTAGAACATCGCTTTTAGGGTCTTCTTCCTTTATCCTAGCTCCAGCATAACATCCAGCAGCTCCACCACCGATGATTAAGATATCAGTATTCAATTTAACGATTTCGATATTTTTCATATTCATCACCCTTTGAAAATGTACACATTTTCGAATGTATAATGTAAAATTGATAATTGATAATTGATAATTGATAATCAAAACACAAATTTCACCGATCACTATAAAATCCTAAATGACTAAATCACATCATATTTTTTTGAATTAAGTTTTGAAAAACTTAATCTTTAATTATACACTCTAGATTTTACATTATAAATTATTAAACTCTCCAAGCCTTTAGAAACTTGTAGACGATAATCGCTTATAGAACTTTAGCTCCCTTTAGGTCAACGTCCCTACGAGTCCTCCGGACTCTTCGTGCAGAGAAATAAAGTTTCCCTCTTTTTAGAAACTTTATAATCACGAAGAGTTTCTAAAGAAACTCGTAGACGATAATCGCTTATAGAACTTTAGCGATTATCTCGCCATCCCTCTTATCAACACATCTGCCACCTCTGGTCTAGTCATCTCTTTAGGCGGCTTCTTTCCTTCCCTTAATAAGCCACGTACTTTAGTACCACTTAAGAAGATATGAGTTTCTTGACTATGAGGACATGTCTTCGCAGTAGCCATACTTTCACAATCTTTACAATAAAACGCATGTTCAAAGCATAATGGTTCAATACCTATCTCTTCAGCCTTAAAGTTATCAAAGATCTCTTGCGCTTCATATGTACCATAATAATCACCAACTCCAGCATGGTCACGCCCTACAATAAAATGGGTACAGCCATAATTTTTGCGACACAAGGCATGAAATACCGCCTCTCTTGGTCCTGCATATCTCATTGCTGCCGGAAACACAGCTAAATCCGTCCTGTTTTGAGGGTAAATTTTATTCATTACTACTTCATAGCTTTCAATTCGATATTCTACTGGAACATCAGTACCCTTAGTCTCGCCTACTAATGGTGTTAATAGTAAGGCATCACAAATCTCTAAAGCACACTTCTGAATATATTCATGAGCCCTATGAATTGGATTTCTAGTTTGAAATCCTACAACTCGCTTCCATCCTTGCTCTTCAATTAATTCTCTAACATCCTTTGGATCTAATCTATACTCATTAAATAGCTTATGCTTAATTCTTCTTAATAATGAGATCTTACCACCTAATAGAACTTTTCCACGTTCATAAATTTTAGCTACTCCTGGATGTTCAGTATCTGTAGTTTTATATACCCACTCAGCTTCCTTCTCTTGATTATATTCATATTTATCTTCCAAATGTAAAACTGCATATACAGTTCCTTCACTATCAGTTAAAGCAACATCTTGACCTGTCTTCAAACTCTCTGACTCTTCTTTACTAACTCCTAATACAATAGGAATAGTCCAAGCTAAACCATTAATTAAATGCATCTCTTCAACAACTTTAATATAATCATCCTGATTCATAAATCCTTCTAGTGGACTATAAAGTCCAATAGCTATATTCTCTGCCTCTGTTAGATCACGTACACTTAACTTTAACTGTGGCATCTCAATAGCTTTCTTCAATAAATCTTCACGTTCTTTTCCTTCTAATACTCTATTTACTAACTTTCCACCATGAGCTTCAATTGACATAATAATTCCTCCTAATATATTTACAATTAGAATTAGATAAGTTAAAATATAAGACGTAATTTAAATTCTTAGAAGCTGTTAACTAAAAATCAAGCGACTCCACTCGCTAACTATTGAGATTTTATATCTACTTTAAATTAGTTAGCAGCTAATTCTTCCATTTCATGCTCAATATCATTACCTTCTCTTAAAGTTATTCTTTCCCAAATGCCTTCATGAAGATAGTAGATAGCAATTTTAGAAATTATCTCGACCAAAGCTGCAGAACCAGCCAACTTCAATTCTCCAGTTAAGAAATAGACAATTAGCATGGTAGTTGTTGTAGCAGTTATTCTCCAAGTAACCGCCTTCAACAATCGTAATTTTTTAATCATTTATAATTACCCCCAATACCTTCTTTACTGAATCAGCCACTGATAATTTAGTAGTATCTATAATCAACTCTGAATTTTCTGGAACTTCATAAGGAGCAGATATTCCAGTGAAATTCTTAATTTCCCCACTTTTAGCCTTCTCATATAATCCTTTAGGATCACGTTCAGCACAAGTATCTACATCTGCCTTAACATAAACTTCAATAAAGTTATCTTCTCCTGCTCTTTGTCGAGCAAAATTTCTTATCTCTTGATAAGGAGAGATAAAAGAAGCCAATGTAATCAATCCTGCATCCTTAAATAATGCTGCCACTTCAGCAATTCGACGAATATTCTCATTTCTATCCTCAGCAGTAAATCCCAAATCGGAATTTAAGCCATGGCGTACATTATCGCCATCTAGACGGTAGACAGCCTTACCTAATTTAATTAACTCTTTCTCAACCTCTACAGCAACAGTAGATTTGCCAGCTCCTGAAAGTCCAGTAAACCAAACAACCAATCCCTCTTGATCTAAATTATCACATCTATCTTCATAACTTACCTTTCCTTCATGCCAAACTATATTTTTGTTCGATTCCTCCATACTCAAACTCCTCCCGTTTATTAATTTACAATTGACAATGTACAATGCATAATTAAAAAGCAATTATTAAAAGATTTAGTACTAGATTTCTTTTAATCACTCATTAAATATTTGTATTTCAACGATTTTACTTGACAATTGTAAATTATACATTGTACATTATTATTTAAGTGCTTGTGCAAAATCTGCTTTAAGATCTTCTATATCCTCAATTCCAACGCTTACTCTAATTAAATCATCATAAGCACCTAATGCCTCTCTCTCTTTTACTGTATTTTTAGCATAGATTGTAGAGGCGGGATGGATAACCAGTGACTTAACATCACCAATATTAGCTAAATTATAGAAATATTTTAATTTATTTATGACTTTAAAAGCCTTATCTTTACTAGCCACTCTTAAGGTCAACATTCCACCAAAGTCATTTTTTAATAGATTTTTAGCCCGCTCATTATATTTATTACTCTCTAAACCTGGATAATTAACCTCTTTTACCTTAGGATGTTCTAACAAAAAATTTGCCAACTCCAAAGCATTATTAGAATGCTTTTCCATCCTTAAAGCCAAAGTAGGAATCCCTAACTCATTTAACAAAGAAGTTAGCGGAGATGAAGAAGGTCCGAAATCTTTAAATGTCTCTCCTCTTGCTTTAACAGTAAAAGCTAACTTTCCAAATCTTTTATATTCAGAGAAGTTAGCAAAAATAGTCCAGTCAAAATTTCCACCATCTATAATTACCCCTCCGATAGAATTAGCAGTACCATTGATATACTTGGAAGTAGAATGAATTACAATATTTGCACCCAATTCTAATGGCTTAATTAAAGCTGGAGTTGTCATTGTACTATCAACAATTAGTGGGATATTATTCTTCTCACATACTTCAGCTATACCTTTAATATCTGGGATATCTAATTTAGGGTTACCTAATGTCTCTAGAAAGACAAACTTAGTTTTATTAGTTATTAACTTAGCAATATCATCTCGTTCAACCCCTTGACTAAATCGAGGAGTAATACCATACTTTTGATAATTTTTAAATAGATTATAAGTTCCTCCAAATAAAGAACTAGTTGCTACAAACTCATCACCTGCCTCTAATAATGTTAATGTAGCTGTAGAAATAGCTGCCATCCCTGAAGCAGCAAGTATAGACTGTTTTCCTCCTTCCAAACTAGCTAATTTATCTTCTAGAGCTTTAATTGTTGGATTACTAACCCTGGAATAGGCATATCCTAAAGCACGATTCTTAAATACTTTCTCCAGTTCTTCTGCATCTTCATAAGCAAAGGAGTTACTTAAATAAACTGGCGTATTAGTAGCTCCATATTGATCTTTTATTTTTAAATTTACTAACTTCGTTTCAAAGTTCATACTCTTCTCCTCCTACTTCTCAAATTAGTTGCTTGATAGCATATAATTTACAGTTATTAATATATGTTCTAATAGAAAAATTGTTACTCTAAATAGATGATGTGATGTTTTAATAACTAGTGGCAAGTTACTAGCTCCAACAAATTTGAAATGGTCACCTGCTACTTGCCACTGCTTACTACAGTTATATAGCTATATCAAAATTTAACTATCACCTGCCAACTTAACATAACAAATTATTACTATACCTTCTTTACCTTTAAACTATAAGATCCATCTTCTCGCTTCTCTTTAGATAAAACCTCATGCCCTTCAGAGATTAAACTCTGGGGAACATTAGCTATTGGCTCCCCTTCGTCTAAATAAATATCTAATATATCTCCTGAATTTAGAGGTGCTAGGGCCACTTTAGCTTTTACAAAATTCATTGGACATTTTACCCCTCTTAAATCTGCCACCTCGCTATCTAAGATATTCTTATCTTCGTTATTATTATCACTAGAAACTTCTTCTAGCTCAAACTCTAACTTAGCATTTAAGGAATTAAATAAATACTCTACTCTTTCAATTAAATTATTTATTTTATTTTGATAAGAGAATAGATTATCAATATCTCCCAATTTATAATCTAATGCAGCATTTAAAGTTTCATTATAATGATTATCTACTAAATTCTTATCAATAAACTCGGTTTTAAATTCTGCTAAAATAACTCTATCCTTATCTGTATCTATACCTCTTACAGCCAATAATGCTCTAGATGAATTAATGATAGCTTTATAAAGTTCATCATCATCTTCTTCTTTAATCGCTTTCTTATAATTAGATTTAGCAGTATCGATATCCAATTTAATAATATCCATTACACCTGCTCCACATTCTCCAGGCCCTCTACCTGCTAAGGAAAAGTCTTCTGTTTTACCCCAATCCTTATAAATATCTGAATCTTCTTCATAAGTAGGAATTGCAATAAATTCCTCAGCTAATTCAACTATCTTAGTCTTTCCACCCTTTTCTAGGTAAGTATTAAAATTAACTCGGTTATAATCTCCATCTTCAGCCAATAATCTAGCCAATTCTGCTAGAAAATCTGGTATACGCTTAGCAGGAATATCTACAGCTGCGTCTCCATACTTACTATTACCTTCTTCTACGTTTCCTCCTAAGAATAATGCATAGTAGGGAAGCAATCTATCATTATGCCGCTTAGCCTTACCTTCAAAACCAAGATTAGCAATGATATGCTGTCCACAAACATTTGGGCAACCACTAATATAGATTTGAGGTAATACTGATTGTAACTTGTCATCTAAAGTCATTAATCTTTCTCTGATAGCCTCTGATAAATTAGGCGAAATACATAATCCTAATTTACAAGTCGATGCACCTTTACAAGAAACAGGCATTGTTCCCATATTAGCCACTACTAGATTAGGATTGATTTGATTAATTTTCTCGATTAGCCCTTGTAAATCTTCTCCTTTAATACCTCTAATCAATAATCCTTGTTTGATAGTAGTTCTAATAGATAACTCACTATTATCTAATAAACCTAATAATGAATTCAACTCATCATAACTAATATCTCCATTCTCCATTCTCAGCTCTAAAGAATAGTAGCCTTCTACCTTCTCTGTATAAAGATAATCTACATTCAAATCATTTTTTTCTCCCTTACCTGTTCTTAATTCTTCATAACTATTTAACTCTTCAACCTCTAAATCTTCGGCTAATACTTCAGCTAAGTACTCTTTGTATTTATTGACAAACTCTTTATCACCAAGCCTCTTTCTTACAAAGCGTAATCTAGCCCTATGCTTATTACTACGATCACCATATTCATCAAAGAACCTCTTAATAGCCTCTGCTATATGGAAGATCTTATCCTCTTCTACGAAGTCTTCTAAGACTATCCCCAATTCTGAGGAGCCTCCCATTCCCCCTCCACCATATACTTTAAAGCCTCGTTGACCATCTTTCTTAGTAGCTATAAAACCTAGGTCATTTAATGTAGCTAAAGAATCATCTTTAGGGTCAGAGGAGAAGGCTATCTTATACTTTCTTGGTAAATTAAAAGAAGAACGTGTCTTAATTAAATATTCTGTTAACGCTAAGTTATGAGGTGTTGTATCAAAAGCTTCCTCAGGGTTAACACCTGCTCTAGCAGAGTTCAAGATATTTCTAACGGTATTACCTCCACCACCTCGTGGGCTTAAGCCTGCCTCTAATAGCTTGAATAGTACTTCTGGGGTATCCTCAATCTTAAGCTGATGAAGCTGTATATCCTGTCTAGTGGTAATATGAAGATAAGCATTCCCATACTCTTTACTCAATTGATTTAATACCTTTAACTGCTCCTTAGTCACTACTCCACCAGGAATTCTAACTCTTACCATATACCTCTCTTTACCTGATTTATAACCTCTTTGGCTATAAATTCCCATTGGAACTCTACGCCCTTTAAACCTAGCTTCATCTAAATCACCATCTACAAATCGTTCAACTAAATTCGGATAATTATTCGTATCTTCTTTCACCGTAGCTGAAATATTAAAAATAGGTCGATTACTCATACTTGTCACCTTCCTTTCATTAAATTAATTCAATCTCTATTTGAGTAACTTTCTTCTGTTCTTTAATACTAAAAGCCTTTAATACTGGCTCTTCATCCTTTAATGATAAGATAAAATAAATTGCTTCTTCATCATAAGCCAATCTCTTATCCTCTTCCGATGGACGAGAAGGGGTAAAAGGATGGGAATGATAATTTCCAATTAAATCATAGCCCTTATTTCTAACTTCTTTGACTACTGCAAACTGCTCTTTTGGATCCATTGTAAAGTGTTCTGCTGAAGAATCTAGATTGGTCATAGTATATACTTTCTTAACCTCAATCTCTTCATCAGCTATCACTCCAGCCACTAAACCACAACCCTCATTTGGGAATTCATCCCGAACATGCTCCAATAATTGCTGATATAACTTTTCTGGCAATTTAATTATCATAATTCACAAACCCCTTGCTCATAATCGATTAATTCTGTTATTTCTGGGTCATCACTACAAATCCCACAGTTTTCTCTCTTATTTAAGTTAATCTTTCTAAACTTCATCTTCAATGCATCATAGGTCAGTAACTTGCCAGTTAATAATTCACCTTTTTTTAGAATATACTTAATAGCCTCTGTTGCTTGGATAGTTCCAATCACTCCACCCATAACTCCTATAACTCCTGCTTCCTTACAAGAAGGGACTGAACCAGGCTTAGGTGGTTGAGGAAAGATACATCTATAACATGGTGTCTCGCCTCCTGGAACTACAGTTGTGGTCTGACCTCCAAACTTAATAATTCCTGCATGTGAGAAAGGCTTATCTTCCATTACACAAGCATCATTGATTAAAAATTTAGCCGGGAAGTTGTCTGTCCCATCTATTACAAAATCATATTCTCTAATAACCTCTTTGATATTTTGGGAGGTTAGATAGTAATCATAGGTTTTAACCTCTACATCAGGATTCATCGCATTGATCTTCTCTTTAGCCGATTCTACCTTTAACTTACCTACATCAGGTGTATGATGTAAAACTTGACGCTGTAGATTTGATAACTCTACTCTATCTGCATCTACCAAGCCAATCTTACCAATACCAGCCGCTGCCAAAAACTGTGCTGCTGGCGTTCCAAGCCCTCCAGTTCCTATAATCAAGACTGAAGCATTTAATAACTTATCTTGCCCTTCTACACCAACATCCTGTAAAATAATATGCCTTGAATATCTCTGTAACTGTTCTTCACTAAAATCATACATTTGCTCCACCACCCATGAAGTATAGAAACTCTACCTTATCGCCAGACTTTAGAGCTTTATCAGAGAAATTATCTCGCTCTAAAATTTCGCCATTCAACTCTACTGATACCATATCTGGCATATCTACATCTTCTTTTAGCAATAATTCACTTACTGTTAATCCTTTTTTTAACTCTACTTCTTTACCATTAACTTTGATCTTCATTTGTTATCACTCCATTCCCTGGTATTCCACTTTGTTTTTATGTATTTATATTATTACAAAGACTATCATATTATTCTGAGTATGTCAATACAAATACTTGGTTTTAATCTAAAAAAATCCTCTTCTTGAAAGAAGAGGATTTTCATTATATACAACGGCATATAATCTCATCTTTCAATACATAAGTATTGCTGGAATTAGCACCTTTCCCAAATAGGGATGGTTGCTGGGCTTCATTGGGCCAGTCCCTCCACCTCTCTTGATAAGAGTTTGTATTTAATTGTTAGCTTTTAGTTTTTAGCTAATAGCTACTAGCTGATAGCCAACAGCTATTCTGCTTTAAACAATGTAGTACTTAAATATCTCTCTCCAGTATCTGGAGCTATAACTACAACCCGTTTTCCAGCACCTAATTCTTGAGCAACTTTGATAGCTGCTGCTATAGCTGCTCCACAAGAAATACCAACAAGAATTCCTTCTTCTACAGCTAATTTACGTGCCATCTCCATAGCTTCTTCATTGTCAATCTGTTTAACCTCATCTAAGATATCTGTATTTAGAACATCAGGAATAAAACCTGCTCCAATTCCTTGAATCATATGTGGTCCAGGATTACCTCCACTAAGTACAGGAGATCCAGTTGGTTCTACTGCTACAATCTTAATATCTGAAATTTCTTCTTTTAAGACTTCTCCAGTTCCAGTAACAGTTCCACCAGTTCCAACACCTGCTACAAAAGCATCCAAGTTACCATCAGTAGCTTCTATAATCTCTTTAGCAGTTGTGTTTCTATGTACCTCTGGGTTAGCTGCATTCATAAACTGCTGTGGCATAAAATAATCATCATTAGCATCTGTTAATTCCTTAGCCTTATCTATAGCACCAGGCATCCCTTTTTCTCCAGGAGTTAATAAAATTTCTGCTCCAAATGCTTTCAATATCTTTCTTCTTTCAATACTCATTGTATCAGGCATTGTTAAAATTACTTTATAGCCTTTAGCAGCACCAACCATTGCTAAGCCAATTCCAGTATTCCCACTAGTAGGTTCAATAATTGTACCACCTGGCTTCAACAAACCTTCTTTTTCAGCACTTTCAATCATATTAAGAGCAATTCTATCTTTAACACTACCACCTGGATTGAAAGATTCCAATTTAGCATAAACATCTGCAGCACCTTCAGGCACTAATCTATTTAATTTAACAAGCGGTGTTTGACCAATCAATTCAGTAATATTATTTACAACTTTCATATTTCCGCCTCCTTAAAATTAATCCCTAGTAAACAACCCTGTTTATCAGGTTATTAATATCATAACAAAATATTACTTTATTGTCAAGAAGATTGTAAGGGGGTCTCTAACCTTTGTGTAGGAATAATTTCGAAGATAACCTTGTAATCTTCTCCTAACTTTTCTTTAATCTTATTAGCTAGTAACTGAAAATAATGTTTATCAGTATCAACAGGAGTATAAATAATTAAATCTACTTCCTTATCTTTTACATCAATAGAAAAAAGTCTACTTTCTAGTTCATCACCAAAATGTTCACGATATATCTTACGAACAACATCTTCTGGCTCTTCTTTAATCATCTGATTATAAGTTATCACTGATAGAGGCAAAGTCAATATAATAACAGAAAGAGTCAAAATGATTAAACTCTTCTTAATCAGTTTATTAGCTGTAGATTCATACCACCATTGTGGTTTTAAACCTTTAACATAAAAGACTATAATAATAGCTAATAATAATGCAAATAAGTTTCCAAATAACAACAATAAAGCTCCAATAATCATGTCAGCATTAGCCAGAGATATTCCAACCCCAATAGTAGCCATAACAGGAATTAAGGCAGCAGCTATTACTACCCCAACTAATTGTTGGGATTTTACATGGGTAATTAATGCATAAGCTCCCGCTCCCCCAGCTGCTAACGCTACTAATAAATCTGGTAGAGTAGGTAACATTCTAACTTGTAAAGCATGGGTCATTGAAACATTAGGAATTATAAGTGCAAATATGCCTCCAATACTAATAGCAATCCCCATAATCGCTAATTCTACTATAATTCCTTTTACCAATAACTTTAAATCCCCTAATACAATACCTATCGCCATAGTAGCTATCGGCCCAAATACAGGTGCAATAATCATTGCCCCAACTATTACAGGAGTATTATCAAGTATTAAACCCAAAGTAGCAATTATAGCAGCCACTACAGCTAAAAATACTAATTGACTACTCATTTCACTGTTTTCTTTAGCATATGTAACAATAGTTTCTCTTGTAGCTCGATAATCTTCTTTTTTGGTCTTCTCCTTATTGCTTGGGATTATAGTGTCAGGAGTAAAAATTATTAAGCTTCTATGTACATTATTAGTAAAATCAAAACGATCCTTTAACTTGTCTATTAAGATATCAACATTGTGATACAAAAGATTTATAATAAGTAAATCTCCTGTCTCAGACTCAATCAATTTATAATCTTCAATCTCCACTCCTAAATTTTTCAATAAATCAACAGCATCTTTTCCTTCGCCTGATGCAAAGGTAGCATGAACAACTTGCATCTTAAACCTCCTCTATCAATATTCTATCCTAGTATTATAGAAAAAATTATTATTTTCTCTTCTAAGAATAAATATTTTAATATTTATAAACCCATACAAAAACAACCCCCATAAAGGGGTTTATTACTAATAGATGGATTCATACATTATATTATTCAACCATATAACCTTCGCTAATCAAAGAAATTAGACCCTTTCTAGAAAATAGCTTAGATAAACATTATACCTCTATCTTAAAAGATTTAAGGTTAGATATAAACAAAATTTCATAAATACATCCCTGTCTAACCTTTATATTTGACTCTAAATCAAGATAAAGAGACTAAACACAATTTTCTAAAGAATATCATCAAGTTTTATAGCCACCTAAAGCAATATATTTAAGCCTTACTCTGTCTTATTTAAGATTATCAATTTTAATAGCTAGTACTAAATTAACTATAACTTAAGTTTTTAACAATTTTTAATCTCTCTAGAAAATTTATTCTAAGCTTCAATATTTACTACAGCAACTATTTGTTAGTTAGTTATTATCTTTCATCCGCTCCAAGATTACTTCATATCCATCTGCTCCATAATTCAAACATCGTTTTACTCTACTAATTGTAGCTGTACTAGCACCAGTATGTTCAGCAATTTCATCATAAGTATATCCATCATTTAACATTTTAGCAACCTCTAATCTTTGAGCTAAAGCTTTTAATTCACTTACTGTGCATATATCCTCAAAAAATTTATAACATTCACCTTTATCCTTTAATAATAAAATAGCATCAAATAATTGATCTGTAAATTTATCTTTTAATTTAGAATTCAAAATATACACCTCCAAAATATATTTATAACTATATTCATATCTATTATAATAAACTTTTTCTTTTTTTACCAGCTATTTAACTTATTAAAGTAGAAAAGTACAGAATATTGCTAAAATATTTGATTAACTCTTCTATAATATAGCCATTAGCATAATTAAATAAAAATTTTAAATGCTATTAATAATTTATGGTTGAATATTTATAATTCTTCTTAAAAAAGAAAAAAGCGCGGGAATCCCACGCTATAAAACTTACATATAAATATACTTTAGGACAAATAAGAAACCAAATAAACTAATAATCCAATGTACATCTTCACCTTCACCATGTAGATATTTTACAATCGGATAAATAATAAACCCTAAAGAAATACCATTAGTAATTGAATAAGTGAAAGGTATTGCAATAAGAGTAATAAAGGCTGGAATAGCTTCTGTTACCTTATCCCAGTCTATATGCATAGCATTCTTCATCATCAAGGAACCAACAATAATTAATGCTGGTGCCGTTGCTGCTGCTGGTACAATGGCCACTACTGGTGCAAAGAAAATTGATAGTACAAAACAAAGAGCAACTGTTACTCCTGTTAAGCCAGTTCTTCCTCCCTCAGCTACCCCAGTAGCAGACTCCACATAAGTAGTAACCGTTGGTGTACCCATTAAAGCTCCTGCAATTGTTCCCATCGAGTCTGATAGCAAAGCACGATTAACCTTAGGCAAATTTCCATCTTTATCTAAGAATCCTGCTTGTTGACTTACTCCAATCAATGCACCTGCTGTATCAAATATATCTACGAATAAGAAGGAGAATATAACTGGTAAAATTCCTAGATTTAATACTCCCATAATATCTGCTTTAAAAAAGATCGGTTCCCATGTTGAAAAAGAAGGAACTTTAATAATAGTTTCTGGCATTTCTACAATTCCAAAGGGAATTCCAATTACTGTAGTAGCTAAAATTCCAAGTAAAATAGCTCCATGAATCTTACGAGCCATTAATACAATTGTAATTATAATTCCAACTAAAGCTAATAATGTAGCTGGAGCAGTTAAATCTCCTAAATCAACTAAGATAGCCTGACTATTAACTACAATACCGGCATTTTCCATGCCTAATAATGCAATAAATAACCCCATTCCTGCACTAATCGCTAACTTTAGATTCTTAGGCATAGAATTAATAATTGTCTCCCTTACCTTAGTTACACTTAATATAACAAAGATAATCCCTGATACAAAAACAGTCCCTAAGGCTTGCTGCCAACTAAGCCCCATCTTTAATACTACTGTATAAGTGAAATAAGCATTAATCCCCATTCCTGGAGCTAAAGCAAAAGGATAATTGGAAAAGAAGGCCATACATAAAGTACCAAAAGCTGCTGACATAGCTGTGGCAATCATTAAGGCTTCAACTGGCATCCCTGTTGCTGAGACTATATTTGGGTTAACGAAAATAATATAAGCCATAGTCATAAAAGTGGTAATCCCTGCAAAAATTTCAGTTTTTACATTAGTATTATTTTCTTTTAGTAAGAATACTTTTTCTAATAAAGCAGTCATTAAAATTCGCCTCCGTTTATTATTGTTCGTATTTTATAGTGTTTTTTTCAAACCGATATTAATACTAACATAAAAATCAGTAAAGGTCAACGATTAAGGCTAATTTTATATAAATATTTTTATTTTATGTTCGCTTTTCTTAAAAAAAGATATTTATTAATTAAATTCTAAAAAATAATAAAAGGATGGTAGCTACCATCCTTTTCAATTTTAGCTATTGTAGTTATTCAACTTTATTGAAGTCAATCTAACAATATATCTGTAAAAATATACGATTCATCTATATCTTTTACAAGTTTTACTGGACATTCTTCAATAGAAATGTCTTTGTCTAAGAAACTTTTATAAGCATCAGCCTTCTTCTGACCAAAAAAGAGAAGAAAAGAAATTCTAGATTTTAAAATTAAATTTTTGGAGGCGCTTATTCTTCTTACAGGAGGTTTAGGAGAATTATCTACTAAAATATATGAATCAAAATCCTCTTTAATCGATTGATGCTTTGGAAAAAGTGAAGCAGTATGTCCATCTTCTCCTGCACTCAATATTACGATATCCATTTTGCCACCATATTTATCTAACTCTTTCCTGTACTTATTTAAGCCATAATTCTTTTGACTAGAATCATATATAAATGGATGCAAGTTCTCCTCAGTTAATTTTCCGCTTTCAATTAATTTATCTAAAAATGATTCTTTAGCAAGCTTAAAATTACTTTCATCACTATCTAATGGAACTAGTCGTTCATCTACCATAAAGATATGAACCTTATCCCAAGCAAGCTTAGAATCCTTTAGATGATTAAAAATACCAGAAACTGAACTCCCACCAACAATACCTAAATTGATATAATCTTGATCTTCTAATAATTTTTCAATATTATTAATAATCTCTTTAGACGCTCTTTTTTCTAAATCTGCTCTTCTATCTACTATAGTTTTCATAAAATCCTCCTCATATTATAAGTCTCTAATTAGAGTATATAAAGGGAAGATAAATTATTCAAAAATATAATAAATTAAAAAAGATATAAAATTTATTCTATACCTCTTAAAAAATTATATACCACTCATAAATATAAACTTTATTATAAATAAAATACCTAATAAATAAACAATCCAATGCACATCTTTACCTTCGCCATGAAATAACTTAACTATTGGATACAAAATAAATCCTAAAGAAATACCATTAGCAATTGAATAAGTAAAAGGCATTGCTATAATCGTTACAAAAGCAGGTAGACTTTCAGCAATATTAGTCCATTCTAAATTTACTACATTCTTCATCATCATAAGTCCAACAATAATTAGAGCTGGCGCTGTAGCAACTGATGGAACAATTGAGATAATAGGACTAAAGAAGATTGATAATACAAAACAAAAAGCTACTACAACCCCTGTTAAACCTGTCTTCCCGCCTTGAGCTATACCAGCTGCAGACTCTATACATGTAGTAACTGTTGGAGTTCCCATCATTGAACCTGCAATTGTTCCTAATGAATCTGATAATAATGCCTTATCTACCTTAGGCAAATTACCATCATCATCTAAAAATCCTGCCTGTTGGCTTAATCCTACCAGTGTTGCAGCAGTATCAAATAAATCTACAAATAAAAAAGCAAAGATAACTGTTAAAATTCCTTTTTCCAAAACCCCTATTATATCTGCCTCAAAAGCTATCTTAGACCATACACTAAAATCTGGTACTTTCATAATACTTGTTGGCATATCTGTTACCCCTAAAGGAATAGCTAAAATAGTTACTGCTATGATACCTATTAATATACTTCCTTTTATATCTTTAGCCATCAAAATTCCAGTAATAATTAATCCTACTATTGCTAAAATAGTAGCTGGCTCTGTAAGATCACCTAAAGTTACTAAAGTTGCTCCATGGTTAACTACAATTCCAGAATTCTGCATCCCAATAAATGCAATAAAAAGCCCAATTCCGGCACTTACTGATAGTTTTAAAGTTTCTGGCATAGAATTGATTATTACCTGTCTTACTTTTGTAAAAGTCAATAAAATAAATATGATCCCAGAAATAAAAACTGCTCCTAAAGCTTCTTGCCAACTAAATCCCATGCCTAAAACTACTGAATATGTAAAATAAGCACTTAACCCAAGCCCTGGAGTCAATGCAAAAGGATAATTAGTTAATAAAGCCATACATAATGTTGCAAAAGCAGCTGCCATAGCTGTAGCAATCATTACTGAATCAAAAGGCATTCCTGCTTGATTTAAAATATTTGGGTTAACAAAAATTATATAAGCCATAGTCATAAATGTAGTTAAGCCAGCAATTACCTCTTTTTTTAAAGTAGTATTATGTTCTGATAGTTCAAAAAAATCTTCTAGTACTTTTATCATCAATATCCCCTCTCTAGTAATTAATAACCTTTGTATAAATTACTTATATAAGTATGTTAAATAAAAAATAAAAAATCCCAAACTATAGCTTAATTAAGCTATAGTTTGGGATATACAAGACAATAAGATATAATAATCAATATGTTTATCTTGCTACCCCGTAGTTGATTAGTTTCCGGCTAATCGGTAGAAACTTTCAAGCCAATTCTTGAAATTATACGGAATTATTATTAATTGTGCTTTAAATTCACTAATTTTTATTAATTATATGACAGAGGGCTAAACTTGTCAAGTTTTATAAAAATTTAAGCAATAGATTTTTAAAAAATTACAATTGATAATTTTCAATTAAATTATGTAAACTTTGAGACATTTCAGCCAATTCCTCAGCAGATTCAGTTGATTCTTCAGACATATTCTTCACCTCAGAAATTATATTTATTACATCCTTGCTATCTATAACTAGCCCTTTTGCTGATGAATTAGATTCCTTGGTATGAGAAAATGTTTCTTCAACTAAGTTAGACATCTCTTGAAATGATATACCTGTATCCTCAATCAACCTTTTTCCTTCAGCAGTCTCTTTTTTTACTTTATCTACAGCCTTTAATCCTAAATCTGATTTTTCTTTAACTTGATCTATTAAATTTATTATCTCTTCAGTTGCTTTAGTAGTATCACTAGCTAAATCTTTAATTTCAGAAGCTACTACTGCAAAACCTCTACCATAATCACCAGCCCTAGCTGCTTCTATAGTTGCATTTAATGCTAATAAATCTGTTTGCTCTGCAATCTTTGTAATCATAGTCACTATACTACTTATTTCTTTTGAGGTAGAATCTAAACTACTGATAGTGGATTTACTATCTTCAACTGCTTGATTGATTTCTTCCATTTTGATAGCTAAATCTCTAATCTTATATCTTCCTATTTTAACCTTAGAATGAGAATTTTCAGCAAATCCTTCTATCTGCTGACTACTACTAGCCACTTGTTTAATTGATTTAATAATATTTTTAATCTTTAAGTTAGCTGTTGCCACAACTGAATCAGCCGATTCTGAAAATACAGATAAATCATGACTATGTTCTGATATTTCATCTATAATCCCTAATATCCTATCTAACAAATTACTTTGTGATTCTATAGCTTTATTTAATCCATCTGCTAACTGACCTAACTCATCCTTACTCCTAACCTCCAATTTCTCTCGTAAGTCACCTCTAGCAATCTTACTAATTGCTAATAATATTTTATTTAGATTTATCGTAATATAATTTGAGAAAATAATTATAACTACAGCCATTAGTAAAATAGTTATTACAAAAGTAATTAGTAATATAGTCGAAATCTTTTCTCTATATCTAGATATGGTTTGACTAGCATTTTAAACAATATTATTAATCTTTCCATGGTAGCTACTAGAAATAATTAGAAGTTTCGTTCCTGGTATTGTCTTAACATAACTCAACCTGAATTCTTCTTCACCAGTCTTAGAATTTTTATGGAAATAGTCAACAATACCACCACCAGATTTGGCAACATTAACAAATTCTTGTACTATGTATTTTCCAACAGAATCCTGTAATTCCCACTGATTTTCTCCTTGTAATGTAGTATTAGTTGGATAAGATATAACTTCTCCTTTATAATTATAAATTATAAAAAAATTATTTTCTCCAAACTGAATTTGCTTATTATGTTGCCTAAGTAAATTTTTTAGTTCTAATTCACTTAATTCAGAAGATTTACGTTTATAAATTTGCGATAAACTATTAGCCATAATATCAACCTTACTTTTCATATTACTTACCTCTTCTTCTAATAGTACCTGTTTTAAATTCTCTTGATTAATGATTTTTAGCCGTTTTAATTGGTACTGAGTTGATGCTCCTAATATTAACATAGCTATTAAAAAAGTAGTTCCTATTCCTAATAAGATTTTATATCTTAATCTCAAATCCCTTAACTTTTGCATCTTTACTACATCTCCTTTTCTAAATTATAAGTATATTAAATAGATTCTCATATTTATTTTCTATCTAAAAACAAAACTACTAACATGTATTGAAAATGATTTTCAATACATGTTAGTAGTTTAACATTTTTTATTCATTTATGTCAACATTTTAAAAAGTTTAAAATTAATCTATAAAATACAAAAAAAGATAATTCACATAGTGTGAATTATCTTTTTGACTATATTTATTCATCAGAAGATTAAGCTCCTCCTAAAAAGATATATTTCAGAATAAATAAGGCTCCTAGTAGATACACAACCCAATGCACATCTTTTCCTTCACCATGAAATAACTTCACGATAGGATATAAAATAAATCCTAAAGAAATACCAGTAGCAATTGAGTAAGTGAAAGGCATTGCAATTATTGTTACAAAGGCTGGCAAACTTTCAGCTATATTCTCCCATTCAATATGAACTGCATTCCTTAACATTAATGAACCTACAATGATCAAAGCAGGTGCAGTAGCAGCAGCTGGCACAATTGCAATTACTGGAGTAAAGAAGATTGATAATAAGAAACAAAGTGAAATAACCACACCTGTTAAACCTGTTCTTCCTCCTTGAGCAACACCAGAAGCTGATTCAACATAAGTGGTAACCGTTGGTGTTCCCATCATAGATCCAGCAATTGTTCCTACTGAGTCAGCCAATAATGCTCTTTCTACCTTAGGCAAGTTACCATCTTCATCTAAGAATCCTGCTTGTTGACTTACACCTACCAAAGTTCCTGCTGTATCAAATAAATCTACAAATAAAAATGCAAATATTATTGTCAAAATTCCTTTGCCCCATGCCCCAGCGATATCAGCCTTAAACAATACTGGAGACCAACTAGATAATGTCGGCACTTCAAAAATCTTTTGAGGCATTTCTGCTACACCTAAAGGAATAGCCAAAATAGTAATAATAATAATCCCCCATAAAATACTTCCTTTTACTTCTTTAGCCATTAATAGGCCAGTTATAATAATCCCTACTATAGCCAAAATTGCGCTAGGATCTGTTAAATCACCTAAAGTAACTAAAGTTGCTCCGTGATCTACAACAACTCCCGCATTTTGCATTCCTATAAATGCAATAAACAATCCAATACCAGCACTTACCGCTGATTTTAAAGTATTTGGCATAGCATTAATAATAGTCTCTCTAACTTTAGTTAGAGTTAACAATAAAAAAACAACTCCAGAAATAAATACTGCCCCTAAAGCTTCTTGCCAGCTAAGTCCCATTCCTAATACAACAGTATAGGTAAAGTAAGCATTAAGCCCCATACCTGGTGCTAACGCAAAAGGATAATTAGCTAAGAAAGCCATACATAAAGTCGCAAAAGCAGCTGAAATAGCAGTAGCAATCATTACTGCTTGAAAAGGCATCCCCGTCGCTTTAACAATACTTGGATTCACAAAAATAATATAAGCCATAGTCATAAAAGTAGTAATTCCAGCAACAACCTCAGTCTTAATATTTGTGTTGTTTTCTGATAGTTTAAAAATTCTTTCCAAAAAAGTAGCCATTAAAGTTCCCTCCTACTATTAAGATATTTTTATTAGAATTAAAATAAAAAATTCCCAAGATATAATTCCATTTAGAATTAATAACTTGGGATCAAGATGTAGTTTTAAAACTAACATCAACATCCCGTAGTCGATTAGTTTACGGCTAATCGGTAGAAACTTTCAGGCCATATCCCTGATATTATACGGAATTACTTATACTTTTATTTTATTAAAATCAGTTTAAAAAATTCAGTTTCATCTCTTGTTTACAATATAATATTAACATAAAGATGATTAATGTTCAAGAATAAACTAATATTTTTTTAATTTATAATTTTATTGTTCGTATTGTCTCTTTCTACATGACCTATTCAACTAAACCAACTCTATCAACAAAGTATTTCATTCCTATTCCCATCCCTACATATATCGGAAAGGAGTAATAATATTTCCAATTAATCAACACGTATATACCTACCTTAGTAAATAAAGGCTCTAAAACAAAGCTAGCGATAAATGATGAGATTATTAATGCAATTAAAAATTGTTTCCACTTATAGAAATACTGATAAACTAAAGCATAAGTAATTGGTAAAAAACTGAGATTAAATGGATTCAAAAGAGGATGAGTTGCTGGAAAAAGTTGATAAGGATAAGCCCACAAGATCATCTGTAACCCTATCCAATCCAAAATTATAGAAATCAAGGACATAAGTGATACATATAATAATACCTCCTGTAACCTATTTCTATCAATTAATTTCCATAAAATAAAGAATGGAATAAGTAGCATAAATATTAATAGCCACCATTGTGGTGTATATAAGACACTTTTTAACCAATACTCTTGAGCTACATTATCTATCATTTTATTCAACCGAATTATCTCCTCAAATGCTTTTTGATTCATTGTTTATCACTCTTTAATAAACTTTCAACTTTATTAGAATATTTAGTCCTTAATCTATAATGAGCATAAAAGATCAAAAATAGTAGCCAATCAGACAAATAAGAATATATTAGATTCCATCCTAGTCCATGCTCTATACCAGTTAATTTTAAGGCAATCGCTTCAATTAATACAGCAATTACTGTCCACCCAAAGATATAGATTAACATATTAAAAGTCTTCTGTGTTTTAGGTAAACACTGAATAAATAGATAAGTTACTACAAAATAAACTCCTAAATCATCCAAATAATGTCTAATGATTATTTGAGGTTTCTTAGCGGCAGTATATTTCCAGAAAGGATAATGATGAACTAATATATCGGTCATCAATCCTAAGATCATAGCTATATAACAGGTTGGAGAGTATTCAAAAAATTTACTTCGGTCAGCAAATTTTAAAAAAACGAGCCAAGATATAATAAATAATGTAATAGAAAAAGCCATATAGAATCGTCCTCTCAGCTAGGAATTTTCCTTTATAGCCTATCCAAATAATATGAGAGGTATTAGTGATTCATTAAGTAATGTATAAGCTTCTTTTGATTATATTTTTTCCCTCTAACCCACCTTCAAACCTTCATAGACTTTTTGTAATAGATTCACTCACAATTCAAACTAAAGAAAGAATGCATAATGCATTCTTTCTTTTACTCCCACTCAATAGTTGCTGGTGGTTTAGATGTAATATCATAAACTACCCTATTTACCTGTGGTACTTCATTGGTAATTCTAGTAGATATCTTTTCTAATACCTCATAAGGGATTCTAGCCCAGTCAGCAGTCATTGCATCCTTACTCTTAACAGCTCTTAAACCGATTGTATAACAGTATGTCCGTCCATCTCCCATAACACCTACACTACGCATTGGAGGTAAGACAGCAAAGTACTGCCATATCTCTCTACCTAAACCGGCATTTTTAATCTCTTCTCTATAAATAGCATCTGCTTCTTTTAAAATCTCTAATTTTTCTTGAGTAACCTCTCTTAAAACTCTAATTCCTAGCCCTGGTCCTGGGAAAGGTTGTCTCCAAACAATCTCATCAGGTAAACCTAACTCTGAACCTACTTCACGTACTTCGTCTTTAAATAGCTCTCTTAATGGTTCAATTAACTTAAATTCCATATCTTCTGGTAATCCACCTACATTGTGATGACTCTTAATAGTAGAAGAACCTTCACTACCTCCACTCTCAATCACATCAGAATAGATAGTTCCTTGTACTAAATATTTAGCATTACCGACTTTAGCAGCTTCCTCTTCAAATACTCTAATAAATTGATTACCAATAATCTTACGCTTCTCTTCTGGATCTGCTATCCCTGCTAGCTTAGATAAGAATCTCTCTTGAGCATTTACATAGACTAGATTCATATCAAATTCTTTAGTAAAGGTATCCTCTACCTCTTGACCTTCATTCTTCCTTAATAAACCATGATCTACAAAAATACAAGTCAATTGATCTCCAATTGCTCTATGAACTAAAGCAGCAGCTACTGAAGAGTCTACTCCACCAGATAATCCACAGATAACCTGAGCATCTCCTACTCTTTCCTTGATCTCTGCCACTGTTTCCTCAATATAATTACTAGTTGTCCAATCACCTTGGCACTGACATACATTGTACAAAAAGTTATTTATGATTTCCGTTCCTCTTGGTGTATGCACTACTTCTGGGTGAAATTGAACACCATAAAATCCTTTCTCTTGATTTCCTACAGCAGCAGCTGGAGAGTTTTCCGTATAACCAATGATTTCAAAACCTTCAGGTACTTGTGTTACTCTATCTCCATGGCTCATCCAACACTCAAGATTATCACCTAAATCAGTGAAGATATCCATCTCATTTTTGACATTCATCATTGCTCTTCCATATTCACGGCTGTCTGCACGCTCTACCTTTCCACCTGATAGTGTATGGCACATTATTTGCATCCCATAACAGATACCAAAAATCGGTACTCCTAATTCAAAGATCTCCTCATCTACATAAGGTGCATCTTCTACATATACACTGGCAGGCCCCCCTGAAAAGATAATCCCCTTTGGATTTAATTCTTTAATTCTATCTACTGAAACATCATAAGGTAATACTTCAGAATAAACATTAGACTCCCTTACTCTTCTTGCAATTAGTTTACTATACTGTGCTCCAAAATCTAATACCAAAATTAGTTCATGGTTATTATTATCCATTATTAGCTTCCCCCTCAAAATAATTATTTCCTTAACTCAATATAAAAATAAATCTCCCAAAAAATAAACCTAGAGTAGGGATTATAAGTTGGGAGATAGAGATATACTGTTATTGATATATAGCTATAAATATACCAATGACACTATATCTCGTAGTCAGCTAGTTTATGGCTAGCCGGTAGAAACTAACGAGCCCTATTCTCGAAATTATACGAAACAATGTCAAAATTTATTATTTAGTTGTTATCTTCTATATCTTGTAGTATAAATTAGATTTTTATCATTGTCAAGTTTAAAAGAATTTTAGAATTAAAGCAAAGAATTTGCTTATCCTAAAATAAAAGACCCCTAAAAATTAGGGGTCTTTAAAATCAATTATTTAATTACATCATACCTGGCATTCCGCCCATTCCACCTGGCATTCCGCCCATTGCTGGCATTCCACCACCATCATTATCTTCATCTTTCTTCTCAACAACTACAGTTTCAGTTGTTAATAATGTAGCAGCAGCACTAGCAGCATTTTGTAGAGCAGAGCGAGTTACTTTTGCAGGATCAACAATTCCACTCTTAACCATATCTACAAATTCACCAGTATATGCATTAAATCCAATTCCTACTTCTTTTTCTTTAACTTTTTCTGCGATTACCGCACCTTCAAATCCAGCATTATCAGCAATTAATCTTACCGGAGCTTCTAATGCTCTTCTAATAATATCTACACCAGTCTCTTCATCACCAGCTAAGTCTAATTCGTCTAGAGCAGTTAAGACATCAATTAATGCAGTTCCACCACCTGCTACTATACCTTCTTCTACAGCAGCACGAGTAGCATTTAATGCATCCTCAATTCTTAATTTTCTTTCTTTTAATTCTGTCTCAGTAGCAGCACCAACTTTAATTACAGCTACACCACCAGCTAACTTAGCTAACCTCTCTTCTAATTTCTCACGATCAAAATCAGAAGTTGTATTTTCAATTTGTTGACGAATTTGAGATACTCTTTGCTCAATATTAGCTTCATCTCCAGCTCCATCAACAATTGTAGTATCATCTTTTGTAACCTTTACTTTATTAGCACTACCTAACATAGATACATCAACATTTTCTAAAGATAATCCTAAATCTTCAGTAACTACTTGAGCACCAGTTAAAGTAGCAAGATCTTCTAACATTGCTTTTCTTCTATCACCAAATCCTGGAGCTTTAACAGCTACACATTGGAAAGTTCCTCTTAAACTATTAACTACTAATGTAGCTAAAGCTTCACCTTCAACATCTTCAGCAACAATTAATAATGGTTTGTTTTGTTGAGCAATTTGCTCTAATAAAGGTAACATATCTTTAATAGAAGCGATCTTTTGATCAGTTAATAAGATATATGGATCTTCAAGATCTGCAACCATCTGATCTTGATCAGTTGCCATATATGGAGATAAATAACCTCTATCAAATTGCATACCTTCTACAACTTCTAAATCAGTTCCCATAGTTTTAGATTCTTCAACAGAGATAACTCCATCTTTTCCTACCTCTTCCATAGCTTTAGCAATTAATTCTCCAATTTCTTCATCAGCAGCAGAAATAGCAGCTACTTGAGCAATAGAATCTCTATCTTCAATTGGCTTACTAATTTCTTTGATTTTATTTACAGCAGCTTTAACAGCTTTTTGAATTCCTTTTCTTAGGATCATTGGATTAGCACCAGCAGCTACATTCTTCATTCCTTCATTTACAATTGCTTGAGCTAATACAGTAGCAGTAGTTGTTCCATCTCCTGCTACATCATTTGTATTTGTAGCAACTTCTTTAACTGTTTGAGCACCCATGTCCTCATATGAATTTTCTAATTCAATCTCTTTAGCAATTGTTACTCCATCATTTGTAATTAATGGAGCACCAAAACCTTGTTCTAATACAACATTACGACCTTTAGGTCCTAAAGTTACTTTTACAGCATCAGCTAATTTATTAACACCTGTTTCTAAAGCACGACGTGCATCTTCACCAAACTTTAATTCCTTTGCCATTATGTAGTCACCCTCCTCAAAATATTTATCAAAAATTATCAATAATTTTTGGTTTTTCTTCTAATAACTAGTCACCAGTCACTAATTACTAGTTACTTAAGTAGAGCTAAGATATCCTTTTCACTTAAAATCAAGTATTCTTCACCTTCATGTTTTATCTCAGTTCCAGCAAATTTACCATAGATAACAACATCTCCTACACTAACTTCTGGAGCGATAACTTCACCATTATCTAACTTTTTCCCTTCTCCTACTGCTACAACTTCACCTTCTTGAGGCTTTTCCTTAGCAGTATCAGGTAATACAATACCACTCTTAGTCTTCTCTTCTTTCTCAACAGACTTAATTACTACTCTGTCAGCTAAAGGTTTAATATTCATTAAAAAACCCTCCTTTTATTTTATGTGAAATTTTAAACTTTATATTATTAGCACTCACCATTACCGAGTGCTAATCATTACATAAATAATAATAACTAAGTTTTACCACAAAATCAAGTCCAAATTTAAACTTTCTTAAATAATTATTATTAGTTAGAGTCTATTAAATCCATTTATCTTCTTCTTTCTCATCAAAAGATTATTTTTCTACCACTTGACTCTGCCTTATTAACACATTAGCCTATTATATCCAATGAAGATTAACTTATACTACAAATTAAATAGATTAATCTTATCAAAAAGAATATTCTTGGAAGAAATCATTAATTGACATTATAAAGCAAATACTATAATATATAGATTAATAATCTTATAATTATACATAAGGAGGGATAAAAATGCCTACTAAACAAGGAGAAGAAAGAGCTGTTGTAACAGTGTTAGGTAGTGACAAAGTCGGAATTGTTGCAAAAGTAGCTAATACACTTGCAGAACATAACGCAAATATAATTGATATTAGTCAAACCTTATTAGATGATCTTTTTACCATGATTATGTTAGTTGAAGTAAGTGATTTAAGTACAGATTTTGAATCATTTAATCAAGCACTAACAGAATTAAGTGATGAATTAGAAGTTAAAGTAAAACTACAACATGAAGAAGTATTCCGTTATATGCATCGCATTTAACAAGGAGGTGAAATAATTGTTATTTAATACTGGAGAAATTCTAGAAACAGTAAAGATGATAGAATCAGAAAATTTCGATATCAGAACTATTACAATGGGAATTAATTTAAGAGATTGTGCACATCCTGATATTAATATATTAAATGAAAAAATTTACAATAAAATAACTACTAAAGCTAAAGATTTAGTTAAAGTAGCTAACAGTATTGAAGCAAAATTTGGTGTTCCTATTATCAATAAGAGAATATCTGTAACTCCTATTTCAATTATTGCTAATGCCTGTGAAGAGACTGACTATACTAGTATTGCGCAAACATTAGATAAAGCCGCGAAAAAGGTTGGCGTAGATTTTATCGGTGGTTTTTCAGCACTAGTACACAAAGGATATACTGCTGGAGAAAGAAATCTAATCAAATCTATTCCCCAAGCTCTTGCTACTACTGATCGAGTTTGTTCTTCTGTTAATGTTGCCACTACTAAAGCTGGAATTAATATGGATGCAGTTTTAGAAATGGGACAAACAATTAAAAAAGCTGCTGAATTAACAGCTAATCAAGATGGTCTAGGTGCAGCAAAACTTGTTGTCTTCTGTAATGTTCCAGAAGATAATCCATTTATGGCCGGGGCATTTCATGGCACTGGAGAACCAGAAACTGTAATTAATATCGGAGTTAGTGGACCTGGTGTTGTTAAGAATGTAGTAGAAAAACTTCCTGATGCTGACTTTAATCACTTAGCTGATGCAATTAAAAGAACAGCTTTTAAAATCACAAGAATGGGAGAATTAGTAGGACAAACAGCATCAGAAATGTTAGATGTTCCTTTTGGGATTGTTGACCTATCTTTAGCTCCAACACCTGCTATAGGTGATAGTGTCGCAAATATCTTAGAAGGTATGGGGCTTGAATATTGTGGTACTCATGGAACAACTGCAGCCTTAGCACTTTTAAATGATGCAGTTAAAAAAGGTGGCTCTATGGCATCATCCTCAGTCGGAGGATTAAGTGGTGCTTTTATTCCTGTCAGCGAAGACCAAGGAATGATTGAGGCAACAAGAATAGGAGCCCTATCTCTGGAAAAATTAGAAGCTATGACCTGTGTCTGCTCTGTTGGACTGGACATGATTGCAGTTCCTGGTGATACTTCAGCCGAAACAATTGCAGCTATTGCTGCTGATGAGATGGCAATCGGTATGATCAACAAGAAAACTACTGCTGTTAGAATTATACCTGCTCCTGGAAAGAAAGTGGGAGATGAAGTTAAATTTGGAGGCTTACTTGGAGAAGCTCCAATTATGAAAGTAAGTAAATTTAAAGCAGATAAGTTCGTACACCGTGGTGGTCGAATTCCTGCTCCAATTCAATCTTTAACAAATTAAAAATAAGAGGGCATATGCCCTCTTATTTTTATATCTCTGCAATTGTATCTTTTAATGACTTAGCTGATAATCTCAGTTTATTCAATTCCTCTTCTGTTAAAGAAAATTCTAATATCTTCTCAATACCATTTTCACCAACAACACAAGGAACACTTAAAGCTACATCTTCTAATCCATACTCTCCTTTAAGAAGTACTGATACAGGTAAGATAGACTTTTCATCTAAAGAGATAGCTTTAACTATTCTACCAACTCCAGCAGCTATACCATGATTTGTATATCCTTTCTTCCTCCAAACCTCCATACCAATCTTTTTAGTATCCTCTTCTATAAGAGCTTTATCTAAATTAATATTAAAGCCTCTTATCTTAATAAAATCTTCTAAAGTATACCCACAAATATTAGAGATACTCCAAGGAGCAAAAGAAGTTGCACCATGCTCTCCTAACATATAGGCGAAGACATTCTTAGGATCTAAATTATATTTGTTTCCAATAATCCTCATTAGACGAGCACTATCTACTATAGTTCCTGTACCAATAACCTTATTCCGAGGATAATCAAACTCTTCTGTTGCCACATAAGTGACAATATCTACTGGATTAGTAACAGTAATAATAATAGCATCTTTAGTATATCTAGTAATATTTTTCATTATATCTTTCATAACTTTAGCATTCTTCCCTGCTAAATCGATTCTAGTTTCACCTTTTTTAATACTAGGTCCTGCTGTCATGATTATTAAATCAGCATCTTTACAATGATGATAATCACCAATCTTTAAGTTTGCACTTGGATTGTAATTATAAGATGTTGTATGGGAATAGTCTAAAATTTCCCCTTCTGCTTTGTCACGATCAAGATCCAATAGATAAATCTCTGAAATGCCACCATGAACCAATAATTCACCAATTACTGCACTTCCTACCATACCTGCACCAATCACAACTACTTTCATTCATATCCCTCCTAATAAGAAATTATGATATATGATTATTTACTTCATAATAGTTTCTATGTTAGTTATATGTCAATTATAATCTTTGTGCTTACTTAAATCAAACTGTTCTAAATAAAAAATTAATTTTATTACTCCTACCCAACTATTTCAACCTGAATATCAAACTCATCTTCTAATTTACTATATCTCTCTCCAACTAAATCCACGCCCCAATAATTAAAAGCTACAGCTGGTAATAATACTAAATCTATATCTAGCAATTCCTCTTGATATTGATATAATACTTTTCTAAAATCATCTACCACCAATAACCCAGCTGACATAATTGAACCTCCAAAAAAACAACTTTTTATAATACGCTCTATATCTGCTACTAAGTCTAGTGATAAATCATAATCAAATACTAATCCGGATCGTTCTCCTCTATCTTTCTTAATTATTATCTATTCTACTCTTCCAGTTCGCTCTAAAGATAGCTTAGGATTAGCTGCTTTTAAAATTTGATTGAATGCATCTACTCTAGAAAATAATTCTTTATCATTAACCTTTATTATCTTATCGCCAATCTCTAATTTGCTTTTAGCAGCTGGCGAATCTTTAATAATTCCACTAATAATTGCGTCTAAATTAACTATCCTAGAAGGTTCTAAAGTAATAGGTACTTCATACTTAGTTCTACACTTATCTATAAATACTCTTAAGTCATTCCATAAACTGAGATTAAATTTTATCGATTCTGGGCTATATTTAGTATAACCAGGTAAGAAAACTCTTATTGTTTCAGCTCCATATCTATCTAGATAAGCAATAGTCTTATCCAAATCATCCCAACCAGTTAAATGTGGCATTTCCACTATACTACCATGATATAACTTCCGTATACCCTTCTAAGAAAGTAAAGATCAATTTTAAAATAATAGAGCCCTCCTATATAGGAGGGCTCTATTATTTTATCCTAGTCTTAATCCAGGATCTGCATTTAGCGAATAGGGCGCAGTCTGTTGTTTTAATTTCCATTTGAAATAACCTGCTGTAGCAATCATAGCTGCGTTATCGGTACAAAGTTTAGGCTGAGGATAATACAATTTTACTCCTAATTGCTTTAATTCTGCTGCTAAAACACTCCTTAAGTGACTATTAGCTGAAACCCCACCAGATAGCAAGACTTGTCCTATCTCTTTAGCTTTAACAGCTTTAATCACTTTTGAAGTTAATACATCAACAACAGCCTGTTGAAAACTTGCTGCCAAATCAGCTTTAGGAATATCTTCTCCTTTTTGCTGCTTCTGATTTATATAATTTAAGACTGCAGTCTTTAAACCACTAAAACTAAAATCATAATTATCATCATAAATCAAAGGACGAGGTAACTCAATAGCTTCTAAATTTCCTGTTTTAGCCAGCTTATCAATGGCTGGACCTCCAGGATAACCGACCTCCATAACTCTTGCTACCTTATCAAAGGCTTCACCTGCAGCATCATCTTTAGTTCTCCCCAAAATCTCATACTCACCTAACTCTTCAAAATATAATAAATCAGTATGACCTCCTGAAACTGTTAAACAGACTAAAGGTGGCTTTAGTTCAGGGTGTGATATGAAATTTGAATAAATATGACCTTCAATATGGTTAACAGCAACTAAAGGTAGTTCATGAGCATAAGCTATAGCTTTAGCCGCAGCAATACCAACTAGTAATCCTCCTACTAATCCTGGACCATAAGTAACTGCCACTAAATTTAGATCACTATAACTAACCCCTGCTTCTTCTAGAGCCTCCTGAATAACTGGATTAATCAACTCTACATGCTTTCTAGAAGCTATCTCTGGTACTACTCCACCAAATTTACGATGCCAATCAATCTGTGAAGCAACTACATTTGATAAGACCTCTTTTCCGTCCTTAATTACTGCTGCCGATGTCTCATCACAGGAACTCTCGATTCCTAAAGTTAAAAATCCTTCCTTTATCATCTTTAAACCTCCACGAATATATTAATTCACAGTCGACAATGTACAGTTGACAGTAAAAAAATAATTTCTTGTAGTTTAACTATATCTACCCTTAAAAACTCAAAACTTCTTTTTATCTTCAATTATGTTTTATACTTTAAATAGTCTTAACTGTAATCTGTAAACGGTTAACTGTTCATTGTTTTAAAGTTCTTTCCACATAATTATTGCATCTTCCTGATTATCACTATAATAGTTTTTACGAATTCCTAACTCTACAAAACCTTCTTTAAGGTATAATTTACGGGCTCCTTGATTAGAAACTCTTACTTCTAAAGTTGCTTTGAGAATGTTATCATTTCTTATATCCTCAAAGAACTCTTCTAATATTCTTGTAGCTATTCCCTGCCTTCTAAATTCTTTAGAAACAGCTAAAGTAGTAATATGGGCTTCATCAAAGATTAACCAGCCACCAATATAGCCAATTATATTATCAGCAATAGTAACTACTAAGTAGTATGAATATTTATTTTTTAACTCATTAATAAAAGCTTTTTTAGACCAACTACTACCACTAAAGACTTCTTCTTCAATCTTTAATACCTGATCAAGATCTCTTTTTTTCATTGGCCTAATCAATAAATTTTCCAAGTCTTTTAACATCCTCTCACTGATTATGCTTCTTCTCCCACTGAATCTCTGCTTGAGATCGTTTTAAATAATTGGGTGTCAATGCAAATAAATTATCACCTTCACCTGAGATTAGTTTATTGAGAGCTAACTCTCCTATTTTAGCAGCTTTTGGGAGATTAAAATTAGAATTAAGAAAATTAGGGTTTTTAATCATCTTAATAATTTTATCTTTATAAACTCCAGCAACTTCACCAATAAAATATATATCATCCTCTATCTCTGATAATTGACTTAATAAATCATCAATATTAATTAAAGATTCCTTGCTCTCTACTTCAATATTATTATTAGCTCTATATAACGAAGTGAAGACTCGGTTTCTACGCCCATCAATCATTGGACATAAATAACCCCTACTATACTCTAAATTATAAGCCATAGCCTCTAAGGTAGAAATTCCTGCAATAGGAATATCAAGAGATTGTGCTAAAGTCTTTGCTGTAGTTAATCCAATCCTAATTCCAGTAAAAGAGCCAGGACCTAAAGCAACTCCTATTCCACCTAAATCCTTAGGCTTATATCCACAAGCTTCCAATAAGTTCACTACCTGTGGCATCAACCTCTGGGAATGAGTCTCTTGTAGATTTAATAAAGTTTCTCCTATTATACCTTCTTCAGAAATTAGAGCTACACTTCCTGAATTTGTAGAGCTATCAATTGCTAATACCAACATCTTGTTTCAACTCCGTAATTAATTCAATATATTTATTTGCTTGTGGTATAATTCTAATCTCTCTTTCAGTTCCTTGTCCTTTTAGGTTAATATCTAAATAATTGTCTGGCATTAATGTTCTTGATTTATCAGGCCATTCAATAATAGTAACCCCATCTCCATATAAATATTCTTCAAAACCTAAATCATATAATTCATCTTCTTTACGAATTCGATACAGGTCCATATGATTTACTTTCATTCTTCCACGATACTCATTAACAATTGTATAGGTAGGACTTGTAATTTCACCTTTCACACCTAAACCAGCACAAATACCTTTTGCTAAATTAGTCTTTCCAGCTCCTAAATCTCCTTGTAAGCAAACAATATCTCCAGGATTTAGCTTTTCACCTAATTCTCTACCAACCTTAAATGTTTCTTCAGGACTGCTTGTGTTAATCTTTATCATTATAGTTTACACCTCTTTATTCATTTTTTTATTATTTTTAATAAATAATTAAAATTAAGTTTACTATTATTGTCAAATTTATTTTATTCCTGTTAATAGAATTATATCTTAAATAATTATCTCCTTTTTATTTATCAAATTTTATAAAATGAAATTAAGTTTACCTTTAAAGATAAACTTAATTAAGTAAAGAGTATAAAAATTATATTCAATATGTATTTTATCCCAATAAAGATAAAGTTATTTAAGTGGGAAGATTTATCTCTTCCCACTTAAATTTATTAAAAGATATTTAGATTTAAAACTCTTTTACCTTTTCTATACAAAGTAATATTTCTTCTAATAACTCAAGTTCTTTATCTTTTAATCCATTTTTAGCTAACTGTAATTGTAAATGGTCACCTTTTAAGCCACTAATAACTCCTATATAAATATAAGACAACTCATAATCATAGTTTTCAGAGATAGATTCCTTATACTTCAATAAAGCCTGATTAAACTTTCCTTGCTTTCTAAATTTGTCACCTTTTATGCGGTTAATTCTACCAGGTTGATAAATATTTGAATAATCTTCTTGTATTTTTATCATATCATCAATAACTTGTAATAAATTCTTAGATTCCTTCAAATAACCTTCTTTAATTAACTTGTTTGTCTCATTTTTAGCTAAAGCAAAGTGATCTACTAATAAATAAGATACAGCTAAATTATAATGATTCTCAAAACTCTCTTCTCTATCAACAGCTAGTTTAAAATAAGATATAGCCTTTTCTAGATCTCCAGCAGCAAAGTTATATTCTCCTAATAACTGATAAATCTTTGCTTGAGAATTAATCTTTAATATCTGATCTAATTCCTTAGTCTTATCTTGACTTTTTTCCTCAAAATAAATATATCCTAACCTTTTATAGACTTCCTCTATCTGATTAGAAGTTAATAAACCTTCAGTATTTAAGGCCAAGTGGTAAATATCAATAGCCGCATCAAGGTTATACTTACTTACTAAAGAACCTACTTTTAAATATAAGTCACCATTGTTATACTCTTTTAATATTTTATCAAATATCTCTAGACCTTTTTGATTCTCTTCCATAGCCAAATGACTTTCTGCTAATCTAAGTCTAAGCTCTAAATCTCCTGTACTCCTATTATTTAAAGACTTATACTCCTTTAAAGCCAATTTATACTTTCCTTGTTCAAAATAAAAGTTAGCTAAACGTTTTTGATTCTCTAAAGAATCATCTAAATATAATACATATCTATATAACTCTTCTGCTTTATCTTCTTGATTAGTCTTTTTATAAAATTGAGCCAATTTTATATATCCCCATGTATCCTGTGGTGACAACTCTATAGCCTTATTATAAGAGTTAATAGCCTTTAATTTTTCCCCCTGCTCTAAATAAATGTCTCCCAAATAGATTCTATATTTTTTATTTTTAGGTTCTAAATCAACTAACTTATTAGCAACTCTTCTAGCCCTATCAAACATATATCTATTAGAACCATCTGCTAAACTACTATAGATTAAGTATAATTTTTCTAAATACAAACTATTATCAGGATCTAATTCAACTGCTTTTTCTATAGAATTTCGAGCCCGATCAATCTTCCCTAATTGCAATTGTATCTCACCTGATAAATAATGCATCTCTGAATTATTGTAATTTGATTGTAATGATAATCTAACCTCAGCTAAAGCCTCACGATACTTGCCTTGTAATTGATAAAGTTCTACTAACCTTTTTCTATATTTTAGTGCATCTTTTATTCTTATAGCATCTTTTAAGCTAGCAACTGCAGCATCTAAGTTGCCATCTTTTTTGTAGAGGTCACTTAGTAACCAATATAATTTATCATTTCGGGGTGAGTATTTTATCTTATTTTTTAACTGTTCAATCTGTTGTTTAAAGGTATCATCAAAACCTTTTGCAAAATCAAAATCAGTTAATCCTATATTAACATCCCAATTTTGATAAATAATTTCCATTAAAATTCTATCTCTAGAATTCTTCACTTCAATTTGCATAGGTAAGTAAATATTAGGATCAAATAATACAAAATTACTATAATTAATACTTACTAATTTTATATTAGCTCCATTAAAAATTTCTATCTTTGAAATTACCCTTCTTTCTTTATCAAAAAATAATCTTTGAGTTACAAACATATTCTCTAATTGAATAATATAAACTTCTCGCTCTTTATAAACTGACTCACCTAACAGCTCCATATCGTAAAAATTATCTAAATTATAAAAAGGATCTTGATAATTAGATTGTCCACCTATTGGTAAAGAATTCTTTATCATATTATAATCAGGTGGCAAATAGATCAAAGGAATGGCATTAAGTAATTTTACCTCTTCTATATTAAAGTTTTTATTCTCTTCAAAATTATTTTGGCTCATTGACCTAGTTTTTGATTTCATAATTTGGGCATAATAATCTATTACTTGATCATCTAAATATATCTTAGATACAACTGTCCCCTTAAAATCTTTCACCTGTTTTAGAGCTGATGCAACTTCATCCAATAAACTAGTAGCTGTTAACTCTTCAGCTTTTACTTGACCAGAAAAAAACAGTGTAATAATTAGAATGCTTATTAGTAAATATCTTTTCAATTTTATAACTTCCCCCTCCCAGATGCTTTGAAAACATTTATAGTTAAATATATAAATATAACACCTTAACTTTTAAATATATTTCTATATTGAATCACCCTAGTCCTTTATTATATTTAAAGTAATATAGACAAAAAGTGCTACTCCAACCTTTAATGCCTTTTCATCAAAATTAAATTTAGGATGATGCCCAGGATAATATTCTTCACTAGAATCAGCTGCGCCCAATCTAAAGAAGATACCAGAGATTTGCTGTAAATAATAAGCAAAATCTTCAGCCCCCATAGATGGTTGAGAGATATATCTTATATTGCTAACATAAGGTATATCTAAAATAACCTCCTTAACCTCTTTTACTAGCTCAGAAGAATTGATTAAAACTGGATAGCCAAATCTATAATCTAATTCATAACCTGCCCTTTGGCTTAAAGTAATTCCTTTAATTATCTGTTCTATCATTTCAGGAATCATATTTCTCAAGTTAGGAGATGTTGTTCTAATAGTTCCTGTTATTTCAACCTGATCAGCTATCACATTTCTCTTATACCCACCTTTAATAGTACCTAAACTTATTACAACCGATTGGTGAGGATTAATTTGCCTACTAATAATAGTCTGCAAGGCATTAATAACTTGTGAAGCTACCAAAATAGCATCAACCCCTTGATGGGGTGCTGCTGCATGCCCACCTTTACCTTTAATAATAATATCAATTTCATCTGCAGCTGCTGAACCTGTTTTAGGTTGAATTCCAATTACCCCTGTAGGCAAAGATTCTTCTATATGTAAACCAAATATATGATCTACTTTTGGATTATCTAATACTCCAGCTTTAACTAAAGGTTCTGCTCCTCCTGGCCCTTCTTCTGCGGGCTGAAAGATAAATTTGATCTTGCCGCTTAATTTATCTTTAAATTTACTTAATACTTTAGCTGTTGCTAAGAGAATGGCAGTATGACCATCATGACCACAAGCATGCATTACTTCCTTAATTTTAGATTTATAGCTAACATCTGTCTTCTCTTCAATTGGTAATGCATCTATATCAGCCCGCAAAGCAATTGTTGTACCTTCACCACAATCTAGTAATCCTATAACACCAGTTTTAGCAATCTTTCTTACTTCTATACCCAAATCATCCAAAAAATCTATTATTTTTTGAGATGTCCGATATTCTTGGAAACCCAATTCAGGATATTGATGTAGATCCCTTCTAATTGAGATTAACTCATCCTCTATTTCTTCAATATATTTAATTATTTGATCCATAATTACCACTTCCTTAATTTAAATTAGCTAACAACTATTGAATAGCTGTTAGCTAATACATATATATTAATTAAGAAAGTTAAAGATAACAAAAAATAATTTTAGCTAAGTAATTTGTAAATTACTTAGCTAAAATTATTAACAACTATAAATCAACTAAACCTATACTTATCTCCAATGCCTTATTAACTTCTCCTACTATGTTATCACCGAGATGAGTTACATGTCTTTTTAAGCGTTTCTTATCTATAGTCCTAATCTGTTCTAGTAAAATTACTGAGTCTCTATCTAAACTACAACTCTCAGAATCTATTTCTACATGTGTAGGTAATTTTGCCTTATCAATCTTAGAAGTAATAGCTGCTATAATAACTGTAGGACTATATTTATTACCGATATCATTTTGGATTACTAATACAGGTCTCACCCCACCTTGTTCTGATCCAACAACTGGGTTCAAATCTGCATAGTAAACATCACCTCGTTTAATTGTCAATTTAATCACACTCCGCTAATCTAGCCTCATAATTAAAAAAGGTGTTATTCTCAACCATGAAAGATTCAGTTGCTATACCTAGGTTTAATTTAGACATTTCTAAATAGCCTTGTCTCATTTCATCTTTAAATTTATTAACCCTCAGCTCTTTTACATAAACCTCCATAGCTTCACTAATAAATTGACTCCGATCTTGATTATCCTCTTTAATAAACCCGTCAATTTCCTTTAATAAATTATTCGGCAAGCTAATCATAACCTTTTTCAAATTAGTCAAAAAGAACACCCCCAGATTGTAGCTGAAACTTACATTAATATATGTGTAATAAATTTATAGTGTGTACATTAAGTTTTAATTTAGTAAATAAAAATAATCTATACCCTAGTTTTTACATTATTCTACAAAATATACATATTAGATAGAATAAAAAGAGACGCTATAAACGTCTCTATATATTCTAAAAATATTGATAAGCTTCTCTATCTGCTGGTAATCCCTCCTGGGCCAATTTCAAATTCAAGTCTGCCATTTGGCAGTAGCCTCTCTTTAATCTTTCACGTAATTTTTCCTTGTCTTCTGTTCTAATAGACCTTTTCCTTAACAATTGGCTTTGACCCATAGTTTTTATCACCTCATATTAAGTTATAACTACATAAAAGCCACTAAAAACATTATATATTATCTATAACTTATATGTCAATAGAGTTAAGAATTTATTATTCATTTCGGACAAGTAATTTATCCCAATTGCTTTTTATAAATCATAATAATATCCATTAGATTTAATATATTCAATTAAATTATCATAAGTTGGATGAACAGTAACAGTAGAAGAATCTCCAATAATTATTAACTTTCTTTTTGCCCTAGTTAAGGATACATTAAGTCTTCTAATGTCTCTTAAAAAACCAATCTTAGCTTTATTATTACTTCTAACTAATGATAATATTATTATTTCTTTCTCACGGCCTTGAAAAGCATCTATCGTACTTATCTCTATACCTTCTCTTTTTGATAATCCTTTAATTAAATCAACTTGATCCTTATAAGGAGAAATAACAGCTAACTCACTCTTATCTAAGCCTGCACTAATAATGTGATTAATAGTTTCTACACTTAGTTCAGCTTCCATTCGATTATAAATTGAACTAGAACCTTTTTTATAATTTTCAGGAGCCTCCATACCCTTAGTATCCAAAAAAACAACAGCTTCTTTACAGCTCAAAGATCTTTCTGTAGGTGAATTGCCTTCGGAAAAATTAAGCTCTAGCTGATGGATATTAATATCTTTAATATCTCTTGCAGCAACTAATTTCTGATTATAAAACTCCTGACTTGCAAAATTCATTATATCTTTATTCATCCGATATTGAAGCTCTAATACTTCTTTAGCATTAGATCCATGAATCTCTACTAATCTTTCAAATAAAGACTTATCTAGTCCCTTTTCTTTAGCCCGTTGATTTAATATAGTTGGAGGTAATTGTTTATGATCTCCTAATAGTATAACTTTATTAGCTTTAACCAAAGGAATTAAAGCTGAAGGTTCTGTAGCTTGTGTAGCCTCATCTACCAATAATAAATCAAAATTATTATCTGCCAACACTTCTGAACCAGCCGTAGAATTTGTACTACAAACTATATCAGCATTATTAATTAAATCATCGATAGCCTCTGTTTCCAATTTATTTATTTCTCTAAATAAATTATCAATTTTTTCTTGTAGATTTATCCACTTTGCCATCTCTTTAATCTTTTCAGCTGCTATCCCTCTATTGCTTCTACCCTGTTTAGCAAACTTTTTAATCTGTTGATTACTCATTCCCCTTCTCCATCTACCACTAGGATGAGTAAAATTCTTTTGTTCTCCTATTAATTCATAAACTTCTTCTCTAAATTCAACAGCTTCTTTATATTTAGGATGTTCTTGAACTAAATAATCAAGACTATGTTCTCTAAGATCAGTAGTTACCCTTGCTGGATGGCCTACTCTAACAACTTTTATCCCCTTGTTAATTAATCTTTCTACCAAATTATCTACTGCAATATTAGAAGCAGCAGTAGCTAATATATTATTATATCTACTGATAGATTGTTCCAATATCTCAATTGCCGTCATCGTCTTACCTGTTCCTGGTGGACCATGTATTAGAAATAAATCCTTAGCAGCCAAAGCAGATTCCACCGCTCTTTTTTGAGATTTGTTTAAGCAACTATCTTCAAGCTCTAAGGAGAATCTATCATTAAATTTAATTTCTTCTAATCCTAATAGTTTATCTCTTAATTCTTTTAATCTGCCTTTAGCATTTTTTAGCTTAGACAATGAATCTAACATTCTTTGATAAGTAATATCATTAACATAAAGGTCTAGCCTAAGATTTTTCCCATAGACAAATTTATTTGGTCTATTATCAAAAACTACAGTTATTGAATAATTACTTAATTCTACTACTGTACCTGTTGGGTTATTTTTAGCTAAGGGATTATTTCTAGAAATCATCACTAAATCACCAACACTAATTTGATGATCTGGTAAAGCTTGTCCTTGCCTTTGACACATAAACTTAATTGAAGTTTTCCCACCAAAAGCTTCCCCTTGATCTCGACCCTTCAACTTGATTATAGCCCTTCCCCTTTTTTGCCGTTCATAACCAGTGAGATTCTTAATCTCTAATTCATGCCTTTTCATCTCTTCTTCTCTTTCTAATTGAACTAAGTAGCGGAATTTCTTGATATACTTTTCCACCTGCTGTAATTTATCTTTAAATCCATCATCTAAATAGATCTTTACCTTTTCTCCTGCTATCTGACTATTATTCATAGTTTTAACTACCTTTTTTGCAACACTATCATCTATTTCTACAAAGGCAAAATCATCTTTAAGATTGATTTTACCTATTTTTTTAGCATTAATTTCAGCTTCATTAGTAAAAGCCCCTACAATATCACCAGGGCCAATATTATCTGTTATGTCTTCAATTACTACTATACTCATTATATCCCCCCTATATAAAGATCACACCCTTACAGGTGTGATCACATTAATGAGTATAGCAAAAAAATTTAGGGTAGTCAAAAATCTAATTCACCTAAATACTATTCAAATTTAATCTAATATACCTTCGCTTATATACCTTACTATATCCCCTCTACTAACTATTCCTATTAACTTAGCATCTTGTATAACTGGTACACGATTTACTTCATCTTCAGTCAATATTGTAGCAATATCTTCTACACTTGTATCAGGACTAACTGTTATCAAATCAGTAGTCATAATATCTTTAACCTTGACCCCTACCATCTTTTTGAAATCCTTTTCAAATTTCTCAAAGCTCTCTAAATAGAAGACACTATCTAAAAAGTAAACATAATTAGGAAAATTCAACTTTTTATCTCTAACGATTAAATCACCTTCACTAACTATTCCTACTACTTCTCCATCCTCTAAAACTGGCACACCACTGATTTTATTATCAGTTAATACCTTAGCTACTTCCTTTACAGTCTGTTCAGGTGTAACAGTAATTACTTCTTTAGTCATAATCTCTTTTGCTATCATACTATCCCCTCCTTAAATTAGTTGTTATTAACTATTAATTGGTAATTACCTACTTGTCACTTGTCACTTGTCACTTGTCACTTGTCACTTGTCACTTGTCACTTGTCACTTGTCACTTGTCACTTGTCACTACCTTTAACGCTTGTGGCAAATAATCTATTAAATTACTTGGCAATAAACTATATTCTGTTAAATCTTCTACTGCCAAGTCACCAGCTAATCCATGTAAATAAGTTGCTATAATAGTGGCAGCTCTGACATCTATATTCTTTTGTGCCAATAATCCAGCAATTAATCCAGTTAAGACGTCTCCACTACCACCAGTAGCCATTCCAGAATTTCCAGTAGGATTGATATAAATATCCCCTTTAGGTGTAGCTATTATTGTTCTAGCTCCTTTCAATAATAAAACCACTCCATATTCTTGAGAAAATTCTTTAGCGATCTTTATACTATTTTTTTTAATATACTTGATACTCTTATTTACTAATCTAGACATTTCACCAGGGTGAGGAGTTAAAATAGTTGATCCTTCTCTTTCTTTTAATATCTCTAAATTATTTATAACATTTAACCCATCTGCATCTATAACTAATGTTTTATCTGTCTGCTTAAGAAGACTATTTACAATATACTCTATCTCATCTCTAGCAGTCAAACCTGGACCAATTGCTAATACATCTCTATTATTAATCAACTTCTCTATCTCTTCTAGAGCAGCTATAGCTAATGTACCAAACTCTGTTTCAGATAAAGGATAAGTCATAGCTTCAGTTAATTTATTCTCTAAGATAGAATTTAAGCTTTTTGGAATAGCAACTGTTACTAATCCTGCCCCTATCTTCAAGCTAGCTTGAGCAGCTAAGGTAGCTGCACCAGTCATTCCTGTTGAACCTGCTACTAAAAGCAATCTACCATAAGTACCTTTATGACTATCCTTCTCCCTAGTTGGCAATAAATCATTAATTAGTTTATCAGTTATCAAATGAATGTCTATATTTTGTTGCTTAATCACTTGATGTGGAATACCTATATCTACTATATTTAATTTCCCAACATATTCTGCTCCTGGATATAGTATAGTACCCAACTTGGGAAGAGCAAAAGTAATAGTCTCTTTAGCTTGAATAGCTATATCTTCAACTCTTCCTGTATCTGCCTCTACTCCCGAGGGAATATCAATGGAAATCACAGGTAGATTTGATTTATTTACTATAGAAATAACCTTATGATATATTCCCCTTAACTTACCCTTAATACCTATTCCTAATAATGCATCAATTATTAAGTCACTACTATCTAATCTAGTTTTTAGATCTAATAGCTCTTCTACCATTACTATTTCTTTTACTTCGATTTTTAACTTCTCTAATATATTTAAATTAACTTTAGCATCACCTGTAACCTTAACCTTCTCTCCTACAATAAAGACTTCAACATTATATCCAGCCTCCTGAAACATACGAGCAACTGCAAAACCATCACCACCGTTATTACCTGTGCCTGCTAAGACTATAACCTTATTCTTTTTGAGGTCAGATAAATAATCCTTAGCTACCTTTTTAACCTCCAACGCTGCTCTTTCCATTAATACTATGCCAGGAATGCCTACCTCTTCAATACTATAACGATCAATCTCTTTCATTTGATCAGCAGTTACTACTCTAATCTTCATCACCTCCAAAAGCACAAAGCATTGATAAATTATAATCAAAAACAATAAACCCCTTGAAATCTATTAAATTTCTAATAGGTTTCAATTAGAAATTATTTATTATAAATTGTAAATTATATCGCTATCGCTTGAGCTACAGCATAATCTCTACTATGTGAGATACTAATCATAATCTTTTTAATTTGAAATTCTTCTAGCAAAGATTGAGCTTTATTATGTAATAATACTTCTGGCTTTCCTAACTCATCTTTAGTAATCTCTATATCAGTCCATTTAAACCCTCTAAACCCTGTTCCTAAAGCTTTAACAACTGCCTCTTTAGCAGCAAAACGAGCAGCATAGTAAGGCCATGGGCTTTGATGATCTTCACAATAATTTATCTCATTCTCTGTAAAGAACCTTTTCTTAAACCTCTGATGCTTTAAAATAGCATCTTTTATTCGTTCAATTTCTATAATGTCTACTCCTAATCCTTTCATCTCATCTTCAGACTCCTTATTCAGCAATTATAATATATTAATTCTACAATTTACCTTTTTTATCCTTCATACTATTGGATTATATATATAATTTTCCTTCACTGTAGATCTTCTTTAATATGTAAGATAATATTTTGAGAAGTTCTTTGACACAAGTCCTCTATTACTTTTTGTGCCATCTACACCGTTTCATTTTCCCTTCTTAGATCCACCTTAGTTTTTCCATCTTCCGTCTGATATATTAAGATATCAGTGTTATTCTCAATTTATAATACTCCTTATAATTTATTCTTTTAAACTTTGTTTTTAAATATTATTGAATATAGCTTTAATCTTTTTTATTTCCTCTCTCCTAAGACAGAAAAGACTGGCTTTGTATGATGAGTTGATAAACCCTAAAGAGAATTAAGAGATAAAATTTAATTGCCTAAATATCAAAAACCCCTGAGAAAATTCTCAGGGGTAAATTGATTATTGCCCTTCGGGTTCTTACGACTTTTCGTGATCGATAAGTGCCCAAAGAACATGGCACTTATCTTATCTTCTCTTCTCTAATTCCTACTATCTTCTCCCTACAAGTCCTTCGGACTTTTCGTGATCGATAAGTGCCCAAAGAACACGGCACTTATCTTCTCTACTCTACTGTTACACTCTTAGCTAAGTTTCTTGGTTGATCTACATCAGATCCTCTTTCTATCGCTACATAATATGATAATAATTGTAATGGTACAACAGATGGTATAGCAGTTAATAATTCATCAGTTTTAGGAATTTCAATCTTATAATCTAAATCTTCAATTACTTCTTCACCTTCAAATACAATTCCTGTTACAACTCCACCACGAGCTTTAACTTCTTTTACATTACTTAAAGTCTTATCAATTACAGATTGTTGAGTTGCCACAGCAACTACTGGTACTCCATCTACAATCAAAGCTAATGGACCATGCTTTAATTCTCCAGCCGGATAAGCTTCAGCATGAATATAAGATATCTCTTTCAACTTTAAAGCACCTTCTAAAGATACAGCATAATCAATACTTCTACCAATAAAGAAAGCATCATTTTGATCTACATAATCTTTGGCTAATTCCTTAATAGCGTCTACACTATTATCAATTATCTGTTCTACTTTCTCTGGTAGTCTCTTTAACTCAGAAATTAATTCTTGACTTCTACTTAAGTCTAGTATACCTTTCACTTGGGATAAATAGATAGCTAACATATAAAATGCCATTAACATTGTAATATAAGCTTTAGTAGAAGCAACTGCAATCTCAGGTCCAGCATGAAGATAGATTACATCATCTGCTTCACGTGGAATAGTGCTTCCTACTGTATTACAAATAGCTATTACCCTTGCCCCTTTATCCTGTGCTTCTCGTAAAGCTGCCAAAGTATCTGCAGTCTCTCCAGACTGACTTACTACAATCACTAATGTATTTTCATCAATTAGTGGATCTCTATATCTAAATTCTGATGCAACATCTACTTCTACTGGAATTCGAGCTAAATTCTCAATTGCATATTTTCCTACTATTCCAGAATAATAAGCAGTTCCACAAGCAACAATATAAATTTTATTGTAACTTTCTAATTCCTTAGCTGTTAAACTAACTTCATTAAAATGAATAGTATCTTCATTTAAACGACCAGCAATAGACCTTCTTAATGCTTCTGGCTGTTCATGTATCTCTTTAAGCATAAAGTGATCAAAACCACTCTTTTCAGCCATTCCTGGATCCCAGTCAACTTCAAAGACCTCTTTCTCTATCCTTTCTCCACTAACAGTAGATAAATCTACTCCATCACAAGTAATAACCCCCATCTCACCATCATCTAAGATAAATACTTTATCTGTATGTTTTAAGATAGCAGGAATATCAGAAGCTATAAAGTATTCTTCTTGCCCTATACCAATTATTAGTGGGCTATCTTCTCTAACTGTAATTAATTTATCTGGTTCTTCTGTTGATAAAATTACTAGAGCGTAAGCTCCTTCTAATTTGCCTACTACTTTTCTAACTGTCTCTTCTAAATTTCCATCATAATACTCTTGAATTAAATGAGGGATCACTTCTGTATCAGTTTCCGATTCAAATTCATAGCCTTTAGCTTTTAGCTCTTCCCTTAACTCCATATAGTTTTCAATAATCCCATTATGAACAACTGCAAACTTTCCATTAGCACTTGTATGAGGATGAGAATTAGGTGTAGATGGTTTTCCATGGGTAGCCCAACGAGTATGACCAATCCCAATACTGCCTTTAGGATCTTCTTTATCAGTAAGTGCTTCTAACTCAAACAATTTACCTACCGTCTTAAAAATATTAATCTCTCCATCATTATATAAAGCAACACCTGCAGAATCATAACCTCGATATTCTAATTTTTGCAAGCCTTCTACCAATATTGGACTAGCCTGGCGATTTCCAATATAACCCACAATTCCACACATATATATTAACCCCCTATTTACTCTTAAAGTTGAAATAAGTGCTATTCCTAAATTCCTTTGTACTTAGAATTACTTCTAAGTTTTAAGAATTTAGTTTAAGGCTAATAGCTATAACCTGAGGGTATCCGCCGAATATCGATCAGCCCTCTCCTCGTCAACTCAGAATTAAACACAATTTAAAATTGATAATTAATAATGAGTCCGGGCGCTATAATTATATAGTACAGTTTACAGTTGATAATAAATAAACTTAAACAATGAAAACTGTAAACTGTTAACTCTAAGTCATAAACTAATTAAGCTCTGTTCTTATTACTTTAGCTACATTATTTGCTAGTTTTTCTATTTCTTCTTCACCTTCCCCTTCAACCATAACCCTGATTAAAGGCTCTGTTCCTGAAGCTCTTACAAAAATCCGTCCATTATCTCCTAATATTTTCTCAGACTCTTTTAGTATACTATCAATATTTTTATTATTCTCCCAATCTTTATCTTCTACTTCTATATTGACTAATAATTGTGGAAAAGCAATCATCTCTTGACGTAATTCAGATAAATTCTTGCCTGTCTTTTTAATAATATCAATTAATTGTAATGCCGTTAAGATACCATCTCCAGTAGTATTATAATCTAAGAAAATAATATGACCTGATTTCTCTCCACCTAAAATATAATTTTTTTCTTTCATTTCTGCCAAAACATAACGATCTCCATTCTTCACAACAGAAACTTGGCCATTTAATTCATTCATTGCTTGATGTAATCCAAGGTTACTATATTTAGTAGCTACTATTGTATTATCTGTCAGGCGTCTTTCTCTTATTAACTCTCGTCCACAAATCGCTAAAATATAATCTCCATCTACTAAATTACCTTTATCATCAACAGCAATTAACCTATCTGCATCTCCATCATGAGCAATTCCTAAATCTGCTTCATAATTTAATACTGCTTCCTTAATAACCTCAGGATTAGTAGAACCACAATTAACATTAATATTTAAGCCAGTTGGATTATTATGTATAGCAATAACCTCAGCACCTAATTCTTCTAAGACTTGAGGTGCAGCTTTAAATGCAGCCCCATTAGCACAATCTATAACAACCTTTAAACCACTAAAATTATTATCTACAGTAGATTTAATATAATTTATATAATCTGCTAAGCCATCATGAATAAATTTAACCTTACCTACTTTATCTCCTGAGGGTAATGAAATCTTATCTAAAGAATCAAAAATAATACCTTCAATCTCTTCCTCTTGATCATCAGATAACTTAAATCCATCTTTATTAAAGAATTTGATACCATTATCTTCTACTGGATTATGAGAGGCTGAAATCATAATTCCTGCATTAACATCCTTAGTTTTAGTTAAATAAGCAACAGCAGGTGTAGGTACTACACCTATTTTCACTACATCTATACCTAAAGAAGTAATTCCTGCTATTAAAGCAGCTTCTAACATATCACCTGATTGTCTAGTATCTTTTCCAATTAATATTTTAGGACTTTCTTCCTCTTGAGACAAATAGTATGATCCAGCCTTACCTATTTTGAAGGCTAATTCAGCAGTTAAATATTGATTTGCTTCACCTCGTACTCCATCAGTTCCAAATAGATCACCCATCTTTTCACCTCCTTTAATATTATATTTTTATAATCTACTAATGTGAGTAAATAATAAATAAGATACAATACTAATTATATTGTAAAGGATTATAGTTTTCAACTAATTAACACCTAATTCATCAAATTTACTAAACAGCCTTTCTTTTAAGCTAAATTCATCTAAATTAGATTCAATTCTCCCATCATATGTTATAGACACCACACCTGTCTCTTCTGAAACAACTATTACTAAGGCATCACTTTCTTCGCTAATACCTAATGCAGCCCTATGCCTTGTCCCAAAACTTTGCTTTAAATTACTATTTTTAGTTATAGGCAATAAACAATTAGCTGCAACCAATCTATTCTTATCTATAATTATAGCCCCATCATGCAATGGGCTATTAGGCGTAAATATATTTATTAGTAATTCCACTGATAAAATTGCATCTAATTCTATTCCCGTATCAATTATATCTTTAAGTCCCGTTGCTCTTTTCACTACAATCAATGCCCCAATTTTATCTTTGCTTAATCTAATAATAGCCGCTACTAATTTATCAATATGAGTCTGAAATTTATCTCGTCTTCTTAATTGATTAATTAAATTTCCTCTTCCTATGTGTTCTAAAGCCCTTCTTAACTCTGGTTGAAAAACTATCGGCAAAGCAATTAATATTACTGTCTTTACCTGATCTAATAAAGAATTAAATATTTTCAAACCTAATATTCCACTAAAAAATCTAATTAATAATAAAATTAATACACCATTTAGAAGTTGAATAGCTCTCGTTTCCTTAACTAAGGTGAAAAATTTATAAGAGACTACTAAAGTTACCAAAATATCAATTAACATTAAAATACTGATTTCCATTGTGTGTTCCCCTTTCAATAAAAAGAGGGAATATTAATTTTAGGATTTCCAATAATGATAGATATTATAAATACTATTAAGATATTATAATATTATAAAATAAAATCAGGCAGAAAATTTTAATATTCTCTACCTGTATTAACTTATTATAGATATTCAAGTCTAAAATTTAATTTAATTACTAATCACTGTCATCCAACTATATTCCTAATATAAATTTGATTCTAGTTAGATGATAATATTAAATTATATAGTTTAAATTTATTTTATCCTATCCCTCCATAAATAATGCCTAGAACCAAGACTACAATTGCTACTCCTGTAAATATATATTTTGCAAAAGGCTCCCACCATATTCCCAATGGTTTTTCTGCTCCTTTATTTATCTCATTTCTTGCATTGTCAACACCATAAATCCAAAAGAAGGTAATAGCAGCTAATACAGCACCTATTGGTATCAGATAAACTGTAACAGTATCAGCAAATAAACCAAAGATATTCATATTTAAATCTAATGGTAAACCAATTAAAAAAGCCAAAATTCCTACAATCAATACACTCTTCTTTCTACTCAAAGAAAAACGTTCAATTAGTGCTTCAACAGGAACTTCTATTAAATTGATTGCCGAAGAAAGTGCAGCAAACACTACACTTAAAAAGAATAAAGCTCCAAAGAAATAACCACCTGGCATACTCTTAAAAATAGTAGGTACTGTGATAAATAATAGAGGTGGACCTGCTTGTGGATCTAAACCAAAAGCAAATGTAGCCGGTATTATTACAAAAGCAGCCAAAAATGATGAAATAGTATTGAATATAACCGTATTAAAAGCAGAAGATGGAATATCTACATCCTCTTTTAAGTAACTACCATAAACCAACATAGCTGCTCCTCCCAAAGAAACCGTAAAAAAGGATTGTCCTAAAGCCATAATCCAAGTTATAGGATCAAATAATTTACTCCAATCTGGCAACAACAAGAACTTGATCCCCGCTTTAGCACCAGGCAAAGTTAGTGACCTAAATAACAAAATAACTAATATTCCAAAAAGTATTGGCATCATAACTTTATTTACCTTCTCAATTCCTTCTTTGATACCAAAGCTAACAATAATTACAGTCAATAATATCCCAATAAAATGCCATAAAATTGTATTTGGAGTACCAACAAAAGTCCCAAAATACGCCGGAATACTTTCTATGCTCTCAAAAGAATTAGTTAGAGTTAAAGTAAAGTATTTTAATATCCAACCAACGACTATAGAATAAAATATAAAAACACCTGTTACTCCTAATACGGGTATAATCCCCAATTTATCTCCAAAGTTAAGACCTTTATCTTTATATACATCTTCAAAAGCACCAATAGCACCTTTCTTCTTACTTCTTCCAAAAGCAAATTCCTCCATCAATCCTGTTGTACCTAAAACTAAAACAAAAAATAGATAAGGAATCAAAAAAGCAGCCCCACCATAAGCCCCTAACCTCCAGGGGAACATCCATATGTTACCCAAACCAATAGCAGCTCCAATACAAGCTAAAATAAATCCTAACTTACTAGACCATGTTTCTCTCTCTTGCATATCTTAATACCTCCATAAATATTTAGTTTATTACTGCTTATAAAATTATAAATATAAGTATTCTTATAGTAGAATTCATAATTAAATCTAAGCTTGATCAATTTGATTCTTTAAGCTCCCTATCCCCTCTATCTTAACTTCTAAATCATCTCCAACTTCTACACTGCCTACACCTGGAGGAGTACCTGTTGCAATAATATCACCAGGATTTAAAGTCATAACTTGAGAAATAAAACTTACTAGATACTCAACTTCAAATATCATCTGTTTCGTATTGGAATTTTGCTTTACTTTTCCATTATGAAATAATTGAACCTGTAAATCATTTGGATTTACCTCTGTTTCAATTATAGGACCAACTGGAGCAAAGGTATCAAAAGATTTTGCCCTGGTCCATTGTCCGTCACGATTTTGTAAGTCTCTAGCTGTAATATCATTAAAACAAGTATAGCCCAAAATATGATCGCCAGCCTCTGCTGTCTCTATCTCTCTAATTTGATTCTTTACAACAACCGCTAACTCCGCCTCATAATCTACTTGTTGGCTGATCTTAGGATATTTAACCTTTGTATTAGGACCTATGATGGAAGTAGCAGGTTTTAAAAAGATAACAGGTTCTTTAGGTAGATCCATATCTAATTCTTTCGCATGATCACGATAATTAAGCCCTACACAAATTATCTTACTAGGCTCACAAGGAGCCAATAAATCTACCTCACTTAATAAGTAATTTCTATCAGAAATTTGATAATTATTATAAATATCACCTTTGATTTCTCTAATAATACCTTCCTCTAAGATACCATAACTAATCTTTTCTTCTTTTTTAAATCTTAGAAATTTCATTCTACTCACCTACTCTACTAAATTATAGACCAATCATTAACAAGCATCATTTAATAAATCAACAATAGTTAATTCTTCTAACTCTTCTCTTAAGCCTTCTATTAAAGAATCATATACACTACATATCTCTTGATCTGCAAAAATCTTATTAATTCCTATTTTTTGTTTGAAAATTAATAGTTTACATATCTCCCATAAAGAAATCTGCTCTAAAGTGGTAACTGGAATATATCTATTATCTTTCGTAATAGCTATTAAATTTTCCTTTATTAAGCCACCTAGATTATCTTCTATTATCTCTACTGGAATATTAATTCTGTCGGTTAAACCTTCAAAGCTAATCCCTTTAGATTTACGGTTAACAAATTCTTTGCAGATAACAACTAAAATCGCAATAGGAATTAAATTTTGTACTCCTACACTAATATCTTCCAATGTATTGAAATGATGCAAATTACTTCTGTTTTGATAAACATAAGAAATTACCGCTCCCCATAGAGCAATTAACCAAATTAAATAAATCCAAACTAAAAATAAAGGAATAACCGATAAGGAACCATAAATTTGACTATATCCAACAGCATATTTAGTATAAATTTTATATCCAAATTTAGCCAGGTTAAAAAGAAAGCCACTTACAGTACCGCCAACAATAGCTGCTAAAGGCTCCACATCAGTATTAGGAATTAAATAATAACCTACAATAAAAATCAGAAAATATGAAAGCATAGACAAGAAACGAAAAAAATAAGTTTTATCTGCTGAAATATTTACAAATCTAGGGCTTAGATAAGAACTAATTACCGATATTGTCAAACTTAAAGAAATAGCAATTAAAAAAGTACCTAAAGTAATAAAAGTCCAAAAAGCAACAAACCTTTTGAAAATATCACGATGCTCCTCAACACCCCAGATTTTATTGAAAGTTATCTCAATTCTTGCTAACATAAATACAATAACCACAACTAATGATAAAAAACTTATTACACCTAACTGTGTAACATCAACATTATTAACATATTGTTCTAAATAATTAATTAAAGTTTCTCCAGTTCCAGTTGTTAAATTCTCTAGAATAAGTTCTTTTAGACCATTAATTATACTCTTCATGCCACCAAAAATATTAAATAAGGTCATAATGTAAAATGAGAAGATTAATAATGGAATAATTGACAATAAAGTGGTATAAACCAAACTCATAGCATTGATAAAAATATCTATCTGTTTTGCTTTTTGATTAACTCTATTAATAAAAAGTTTCCAATTAACATCAAATAAGCTTTTTTCCATAATAGCCTCCCCAAATTCTTACTACTAACCTTTTCTTTATGATCATCTTTTTTCAAATACTTTTTATTATTTTAACGCATTGATCAATTCAGTATTTACCTAAATTAAATATATAATATTCTTATTATAAATTCTTGCTCTCATATAGAAAATAAATTTATCCTTATAATATTTATAAATTATTAAATTCATCCCCAATAATAAACAGATCATTTCTTAATTTCTAAAACTTAACAAATTATATGTTTAATTTGAAATCATATCTATCTCTATATTATATGTAGCCAGATTTTCTATATTATATAATTGTATTCTATTATCAAAAAACCTTTTTATTTATGCAAATATTTCTAAATATAATATTCTTTTAATTCGACCTAAAGATCAAATAGCTAAAAACCAAGTACTAATTTAGCACTTGGTTTAAACTTTAATATATATAATTATTACCCAGTATATACTTAATTCCATACTCTATGCTATCCCTTCGAGTTTTACAGAACAAAAACTCTTCGTATATGTTACATCGAGACTAAATATCAATATTGAGCTCTATTTGTCCTTCTTGAGTTTAATCCCATATTCTATACTGTCCCTACAGGTTTATAAAAACAATAAACCTTCCGTGAGGTGCTCATATTTACTTTTCTATAGATATTTACTTACTACCTTGTTTCAACTTTATCCCATACTCTATACTGTCCCTACGAGCTTTAAAAAACAAAGCTCTCCGTGAATGATATTTTTATGCTAAATCAAATTTTTGAACTTTAATCATTCTTTTTAAGTTTAATCCCATATTCGATACTGTCCACTAAAGCCTGCCAACTTGCTTCAATTATATTAGTCGAAGCTCCAACTGTACCCCAAGTATGATGTCCATCAGTAGATTCAATTAAAACTCTAACCTTAGCTGAAGTTCCTTGATTACCTTCTAAAACTCTAACTTTGTAGTCTATCAAATGAATATTCTTTAGCTCAGGATAAAAGCTAATAAGAGCCTTTCGTAAAGCACCATCAAGAGCATTAACTGGTCCATCACCCTCTGCTGCTGTATGAACCCTTTCCCCGTTAACTTTCACCTTAATAGTAGCCTCTGATAAAGGATTGTAATCCTCAGATTTTTCGGTAATGATTCTAACTCCCTCTAATTCAAAGAGTTTCTCATACCTACCGGTTGCCTTCTCTACTAATAATTCAAAAGAAGCTTCAGCTCCTTCAAAGTGATAGCCTTGATGTTCTAAATCTTTAATTTCATCTAAAACAGCTCTTAAATCTGTACTTTCTTCTTCAATATTAATACCAAGTTCTTGAGCTTTATAAACTAAATTACTCTTACCAGATAGTTCAGAAACTAAAACTCGTTGCTTATTCCCAACTAACTCTGGTTTAATATGTTCATAAGTTTTAGAATCTCTCAAAATAGCACTAACATGAATTCCACCTTTATGAGCAAAAGCACTATCTCCAACATAAGGCTTATGACTAGGAGGATTTAAATTAGCAACTTCACTAACATAACGAGAGACTTCTGTAATCTTAACTAATTGTTCATCAGTTATAAGTTCTTCATTGTACTTTAATTTAAGATTAGGAATAATAGAAGAAAGATTGGCATTGCCGCATCTCTCCCCATAACCATTAATAGTTCCTTGAATCTGTATCGCTCCAGCCTCATAAGCTGCTAATGAATTAGCTACTGCCAATTCTGCATCATTATGAGCATGAATTCCTAAAGGTATGTTGATCTCTTCTTTAATACTTGCAATAATCTCTTTAACTCTAAAAGGCATTGTTCCACCGTTAGTATCACATAAAACTAATGTATCTGCTCCCCCTCGTTGAGCAGCCTGTAATACCTTAATTGCATATTCAGAGTTAGCTTCATAACCATCAAAGAAGTGTTCAGCATCAAAATTAACCTCTAAACCTTTATTCTGCAAATAATCTATAGAACTTTCAATCATCTTTAAATTCTCTTCTAAAGTAGTCTTTAATGCTTGAGTAACATGCAAATCCCAAGCCTTACCAAATATTGTAGCCACCTTAACGCCAGAATCTAATATAGCATTTAGATTCTTATCATCTTCTGCTTTAATATTGGCCCTACGAGTGCTACCAAAAGCAGCTATCTTGGAATTACTAAGATCTAAGTTTTGTACTTTATTAAAATACTCTATATCTTTAGGATTTGAACCAGGCCAGCCACCTTCAATATAACTAATGCCTAGCTCATCTAACCTTTTAGTAATATTCAATTTATCCTCTGTAGAATAGGAGATACCCTCTCTTTGACTTCCGTCACGTAAAGTAGTATCATAAATTTTTAGCACTACAATCCCCTCCTAGCCTAAGACACTACAGATATAATCTCCTACTCCATCAGTAGTTAATTTTCCACCCATATCAACAGTAGTTTGATTCTCTGCTAATGATAAATTGATTGCTTTTTGAATCATTTGAGCTTCCTCCGGATTACCTAAAATCTCAACCATCATTGCTGCTGCTAATAATGCTGCTAATGGATTAGCTTTATTTTGACCTGCAATATCTGGAGCAGAACCATGTACTGGTTCAAACATAGATACACCTTCTGGATTAATATTTCCTGATACAGCCATACCCATTCCACCTTGAATTTCTGCACCTAAATCTGTAATGATATCACCGAACATATTACAAGTTACTACTACATCAAAGACCTCTGGGTTTCTAACCATCTTCATAGTCATAGCATCAACTAACATATGATGTTTTTCTACATCTGAATAATTGTTTCCAACCTCTTCAAATACTCTCTGCCATAAATCATGAGAATAAGTTAATACGTTACTCTTATCACATAAAGTTAACTTGTTCTCTTTATTACGCTTTTGAGCATACTCATAAGCATAACGGATAACTCTTTCTACACCTTTATAAGTATTAATCATCTCTTGAGTAGCTACCTCATCCTTAGTTCCTTTCTTGAAGAAGCCACCTACCCCAGCATAAAGACCTTCTGTATTTTCTCGAACAATCATCATATCGATATCTTTTGGCTCTTTATCTTTTAATGGAGTGAATTTAGAATCTAATAATTTAATTGGACGAAGATTAATATATTGGTCTAAAGAAAAACGTAAATCTAATAGAATTCCATGCTCTAAAACACCTGGTTTAACACGAGGATCTCCTACTGCTCCTAAATAAATAGCATCAAAATTTGTTAAATCAGCCTTAACCTCGTCAGTTACTAATTCACCAGTTTCTAAATAATGGTCAGCACCTATGTTGAAATTTTCAAATTCAAAATTTAAATCTGTAATCTGTCCTAACTTCTCTAATACTTTTACACCTTGTTTAGTTACCTCTGGACCGATTCCATCTCCACCGATTACTGCTATTCTCTTTTTACTCATTGTCTGCTCACCTTCTCTATAATTATTATTTTTTAAAGTCTTTTATCTAAATGCAAATGTACAGGTTGGTCGTGACTAACCCCTGAAAATTGTTATTCAAAATTTATTAATTCGTTTTCTCTTTTACATAATTTACTAATCCGCCTGCATCAATAATTCTCTGCATAAATGCTGGGAATGGTTCTGCCTGGAACTCAGTATCTTTGCTTAAATTCTTGATTACTCCAGAATCTACATCTATCTCTACTTCATCTCCCTTTTCAATTCCAGCTACTGCTTCTGGACATTCTAAGATAGGAAGACCAATATTAATTGCATTTCTAAAGAAGATACGCGCAAAAGAATTAGCAATTACTGCTGATACTCCTGCTGCTTTAATAGCAATTGGAGCATGCTCACGAGAACTTCCACAACCGAAATTATCCTCTGCTACAATAATATCACCTTGTTCTACATTGCCAGCAAAAGTTTCATCAATATCCTCCATACAATGTTCAGCCAATTTATCAGGATCTGATGTATTTAAATATCTAGCTGGAATAATTACATCTGTATCTACGTCATTACCATACTTCCATACTTTACCTTTGATCTCCATAATTCTCTTTCCTCCTCTAATACTTAACTAATTTTCACAGTTTATACCTGCATCTAATACTCTTTTAAATTTTTAACATTATTTTTACTTCTCACTGCTCACTAATTACAGAACTTCATCTGGACTAACAATCTTACCTGCAATTGCAGAAGCCGCTGCTACTGCTGGATTTGATAAATAAACTTCACTTTCTGGATGCCCCATACGCCCAACAAAGTTACGGTTAGTTGTAGCAATAGATCTTTCACCTTTAGCTAAGATACCCATATGTCCACCTAAACAAGGTCCACAAGTTGGAGTACTTACTGCTGCTCCAGCATCAATAAAGATCTCAATTAATCCTTCCTTCATTGCTTGCTTATAAATCTCTTGAGTCCCTGGGAAGATAATTAATCTTACATGATCAGCCTTCTTCTTATCCTTTAAGATTTCAGCAGCAACTCTTAAATCTTCTATTCTACCATTAGTACAAGAACCAATTACAGATTGATCAATCTTAATATCTCCTACTTGACTAATTCCTTTTGTATTTTCAGGTAAATGAGGGAATGCTACTTGAGGTTCAATATTACTTACATCATACTCTATAACCTCTGCATACTCTGCATCTTCATCACTCTTATATACTGTCCAATCACGTTGCGCTCTGTCTTTAACGTACTCTAAAGTAGTCTCATCTGCTTCGATCAATCCACACTTTCCACCAGCTTCAATAGCCATATTAGACATAGTAAATCTACTATCCATAGATAAATTCTCAATTACTGGCCCTGTAAATTCCATAGCTTTATATAAAGCACCATCTACACCAATATCACCGATCGTATATAAGATTAAGTCCTTACCACTAACCCACTTTTGTAGCTCACCTTTGTAAACAAATTTGATAGTTTCTGGAACCTTAAACCATGCTTCACCAGTTGCCATACCAGCTGCCATATCCGTACTTCCAATTCCAGTTGCTAAAGCACCTAAAGCACCATAGGTACATGTATGAGAATCTGCACCGATAACAATATCTCCTGGACCAACTAAACCTTGCTCAGGTAATAAACAATGTTCAATACCCATTTCCCCTAATTCAAAAAAGTTTGTAATCTCTTTGTCATTAGCAAATTCTCTAATCATTTTCACCTGTTCGGCTGAATTAATATCCTTATTAGGTACAAAGTGATCTGGTACAATTGCTATTCTATCTTTATCAAAAACATTCTCTATACCAATCTTCTGAAACTCCTTTACTGCTACTGGAGTAGTTACATCATTTCCTAAAACTAAATCTAACTTAGCATTAACCAATTCTCCTGCTTTTACTTTATCCTTGCCAGCATGAGCTGCTAATATCTTCTCTACCATTGTCATTCCCATAATTACTCGCCTCCTCGATTTCTTTAATTAATAATGTACAATGTATAATTATAATCTAAATAATATTGCTTTAAATTAATACTATTAATCACAAAAATAATTATCAATTCAAATTATTGATTCTTTAATTTATAATTGTAAATTATCAACTTTAAATTTAATTAGTAGCTGTAAATATTCTATTGATTGCATTATTATAAGCTTTAGCACTAGCCTCAATAATATCTGTACTAATACCTCTACCAACATAAAGCTTGTTTTCATGCTCTAACTTAACTATTACCTCGCCTAAAGCATCTTTACCACTAGTTACTGAATCAATTTGATAATCATTTAACTTACAATCTAAACCTGTTATCCGATTCATAGCCTCATAAATAGCATCAATCGGTCCACCTTCAGAACAAGCACTCTCATTAACCTTTTGACCATCCTTTTCTAATTGCACAGTCGCTGTTGCTAGACCTGGACTACTTGTTACTTGTAATAGATTTATCTGATAAATTTGCTCTACTTGACTAATTTCATCTTCCATAATAGCTTCTAAATCAAATCCAGTAATCTCTTTCTTCTTATCTGCTAAGTTTTTAAACCTTTTAAAAGCAGAATTCAATTCTTCTTGGCTTAATTCATAACCTAATTCCTCTAACTTCTGCCTAAAAGCATGTCGCCCTGAATGTTTTCCAAGAACAATTTTATTCTCTTCTAAACCAATAGTCGTAGCATCCATAATTTCATAGGTGGTTCTTTCTTTAATCACACCATCTTGGTGAATACCAGATTCATGAGCAAAAGCATTCTTTCCAACTATAGCTTTGTTAGGCTGAATCTCCATACCGGTTAAATGGCTAACCAACCTACTGGTACGAGAAATCTCTTTTAGATTTAAATTTGTTTGATCATCAAAATAATCATAACGCGTATTCAATGATAAAGCAATCTCTTCTAATGCAGTATTACCCGCTCTTTCACCAATCCCATTAACAGCACATTCAATCTGTTCTGCTCCATTCTCAATTGCAGCCAAAGAATTTGCTACTGCCAAACCTAAGTCATTATGACAGTGTACACTAATTACCGCATTATCAATATTTGCTACATTATCTTTAATATATTTTATTAAGCCACCAAATTCTAATGGAGTAGCATAACCAACTGTATCAGGAATGTTAATTGTTGTTGCTCCAGCTGAAATTACTGCTTCAAAGACCTCACACAAGAAATCCTTATCACTTCTAAAAGCATCCTCTGCTGAAAACTCTACATCATCAGTATATGTCTTGGCATACTTTACAGCTTTAACAGCACTCTCTAAAACTTCTTGGGGGGATTGTTTCAATTTATATTTCATATGAACTGGTGATGTAGCAATAAAAGTATGAATTCTTGGTCTTTGAGCATCTTTAATAGCTTCTCCAGCTCTATCAATATCCTGCTTTGTAGCTCTAGCTAAAGCTGCAATAACTGGTCCTTTAACTTCTTGAGCTATCTTCTGTACTGCTTTAAAATCACCATCCGAAGCAATAGGAAATCCTGCTTCAATTACATCAACTTGCAACTTAGCCAACTGTTTAGCAATCTCAATTTTTTCTTTAGCACTTAAGCTTACTCCTGGTGATTGTTCACCATCACGCAAAGTAGTATCAAAGATCTTAATAGCCATAAAACTCACCTCACTATTTTAGCTTATAGCTACTAGCTTCTGGCTGTTTAATTTCTAGCCAATAGCTAATAGCTAGCAGCTATAAGCTATTATTTGCTCTTAGTCAAGATAATTCATTTTAGATCTTAACTCTGCTCCAACCTTCTCAATTAAATGATCCTCATCAATAGCTTTCTTTCTATTATATCCTGGACGTCCAACTTGATTTTCAAGTAACCATTGCTTAGCAAATTCTCCTTCTTGAATATCAGTAAGTAATTTCTTCATAGCCTCACGAGATTTATCATTAATAACCTGCTTTCCAGCAATTAAGTCTCCATATTCAGCAGTATCGGAAATAGAATCTCTCATTGTAGCAATACCACCTTCATACATCAAATCAACAATTAGCTTAAGTTCATGTAAACATTCAAAATAAGCAATCTCTGGTTGATAACCAGCATCTACTAGAGTTTCAAAACCTGCTCTAACTAACTCAGTAGTTCCTCCACATAATACTGCTTGCTCACCAAATAAATCTGTTTCTGTCTCTTCTTCAAAAGTAGTTTCGATTACACCTGCTCTAGTACCACCTACACCTTTAGCATGAGCCAATGCGAAATCTTTAGCATTACCAGTAGCATCTTGATAGATAGCAATCAATGCTGGAACACCAAATCCTTCAGTGTAAACTCTTCTTACCAAGTGTCCTGGTCCTTTAGGTGCTACCATATATACATCTACATCAGCAGGTGGAACTATTTGACCATAATGAATATTGAATCCATGAGAGAATACTAAAGCATTCCCAGCCTCTAAATTTGCTTCAACTTCACTATAATACACCTTCTTCTGTACTTCATCTGGAAGTAAGATTTGAATTACATCTGCTTCTTTAGCAGCTTCAGCAGCTGTCTTAGGTTCAAAACCATCTTTAACTGCTTGCTCATAGTTTGGAGTTCCTTCTAATTCAGATACAATAACATCTAATCCTGCATCTCTCATATTTTGAGCTTGTGCATGACCCTGACTACCATAACCAACAACTGCAATCTTCTTACCTTCTAAAACCTTTAAATTAGCATCTTCATTATAATACATTTTTACCATTCTTCTCATCTCCTCGACTTTTTTTAGTTTATAATTAACAATTTAAAACATATGGTTTAAGACCACTTGATTCTAATTGCTAAATTGTCAATTATTTTTATTTTAATAATTATTAATTATTAATTCTACATTATCAATTATTTCTTCCCTCTTGCCATTGCGATCTTACCAGTTCTAACTAGCTCTTTAATTCCAAAAGGCCTTAAAAGTTCTTCTATAGCATTAACCTTATCTTCATTGCCAGTTATTTCGACCATTATTGAACCTGAGGCTACATCTACAATTTTACCCCTAAATATATCAACTATCTGCATAATCTCAGACCGAGTAGTAGCAGTAGCTTTGACTTTGATTAAAGCTAATCCTCTACTTACAACAGATTCTTGGGTTAAGTCACTAATTTTATGAACAACAATTAATTTGTTTAATTGCTTAGTTAACTGCTCTAAAACCCTATCATCACCTTCAACAACTAAAGTAATCCTAGATATTTCTTCATTATCTGTCTTACCAACAGATAGACTCTCTATATTAAAGCCTCGCCTACTGAATAAGCTAGCTACTCTAGCTAAAACACCAGATTCATTAGCAACTAATACTGAAACTGTATGCTTCATTCTACCTCCCCCTTTAAGACCATACTGTCTAAACTACCACCTGGTGGTACCATAGGGAATACATTCTCTTCTTCTTCTATAATAAAATCTAGCAAGTAAGGTTCTGGACTATTAATTGCTTCTTCTAATGCTGGCCTTATTTCTTCAGCTCTACTCACCCTCTTAGCTTTGATTCCAAAAGATTCAGCTAATTTTACAAAATCAGGTGTTGTAACTGGACACTGATCACCAGGAGCTGAACACCCTGGCGGACAGCTTTCCTGTTGCTTTAGACATACAGAAGAATATCTTCTATCATAGAACATTTCTTGCCACTGCCTTACCATTCCTAAATAACCATTATTAAAAATAACAATATTTAATGGCAATTTATTTTTAGCTACAGTAGCTAGCTCCTGTAAATTCATCTGAAAGCTACCATCACCAGCTAAAGCCAATACTACACTATCTTTATTACCAACCTGTACTCCCACAGCAGCTGGGAAACCATAACCCATTGTTCCTAAGCCTCCAGAAGTCATGAAACTTCTTGGTTTACTATATTTATAGAATTGTGCTGCCCACATCTGATGTTGCCCTACTTCAGTGGTAATCAAAGCCTGCCCTTCAGTTAAATCATCTATCTCTTCTATAATTTCTTTAGGTGATAACTTCTTCTTTTCACCCTCTTCATTGAGTTCGTCTAACTTACGCCAGTTATCAACTTGGTCCAACCAATTATTTCTTTCTTTAGATTCAATTAACTTATTCATAGTAGTTAAGATTCTTCTAACATCTCCAACTATTGGGATGTCGACAAGTTTTCTCTTTCCTACCTCAGCTGGATCAATGTCTATATGAATAATCTTAGCATCTTTAGCAAATGTCTCTAATTTACCTGTAACCCTATCATCGAATCTAGCTCCAATAGCCACCAATAGATCAGCATTTGATACAGCCAAGTTAGCTTCAGTAGTACCATGCATTCCTAACATCCCTAGGCTCAATTCATCTCGTTCATCAAAAGCTCCCAAGCCTGTAAGAGTAGTAGTTACAGGGATATTAGCCTTTTTAGCTAATTCACGCAATTCGCTGCTAGCACCTGAAATAATAACTCCTCCACCGGAATAGATTACAGGCTTATTTGCCTCATTAATAGCCTTGGCTGCTTCTTTAATTTGTAGCTCATGACCATCATAATTAGGTTTATAACCTGGTAAATTAATCTTTTTAGGATATGAAAATTCTGCTTTATCCTTTAAAATATCTTTAGGTATATCAATTAATACTGGACCAGGTCTTCCTGTACTGGCAATATGAAAAGCCTCCTTAATAATTCGTGCTAAATCTTTTACATCTTGAACTAAGTAATTATGTTTAGTAATTGGAGTCGTAATCCCTGTAATATCAGCCTCCTGAAAGGCATCAGTCCCTAACATTGAACTAGGTACCTGCCCAGTAAAAGCCACAATCGGTACCGAATCCATATAGGCTGTAGCTAATCCAGTTACCAAATTGGTTGCTCCTGGACCAGAAGTGGCAATACAAACCCCTACTTTTCCAGTAGAACGAGCATAACCATCAGCTGCATGAATACCTCCTTGTTCATGATGAGGCATAATATGTTCCAATTTAGAATCATACAACACATTATAAATTGGTAATACCGCTCCACCAGGATAACCAAAAATTGTTTCTACATTTTCACAATAAAGAGATTCTAAAAAAATCTCTGCTCCTGTCTTTAATGTCACTCTAAATCACTCCTTTCTAATTACTCCTCTACTTCTTTACCTTAGAGTTAACAATATAACAAAAACTCTGAGCTAGATAGCTCAGAGTTTTTTAAGATTATTTCAGGAAATTAGATATACTTATCCCTATATAATCAAGCTATTATACTCCTCACTACTAACTACTTTTTAAATAATCTATTACTAAATATCTACTACTATGACTACTATCTAATTTTATCTAGATATCTTCTAATAACTATTCTTAATAATGAAATTTTTATAACTACTCAATTCTACTTATTAACTTCTCACTAATTTTCAAAATTAAAAATATACTCTACTCAATTTAAATACAAAGAACTCTCGTCTCAACCAATAGACTAGTTCTATTAATTGGGACGAGAGTTCTTTCTCACGTGGTACCACCCAAAATTCATTACTATCTTACAATAGTAATCTCAATAAGTACTCTCATACTAAAATAAAGTATGATCTATACTCCAGTACATGGTAACGGGTACTGTCCTCTAAATAATCTTAGAGTCCCGGCAAAACTTACTTAGAATATTCTTTCAGTTTGCAGCTCTAGGGTGATTTTCAATAGTGTATTCTATACTGGCTTTCACCAACCCAGTTCGCTAAAGACAGAATCTAAACTATTTACTTTCCCTTTCATAGCCTTTTGTTCATTTCTTTATTTGTTGTTATAAATTATAATTTATAACTTATACTTTGTCAAGAAATTGATCAAAAATAATTTATTCTTTTCAGCTTTACAGTTCAAGGGTGAGAAAAATAACACTTTAATTCTCGGTTCTCAGCTACCCCGATTCTCTGTAATTAAAGAAATTATTTTATTCCCTATCACTACTTTTAATTTATATTTTATTTAATAAATAGTATATGTAAGATTTTTAGATTTGTCAAGAACTTTATTCTAACTTAATTATCTATTTTCCTTAAATATCTACTTCGTGATATACTCAATCCCATTATAGCCCAGAAGACAGGAGCTACAGAAACAACACTAATATTAAACGTTGCTTGGATTAAATAACTAACTATTGCAACCAGAAATGCTAATTGATATTTGTCTCTTTTTATCACAACCCTAAAATTTATTATAAGAACTTTAGATAAAAACCATAAATAAGCTAATAGAGCCGGAATTCCCATAGTAATAGCCATTTGCAAATATTCACAATGCGCTTTATCCAAAACTTGATTTTTACCAACATATTCAGAATACTTTTCTAAAGGAAAAACTAAATGATACGTGTCTGGACCACTACCAAACAGTGGATTCTTAGATAATAATGGCATAGAAGTCTTGTATATAAACATTCTCAATGAACCAACTTTATCAATTTCACTTTCATTACCCTTTAATAATGTAACTCCATCTGAAAATATACTTAATAACCTTTTTGAAAAATAACTATCATGAGTTACATTAAAAATAAATGTTACACAAATTAAAAGAATTAATAAATAAAGCAGACGTTTCTTTTTAATAGCTATTTCCCCAAAAATTAAATACAATATTAAGATAGCAACAACTATAACTCCTAAATAAGCACTTCTTGTTCCAGTAGCAATTAACATCCCATAAAATAGAGTTGTCATTGCCCCTAAAATTAACACCTCATTTTTATTCTTAGCATAAAAATAAAGAATAAAAGAAAAGGGAAACAACATAGCAATATAACTTCCTGCAAAATCAGGATTACCTAAAGTAGAAAATGCCCTAAACCCATGCTTTATTTTGTGAGGGTCAGTTAAAGGATCTATACCATAATACTGTAAAATCCCATAAATTGATATTATAGTAGCAGAAGCTAATAAATATTGTGTTACCTTCTTTATTTTTTTCTTACTATCAACCACATTAATTGCCAAAAAAAAGATAATTACATAAGCAAGCCAAGCTAATAAGCCTTCACTACGCAAACTCTTACCATAAATTGCTGTAATCTTATAAGGAGATAATAAAACTGATATAAATATTAAAGATAAAAAAGTAATTAAAGATAAGTAAACCTTTTTCCATTTAACTTTAAATTGACTAAATTTGATTTTGAGATATATGTTTAATAGCATTATTAGCTCTATTATTAACAAAGTATATATTTTAGGTTCGCTTACTGTATCTTTAAAAATATGTATAACAGTTTCACCATCTAGCTCATAAAACGCAAAATCAAAGGGTATGAGAGTATAAGATAAATAAATTAATGGTACTGCTGCAATCGCTAAAATAAATAATCCTAAATTAACTAAATCTAATTTTTCCTCGAAATTATTTAAAAGCATTAATCTTCCTCCTTATTATTACAATACTAATTATTTCTATAATTAATTTAATTATCCTTCTAATTGATAAAAATAAATATATAGTATTATTTTGGATCAGAGAATACTTTTATATAACATCTTTCCTCTAGTCACAGATTAAAGGGAATAAAATGAAAATATGCATAAATTTTATACGACTATCAATCAATTATACACTAGCATATATAATAAAGTTGGAGACTTTTAGTCTCCAACTTTATTATATATCTATTTAAATACTGCCCCTGTACTAGCTGAAGTAACTAATCTAGCATAACGAGATAAATATCCCGTCTTAATCTTAGGTTCTGGAGCCTTCCATTTTTCTAATCGTGCTTGAATCTCATCATCACTTAACTTGAGATTCAATTTACCATTTGGAATATCGATTTGAATGATATCTCCTTCTTCAACAATAGCCATTGGACCACCTTCCATTGCTTCTGGGGATACATGACCAATGGCAGCCCCTCTAGTAGCTCCTGAAAAACGTCCATCGGTAATCAAAGCTACCTCTTTATCTAAACCAACTCCTGCAATTGCTGAGGTAGGAGTTAACATTTCTCTCATCCCTGGACCTCCCTTAGGGCCCTCGTACCTAATTACAACTACATCACCTGATTTAATTTCACCTGCATGAATAGACTCTACAGCTTCTGGCCCTGAGTCAAATACCCTAGCTGGTCCTTCATGAACTAACATCTCATCAGCTACTGCAGCTTGTTTAACCACAGAACCATCAGGAGCTAGATTACCTTTTAAAAATGATAATCCACCTTCCGCATGATATGCAGTGGAAAAATCCCTGATTACATTTGTATCTAATACCTTAGCATTTACTAAATTATCTTTAATAGTCTTTCCTGTAACAGTAATTAAATCTTCATTAAGTATTCCTTCTTCACTTAAGACCTTCATCACTGCTGGAATTCCTCCTGCCTCATGTAAGTCTTGAATATGATGACTACCTGCTGGAGCCAAACTACAGATATGAGGAACTTCTTTCTTAACTTTATTAATTGATTCTAAATTAAAATCTATACCTGCTTCATAAGCAATTGCTGGTAAATGTAAAGCTGTATTTGTCGAACAACCTAAAGCCATATCTACCTTCAAAGCATTATCAAAAGACTCTTCTGTTAATATATCTAAAGGCTTGATATCCTTTTCAAACATCTCCATTACTTGAATTCCAGCATATTTGGCTAATCTAATTCTATCAGCATAAACTGCAGGGATTGTACCATTACCAGGCAGACCTAATCCTAGAACTTCTGTTAAACAATTCATTGAATTGGCTGTAAACATTCCAGAACAAGAACCACAAGTCTGACAAGCACTATTCTCTACTTCTAATAACTCAGCTTCGGATATCTTATCTACTTTATATGATGCTACACTTTCAAATACAGTATTTAAGTCTATATCCTTCCCCTTATGTCTTCCTGCTAACATTGCTCCCCCACTGACTACAACTGTTGGGATATTTAACCTAGCAGCTGCCATCAACATTCCAGGTACGATTTTATCACAGTTAGGAATTAAAACTAGGGCATCTAAAGCATGAGCTCTTGCCATAGTCTCTACTGAATCAGCTATTATCTCTCTACTTGCCAAGGAATAATGCATCCCTTCATGTCCCATTGCTATCCCATCACAGACACCGATTGCTCCAAATTCCAGTGGAGTTCCTCCAGCCATTCTAATCCCAGCTTTAGCGGCATCAGCTATCTTATCTAAGTCAGTATGACCTGGAATTAACTCATTTACTGAATTACAAACTCCTACTAACGGATTATCCAATTCTTCATCTGTTAATCCCATTGCTTTAAATAAAGATCTTTGAGGTGCTTTATCAACTTTCGTAGTTACATTCTTACTTCTCATCTTCTCTCCTCCTTATCATTAGCTACTAGCTTTTAACTGCTAGCTACTGGCTAAATGCTCAAGAAAGTATAAAACAACTATAACTAACTCTAACCCATTAATAATCACTAATGTGTTTGTTTCTTAATCCGCATTTTATCGGCGTGAATCTGCGGCTCATAAATAGAGTTTCTTTCGTTACCTTTACGCTAGCTTATTATCTTATAACCAGAAACTAGAAGCAAGTAGCCAGAAGCTAAATTTAATATTTTAATTCTATTCTAACAAAAATCTAATCAGCAAGCAATAAATATTAAAAGATATAAACTACCCTAAATAAATTATAAGTATCACTAAAACTTATATGTAAAATCCAAAATCAAAATAAAAACTTAGCAGGAAAAAATTTACATAAAGAGAATGTAAGTATATATACTTACTAAGCAGGAGGATACAATAATGTGTACAGAAGAACAAGCAAGCAAAGAAAAAGAAGCATATATTCCTTCTTATTTAAAAGAGATATTAAAAGCCCAATTAATCTGGTACCTAATTAATTTTTTAATTATATTCTTTCAGCTTTATGTTGCTTTTGATATCCCCTTACTTAACAATATCTATATATTAATTTTTAAGATTATTGGCCATAGTCTATTTATATCTTTTTTGCTATATTGGACTACTATGATTTATAATCTTTCTTTTCATGAATTAGGAATTAACTTCAAGAACTTTATCGCTAATACCTCTTTAGCAATAAATATAAGTTTATTTCTTCTATCAGGTGCTATTATAATTAATTTAACTATAACTAATAGTAAAATAACACCCTTAATTTATATTAAAGATGTTAATAGTTTCAACCAAAGTTTAATTTATTTCATACTTCTATTCATCTGCTATCTAATACCTGCTTTCAGTAAAGAATTATTCTATAGAGGTTTTATACAGTATTACTTCAAAGAAGAATATGGGGTAATTATTGGTTCTATAATTAGTATCCTATATTATACTTTTAGTTATTTAGATATCAGATTAACTTCTATTCTACTTCATTTTCTTATAGGATTTATTACTACATATTTATATGAAAAAACAGATTCTTTAATAACCTCAGTAATATTTCAAGCTACTTATCAAGCAAGTTTAAGTTTATATTTATTCTCTTTTGAGAAATGGCCATTTTAGATCCTTTTTTTCTTTAGATTTATTATATTAAATACACTGTATTAGTTTGATTTCAATAATAGCGGTTAATAGGAATATTGCCACAGTTTGTCGGTGTTAGGCTCTAGGGGTTAGGAGTTGAGGATATCTAATTGATACTTGGGAAAATATTTGGAAAAATGAAGAGGAATACTAGTATCCAAAGTAGCAATCCAATCTACTAGCTCTTCAATCTCCTCTTCACTATTATTTAATCCAGGAATCAATAAGGTAGTAACCTCTAATATAGTTGAAAAGTGATAATTAAATTCAGAGTAAAAATTTATCAACCCTCATTCTTGATTACTAAAAACAATCTCTTCTTATGTAATAAAAGTTGCTTTTGAAAAAACTTAGCTTATTTTATTCCTTTAATTTTTGATTAATTGTAAATTATCAATTCTACATTGTCAATTGAACTTAGTTATATCTAGTAACTGTAAATCTCATTAACTCTATATCATTATCCTCTTTTGAAATTCCAGCTTTTCTCTTAGCTATTTCCACTTGCTTTTTAACATTATCTACACCTTCTAAATTTGGTAATAATAATCCAGCTCTTTCACCCTTTCTAACAATAACTCCATATTTATTAGGGTTCAATGATTCAATATTCTCTATAATCTCTGCTTCTCCCAAAATATCTACAGAATAAGTTAACTCATCTATCTCATTCAGATTAACGGGTTCAAATCTCGGGTCCTCAAAAGCAGCACTAAGGGAATTTTTAATGATCTCTCGAGATATGTTAGCTTGAGTAGGATTAGTAGTTCCAATGCACCCTCTCAAATTACCATTCTTATAGATAGAAACAAATACTCCTGCTCTATCGGCCAACTCAGGATCTATCTTAGAAGGAGGATCTATGATATTTCTATTCTTAATATATTCCTCAACAGCTTGACGAGCTAATTTCACAACTTCACTTTCATTTTCTCTAACCTCTAGTAACTTCTCTTTTCTTTTTTTATTTATTTTATCTAATAAACCTTCTTCATCTGTTTTACCAGTAATCTGATAGTTAGCTACAGCATATCCGACTCCAAAAGGACCTTCATAAGATAATACTCCTCCATCTACATCTAACCTATCTAAAGCCCCTAACATAATCATAATAGGTCTTAATCCACACTCACCTGCTTGAGTGATTAAAGATTTATCTAAATCAAATATCTTTTCAAATTCCATATTATCTAGATTCTTAACTAATTTATTATCAAAGACTTCCCCTTTAGGATTAAAGCCTCCAGGTGCATCTGAGGTTAATCTATGGGAAAGATCACCACTAGCTATTATAGCAACTTTATAGTCTAAATTCTCTGCTACTAGCTGAATTATTTTACCAAAAGTATATAACTCTTCGTAAGATAGCATTCCTATTGTAATTGGAACTAGCGGTTTATGTATTCCAGCTTTTTCTAAATAATACATTGGAACTAAAACACCATGATCTAATTCCATTTTAACTTCTAATTTCCGAGCAGTTGCTTTATCAATTCTGGCAGTCACAATATCCTGACTGTTAGCAGCTACAGCTAATTTACTTGTGAATTTCTCCTCTAATTCATACTTTAACTTAATATCACTTCTTCCAAAATTCGCAAAATCACCTATTAATTCTTTACTACTTAATATACTAATTGCATCAGAAAAAACTGGCCCATGAGGACTAATAGTTACAATCATATCTGGATCAATTTTTTTAATCTGATTAGCCACCTTTTGCATGCTAGATTTAGTTTTATTAATATACGCTAACTCCTCTGTACCTATCTCAGGAATCAAAACTGGAGGATGTGGCGATAAAGCTGCAAAAACGACTCCATTCATATTTATCACTCCCTAACTTAATTAATAATTATTATTTCAATTTACAATATTCTTTTCCCTAAAGCAGATAAAATAAGTTCTACTGCTAACTCTGCAGTTTTATTATACTGATCTAAAATCGGATTTACTTCAACTAAATCTAAAGAAGTTAAAATTTCATTCTCAGATAGCATCTCTAAAGCTAAATGAGCTTCACGATAACTAATTCCTCCTTTAACAGGAGTCCCTACACCTGGAGCTTCCAATGGATCTAATACATCAATATCAAAACTAAGATGTACACCCTCTACATCTTTACTACTTATTCTTATTGCTTCTTTCATAATTTGATACATTCCTTTTCTATCTATATCATCCATTGTGAAAATTGTTAACTTGGATTCTTTTAACAACCTCTTTTCTCCCTCATCTAAATCTCTTACACCTACTAATACTGTATTCTCTTCTTTGACTTTAGGAGAAAAACCACCACAATTAACTAATTCATCAACCCCCTTACCAACTATTGCCGACAGTGGCATCCCATGAATATTTCCACTATTGCTTGTCTTATGAGTATTAAAATCACCATGAGCATCTATCCAAATCAACCCTATACTCTCTTTTACTCTAGAAACTCCCGCCACACTTCCAATAGCAATACTGTGGTCTCCACCTAAAACGATCGGGAAATAGCCATCACTTACTACCTCACTAACAGTATTTGATAAAACTTCACAGCTAACTACTATCTCATCTAAACACTTCAATTTTTGACACTTTGATGTATCTGACCTTGTAATAGGAATATTAATATTACTAATATCTTCAACTTTTATCTTTAATTCTTTTAATTTATCAATTAAACCCGCATAACGAATTGCACTAGGTCCCATATCAACACCACGACGATTAGCGCCAAAATCTGAAGGAACACCTAATACCTTTACTTTCAATACTATTCCTCCTCTTTATAACAAATCTTATTAACATATGGTGATGTCATTGCTTGTAATAAAGCTTCATAACTTAATCTAAACTCTATTTCATCTCCTAAATTAATATTTTCTACACAGCTAAGGTCCACAATTAAATGATCGCTACTTGCCCCTTCAATAGTTATTTTCTGATTCATAGGAAATAGTCCTTCTGGAACTATATCCTGCTTACCAATTCCTAATATTCCTCTTTTTATAATCTCTTTATCATTATTTTTAATAAGCTCCTCTTTTGATTCTTCATCTCTTAGCAAAGTTGGTTTATCTTTTAGTTCTATTACTTCTGCCACTAGTTTAACTGTATCTATTCTTGTTAAGGGAAATTTATCTCCACTTCCTACTTCCCGACCTAGTAAAATAGTCTCTCCAACTCTCAGTTGATTAGCAATTGGAATATAGTCCTCATTAATTAATAAAGGTAATGAACTACTATTCCCAGCTGAAATAATAGGTAACTCTATTTTAATTTCTTTTCTTATATTTTTAACTAAATTCATTAATTTCATCATATTATATTCATTAGGTAGTATCCCCCTAAAACAAGCTAAATTACTTCCTACTCCCACTAACTTAATATTAGAAAGCTTATTAATCTTATCAGCTATTTTCAGTGTATCTTTAGGTAATACCCCTTCCCTTCTATCACCTAAATCAATCATTAGGATTACATTATGAACCTTATTCATACTCTTAGCTACTTTATTTAATTCTTCAATTACCTTTAACTCAGAATTTAGACTAATATCAACTAATTCTACTACCTTTTGAATTTCACTTAACATTGGAATTCTTATTAACATTAATGGACAACCTAATTTCTTTAATCTCTCTAGATTACTTAACCTTGAATCAGCTAAACCTACCACTCCACCTGATAACATAGACTTAGCTACCTCTAGGTTAGCCCTAACTCCTTTTGTTACTCCCCAAATTTGAATTCCTTTTTCATGTGAAAATTTAACGATTTGGCTAGCATTATAGTTTATTTTACTTAGATTGATTTCAATTCTAGGATTTAGTGCCATAATTACCTCCAATGATTCTAAATATAACTTTTGAAAATAAATATTCTAGTTCAAAATAAAAAAAGGAAGAGTAGAAAACCCTTCCTTTTGTGGTAAATATAATTTATCTTTTAGAGAATTGTGGCTTCTTACGAGCTTTCTTACGTCCATATTTTTTACGCTCTTTCATTCTTGGATCTCTAGTTAAGAAACCAGCCTTTTTAAGTACATCTCTATAGTCACCTTCTGTTTCTAGTAATGCACGTGCAATACCATGGCGAATAGCTCCAGCTTGTCCTGAAGTTCCTCCACCATTAACATTAACAACTATATCAAATTCTCCTAAAGTTTCTGTTACTTCTAAAGGTTGTTTTACGATTTGCTCTAAAACATCTCTACCAAAGTATTCAGATAAAGGCTTATTATTAACAACAATCTTACCATCACCTGGTAATAATCTAACTCTAGCAACTGAATTTTTTCTCCGTCCAGTACCTAAGTATTCAACTTCTGCTGCCACCAAAATCTCCTCCTTCCGTTATTATAATTCTAATTCTTTAGGCTGTTGAGCTGTATGTGGATGCTCAGCACCAGCATAAACTTTTAGTTTTTTAAACATTTGACGTCCTAATTTATTTTTAGGTAACATTCTTTTCACTGCAAGTTCTACAACCTTTTCAGGTTCTTTTTCTAATAACTCACCATAAGGAGTTGACTTTAATCCTCCTGGGTATCTAGAATGTTTATGATACATCTTTTGTTCTAATTTCTTTCCTGTTAAATGAAGCTTTTCTGCATTAACTACAATTACATAATCTCCTGTATCTATATGTGGAGTATACATAGGTTTATGTTTTCCTTGTAGTACTTTAGCAATCTCTGTAGCTACACGTCCTAATGTTTTTCCATCCATATCAACCACAAACCATTCACGATTGATATCTTTTGGTCTAGCCATATAAGTGCTCATTTTCTTCCCTCCTTGTAACTTTATTTATATTATTAACTCACACTGACCGGGGCGCCAGTATTAAGTGACAAACACAATCATAGGTCTATTTTATTATAACTAATATATAGTGTCAAGGTTTTTTAATATTTTATTTAATAGTTAATTTTCTCTAAAATCAATCCATGAGCAGGTGCTGTAGGTCCAGCCTTCTTTCTATCTTTAGATAGTAATATATCTCTAACCTCTTTAGGCCTTATCTTACCCAAGCCTACTCGAACCAAAGTACCTACAATAATACGTACCATATTATACAAAAATCCATTACCATGGATATTTAAAACTATAAGATCTTCCTTATATTCCATATTTATATCAAAAATTTTACGAATTGGACTTTGAGCATTGCAGCCAGACGATCGAAAAGATGTAAAATCATGCTCTCCAATTAAATATTTTAATCCTTCTTCCATCTTTAATAAATCTAATTCATTATAAATATGATATGCATAATTTCGGTAAAATGGAGACGGATATTTGTTGTTATATATTTGATATTTATATAATTTATCTTTAGTATTATAACGAGCATGAAAATTATTATTCATTTCACAAGCATCTAGTATTACAACATCATCAGGCAATTTAGTATTTAACGCTAAAGAAAATCTTTCAGTAGGAATCGAAGAGTCTAAGTTAAAATTAAATACTTGTCCTCGTGCATGTACTTTCGAATCTGTTCTACTAGCTCCTATAATCTTAACATCCTGCTTAATTAATCTTTTTATTGCATTTTCAATAACTTCTTGGACTGTTATAGCATTATCTTGACGTTGAAAACCATGATAATTACTTCCATCATAAGCAACAATACATTTTAAATTCCTCATTTAATTCACTCCATCATAGAAGGATAGCTATTAAAAGCAAATAAACAATACTAATAAATGTTACTATATAATCTTTTCTAGTTAAAAACAAGACATTCATTCTACTACGATTTTCTCCACCTCGATAACATCTTGCTTCCATTGCTAAAGCTAAGTCATCGGCTCTACGAAAAGCATTTACAAAAAGCGGGACTAATAAAGGGATTAAACTCTTAGCTTTCTGTACTAAATTTCCACCCTCAAAATCAGCTCCTCTAGCTTTTTGAGCTTTCATTATCTTCTTAGCCTCTTCTAATAAGGTTGGAATAAATCGTAAAGCTATAGTCATCATCATTGCCAATTCATGAGCAGGAAGACCAATCTTTTTAAAAGGATTTAACATTCTTTCTAATCCATCGGTTAATTCCAGAGGTGATGTTGTTAGTGTTAATAAAGAAGTAAAAGTAATTAAGAAGATTAATCTTAAAGACATAAAAAGCCCCAATCGTAGCCCTTCTTCTTCAATGGATAAAAACTTCCATTGCCAAAGTATTCTACCACCCTTTGTCATAAATATATGAATAACTAATGTAAATAATATAATAAAGAGCAATGGCCTAATACTTTTTAAAATATATTTTAAATTAATTTTAGAAAGAAAAACTGTCATCAAAATAAACGCAGCTAAAACAAGATATCCATAAAAACTATTAATCAAAAATATAGCAAATATAAAAAAAAGTATAATTAATATCTTCACTCTAGGATCAAGATTATGAACTAGTGAATCCTTCTCAATATATTGACCTATCATAATATCATCTAACATCTTTTACCCTCTTTACTTTTAGTATTTCTTGCTTAGCATCTTCAATAGTAAATATATCAGTTCTCATATCTGATAATTTTAATTTTTTCTTTAATCTTTTCATAACACTAGTAATTTGGGGAATACCTAAACCAATTTCCTCAAGAAAACTGTCATGATCAAAAACATAGCTAGGTGATCCCTCTAAAACTAACCTCCCACTTTCTAAAACTAATATTCTATCAGCTAACTGCGCTATCTCTTCCATCCGATGAGAAATTAATATAATTGTTAAGCCAAACTTCTCCTTTAGATTAACAATTTCATTAATTAATTCAACTCTAGCTTTAGGATCTAAACCTGCTGTAGGTTCATCTAAAATCAAAATTTCCGGCTCCATAGCCAACACCCCAGCTATAGCAACTCTTCTTTGTTGCCCCCCTGAAAGCCTAAAAGGAGATCTATCTTTAAATTCTTCATAATCTAAATTAACCCATTCTAAAGCTTGTTTCACTCTTCTATCAACCTCATCCTCATTTAAACCCAAATTTTTAGGACCAAAGGACACATCTGCAGCAATATTTTCCTCAAATAATTGATGCTCTGGATATTGAAAGACAAGGCCAACCTTTTTTCTGATTTCTTTAAGGTTTTTAATTTTAGTAATATCTTGACCATCAATTATGATCTCCCCTTTAGTCGGATGAATCAAAGCATTTAATGTCTGGACTAAAGTAGATTTTCCTGACCCAGTGTGGCCTATCAATCCAATAAACTCACCCTTTTGAACTTCAAAATTAATATCTTTTAAGGTGTAATTATTAGATTTAATATCTGGATCATAAGTATGACTCAAGTTCTTTACTTGAAGCAACATAATTCTTCCACCAACCTATCTACATTAAAAATATCAGATGGTATATCTAGACCTTCTTTTTGTAATTGAAAAGCTAGTTCTGTAACTTGCGGTACATCTAAATGATATCTTTTTATTCTATCTACTTGACTAAATAATTCTTCAGGAGTTCCCTCTAACGCTATCTTTCCTTGATCCATTACAATAATTCTATCAGCCTTAATAGCTTCAGTCATAAAATGTGTTATATGAATCACTGTCATTCCTAACTCTTTATTTAATCTCTGTACAGCTGACATAACACTATTTCTTCCAACTGGATCTAACATAGCTGTAGGTTCATCTAACACTAGACACTTAGGGTGCATAGCCAGTATCCCAGCAATAGCAACCCTTTGTTTCTGCCCTCCCGATAAATTATGAGGGGCATACCGTCTAAAATCTTCCATACCAACAGCTTTTAATGCTTCAGCAACTCGCTCTCTTATTTTTTGAGATTCTAAACCTAAATTTTCTGGCCCAAAAGCTACATCTTCTTCTACTATATTGGCTACTAGTTGATTATCAGGATTTTGAAATACCATCCCCACTTGCTGTCTAATATCCCAAATCTCATCATGGTTAGCAGTCTGATTATCCATAACTTTTACTATACCTTTATCTGGTACTAACAGACCATTTAACATTTTAGCTAAAGTTGATTTACCTGAACCATTATGCCCTACAATAACTAAAAATTCTCCTTCTTCAACTTCTAAATCAACACCATTAAGAACCCAGTCATTACTATTATTATATCTATAGTAAAGATCTTCAACCTTGATCAATTGCATTTTTTCACCAGCCTGATATAAAAAAACAGCCATTTATACCGGACGAATAAATTCACGTCCAGTATCTCTAAGTTAATTATGGCTGTTTAGTTAATTATATTTTTTTAGTAAAGTCTTATTTTAAAGACTAATAGAGTAATGTAAAATAATAAGATCTATTACAATTTTATTATTCTACCAATTCTAATATAGCCATTGCTGCTGCATCACCGCGTCTTGGACCTACTTTAATAATTCTAGTATATCCTCCTTGACGTTCAGCGAATCGAGGAGCAATCTCATCAAATAAAATTTCTACAGAATCTCTATCTTGAAGAGTACCCATTACTTGTCTACGCGCATGTTGAGTACCTTTTTTAGCTTTAGTTATTAACTTTTCAGCAAAGCTTCTTACTTCTTTAGCTTTTGGCTCTGTAGTTTCAATTCTTTCGCTCTTAATTAAAGCATTAGTTAAACTAATCAATAAAGCTTTTCTTGGTGCACTCTTACGACCTAATTTACGCTGAGCCATAACCATCCCCTCCTCATTTTGTATTTAATAGTTCTTATAATTCAGGTTTTCCTAAAGATAAGTCAAGTTCAGCTATTTTAGCTTTGATTTCTAGTAAGGACTTCTTACCTAAATTTCTAACTTTCATCAATTCTTCTTCTGATGTGCTAGTTAATTCTTCTACTGTATTAATTCCTGCTCTCTTTAGGCAATTAGAGGATCGAACAGATAAATCTAATTCTTCAATAGTTGTTTCTAGAATTTTATCCTTCTTTTCTTCCTCTTTTTCAACCATAATATCTACATTATTGATTTCTTCACTAAGATTAATGAATAAATCTAAGTGTTCTGCTAATACCTTTCCAGCTAAACTGATAGCTTCTTCAGGATCAGTACTACCATCAGTAGTAACCTCTAAAGTTAGCTTATCTAAATCAGTTCTTTTTCCTACACGAGTATCTTCTACATTAAAATTAACTCTTTTAATAGGAGAAAAATCAGAATCAATAGGAATTACACCTATAACATGTTCCTCATCCTTATTCTCTTCTGCCGTTTTATAACCTCTTCCGCGTTCTATAACAGCTTCTAAAATAAGATCTCCCTCATCTGATAATGTAGCAATATGATGGTCAGGGTTAAGGATTTCTATATCACCACTAACAGTAAAATCACCAGCAGTTACTTGACCTTCACCACTTGCTTCAATTCTTAAAGTTTGTGCTTCTTCTTCATTCATCTTAATAATTACATCTTTTAAATTCAAGATAATATCTGCCACATCTTCTACCACTCCTGTGACAGTAGAAAACTCATGGCGCACTCCTTCAATTTTTACCGAAGTTATTGCTGCTCCTGGTAAAGATGAAAGCATGATCCTTCTTAAGGAATTACCTAAAGTAATACCATATCCTCTTTCCAAAGGAGTAATTATAAACTTCCCATAAGTATCTGTAGATTCAACACGCTCAATAGTCGGTTTTTCAATTTCGATCATTAACTTAAACCCTCCTTTTGTTAGCACAAGGTTTCAATAAGTTTAACTGAGGGTGATAACTTGATTAATTTAAAAGTAGCAAAGTGGTTCAAAAGAACCACAATTAAACCACTATTATCTAGAGTAGAACTCTACAATTAACTGTTCGTTAATTGGAATATCTATTTCTTCTCTGATAGGATCTGATAATACTTTTCCTTCTTTCTTCTCTAAACTAACTTGTAACCAAGAAGGAGTTGCTTTATCAGCATTTAATTCAATAACTTCTTTTAATCTTTTAAGATCTTTACTACTTTCTTTTACAGTAATCACATCATTTTCGTCTACTAGATAAGAAGGAATATTAACCCTTTTACCATTAACTAAAATATGACCATGTCTTACAAATTGTCTTGATTCATTTCTAGAAGTAGCAAAACCTAATCTATATACAACATTATCTAATCTTCTTTCTAATACTTTTAAGAAGTTTTCACCAGTAATTCCTGGTTTCTTTTCAGCTTGCTCAAAATAACTTCTAAATTGATTTTCTAAAACACCATAAATCTTTCTAACTTTCTGCTTCTCTCTTAACTGCAAACCATACTCAGATAGCTTTCTACGTCTACCTCTTCCTTGATCACCAGGACCATAAGAGCGACGTTCAATAGCACACTTATCTGTATAACATCTCTCACCTTTCAAGAATAACTTTTCCCCTTCTTGCCTACATTGACGACAAACAGGTCCAGTGTATCTTGCCATATTTTCCGACACCTCCAAGTTTATATCATTATCTTATTATCTATTATCCATTATCCATTTCACTCAAAATTCAATAAATTATACTCTACGACGTTTTGGTGGACGACAGCCATTATGAGGAATAGGCGTTACATCTTTAATTAAAGTTACCTCTAACCCAGCTGCTTGTAATGCACGAATAGCTGCTTCTCTTCCTGCTCCCGGTCCCTTAACAAATACTTCAACCTCTTTCAACCCATACTCCATTGCTTCTTTAGCTGCATTATCAGCAGCCATTTGAGCAGCATAAGGAGTACTCTTACGAGAACCTTCAAAACCTAAATTACCTGCACTTGACCAAGAAAGTGTATTCCCCTTGGCATCTGTCAAAGTAATTATTGTATTATTAAACGTAGATCTAATATGTGCTTGACCTCTTTGCACATTAAGCTTTTTCTTTTTCTTCTTTCTCTTTCTACGCGCCATGATATCCCTCCTCTTTTTATTATTTTCTTCCTACAGCTTTCTTTTTACCTTTTCTAGTTCGAGCATTATTTTTAGTGTTTTGCCCACGAACAGGTAATCCTCTTCTGTGTCTTAATCCTCTGTAAGATCCAATATCCTTTAATCTCTTAATATTCCCTCTTACTTCACGTCTTAATTCACCTTCAACAAGATGATTTTCATCAATAACTTGACGTAACTTAGCTACCTCACCTTCAGTTAAATCACGTACTCTTGTATCAGGATCAATTCCAGTTTGCTCAATAATTTCTTCAGCAGTTGATCGTCCGATTCCATAAATATAAGTCAATCCAATTACAACTCTTTTATTTCTTGGTAAATCAACACCTTCAATCCGTGCCATAAATTTACACCTCCTATTTAAATATAATTAAATTTAACCTTGACGTTGTTTATGCTTAGGGTTTTCACAAATAACATAAACTCTCCCTTTACGACGAACCACTTTACATTTATCGCAAATAGGTTTTACTGATGGTCGAACTTTCATGTTAACCCTCCTTCTATCTTGCTTTAATTAAGATTTATGACGATAAGTAATTCGCCCTCGACTTAAATCATAAGGTGACAATTCAACAGTTACCTTATCTCCTGGTAAGATTCGAATAAAGTTCATTCTCATCTTTCCTGACACGTGAGCCAATACTTTATGACCATTTTCTAATTCAACACGAAATTTAGCATTTGGCAATGGTTCAATCACAGTACCTTCAACTTCAATAGCTTCTTCTTTTGCCATTGATTATCTTTAACCCCCTCTAAGTGATTTACACATTATTCCACTTTCTTATCTCAATATAAAATTATATCACAAAAATAATATTTTATACAATTAAAGTTCAATTTAAAATACGAGGACCCTAAGCTTCTTTAATAAATTCATCTTAAAATGGGGTGATAGCTTACTGTTCATGTCCAATACAGCCCAACCATCATCAAATAAAATTAGGTCCTCAATATCAAGATAAATCTTTTAAATATTTTTCTCTAAATGATAAACTAAATCTCATTTTATAAAAGTATACTTAGATTAATATAAAATTTATCAACTAGGGCTCAATATAGGAGCCCTATTTTTATAGTTATGTTGACAAATTTAAAATTAATCCCTATTAGCTATATGTACTAATAGCTTTAAACTCTTATTTTAAAATTCAGTAATCATCAAATTTCTATTTAATTGTATCGAGAAATCTGTTGATTTCTTCAAACACTTCATCTAAACCTTGTTCTCCATTTATTGTTTTTAATAATTTTCGTTCTTCATAATAATTAATTAATGGAGATGTTTTTTTAGAATAAACATTTAATCTTTCTTTTATAGTCTGTGGATTATCATCTTCCCTTTGATATAAATCTCCACCACACTCATCACACTCACCTGGTTTAGCTGGTGGATTAAATTTAATATGAAAAGAAGCACCACAAGACTTACAAATTCTTCTTCCAGATAATCTATTGATAACTTCTTCATCGCTAACTCTAATATTGATAACAGCATTTAAAGAAAGATTTAATTCTTCTAAAATAGAACTTAAAGCATCAGCTTGGTTTACTGTTCTAGGAAAACCATCTAATATGAATCCTTCTTTACAATCTTCATTGCTTAATCTCTCTCTAACTATACCGTTAGTAACTGTATCTGGGACTAATTGTCCTTGATCAATATACTCTTTTGCTTTTTTCCCTAATTCAGTCTTATCTTTTATAGCCTTACGGAATATATCACCAGTAGAAATATGAGGAATTTGATAGGTTTCCTCTATTCGAACAGCTTGAGTCCCTTTACCAGCTCCCGGAGGCCCAAGTAATATTAAATTCATTGATATCACTCCCTATAAACTACTTCATAAACCCTTCATAATGTCTAGATAATAAGTAGGTTTCAATTTGTTGCATAGTTTGTAAAGCAACTCCTACTACGATCAATAAAGCTGTTCCTCCGAACCTTACTTGTATTTTTGTAAGCTCAATTACAAAATTAGGCAAAACAGCAATTAAAGCTAAGAAGATTGCCCCAGCCAAAGTAATTCGGGTTAAGATCTTATCTAGATACTCAGCAGTTGGTCTACCTGGACGGCGTCCTGGAATAAAACCACCATGCTTCTTCATATTATCAGCTATTTCAATTGGATTAAATTGAATTGCTGTATAGAAGTAAGTAAAGAAGATAATTAATAGTGAGAATAAAATTATATATAATATAGATCCTGGAGACAAAGCATTAGCTATAGATTGAGCCCAACTTTGTTGTATAAACTGGGCAATCGTAGCTGGAAATAGTAGAACAGATGAAGCAAAAATTACAGGAATTACTCCCGCTTGATTTACCTTCAACGGTATATGAGTTGACTGTCCTCCATACACTTTACGCCCTACCACTCTTTTAGAATAACGTACCGGAATCTTTCTTTGACCTTCTTGTATATAAATAACTAACGCAATAACTATTACTGCAATTACTACAAAAATTAGGAGATTAAAAATATTAATTGTTCCTGCACTTAATTTACTAATCGCTTGAATAACTCCTGTTGGAAAACGTGAAACAATAGAAGCAAAAATAATTATTGATATTCCATTTCCAATCCCTTTGTCTGTAATTTGCTCACCTAACCACATTAGAAAAACTGTACCTGCAGTTAAAGTAATCACAATAGTGGCTAAATTAAAGAATGATGGATTAGAAATAGCACCATAATTTCTAATCATTAAAGTAATACCTGTACCTTGGATAATACCTAAAACCACTGTTGCATATCGAGTGTACTTAGTTATTATCTTTCTTCCTTCCCCACCTTGCTTAGCAAGTTCTTCTAATTTGGGGATAGCAACGGTTAATAACTGCATAATAATAGACGCAGTTATATAAGGACTAATACTCATAGCAAATATAGTAAAATTCTTTAAAGCCCCACCTGCAAACATGTCTAAAAACCCTAAAACACCTGCTCCTGTAAATAACTTTTGCAATGCTTCAGGGTTAATACCAGGGACTGGAATATGAGCACCAATACGGTAAACAGCAATCATAGCTAAGACAAAGAAAATCTTTTTTCTCAACTCTTTAACTTTTAGCGCATTACTTAGAGCTGATAGCATTTTATTATATCACCTCTACCTTTCCTCCAGCAGCTTCAATTTTTTCAACTGCAGATTTAGTAAATTTATGTGCTTTAACTGTTAAGGATTTTTCTAAAGTACCATCTCCTAATACTTTAATTCCATCTTTAACATTATCAATTAAACCAGACTCTTTCAAAACTTCTACAGAAACCTCAGTATCATTGTCAAAACGATTAAGATCTTTGACATTAATAATAGAATATTCTTTTGCAAATCTAGCATTAGAGAATCCACGCTTAGGTAATCTTCTGAACAAAGGAGTTTGACCACCCTCAAATAGAGGTCTTACACCACCACCTGAACGAGCATTTTGACCTTTATGACCTTTTCCAGAAGTTTTCCCTTTTCCAGAACCAATTCCTCTACCAACTCTTTTTCGGTTCTTTTTGGACCCTTCAGCTGGTTTTAAATCATGTAACTTCATTACCTTCACCTCCTTAGCAACCTAAAAATAATTTATAATACTATCCTAATAATTCTTCAACAGATTTACCTCTTAATTTAGCAACATTTTCAGCATTTTTTAGTTCACTTAAACCTGTAATAGTAGCTCGAACCATATTAATTGGGTTATTAGATCCTAAAGATTTTGTTAAAATATCTTTTATTCCTGCTAATTCTACAACTGCACGAACAGGACCTCCAGCAATTACTCCAGTACCCTCAGAAGCAGGTTTTAGAAGAACATTACCAGCACCAAAGATACCATTAATCTGATGAGGAATAGTTGTATCTTTCAAAGGAACCTTAATTAGATTCTTTTTAGCAGCATCAATAGCTTTATGAATAGAACTTGGTACCTCATTAGCTTTTCCAATTGCAGCACCAACATGACCATTTCCGTCACCAACTACCACTAATGCACTAAAACTAAATCTACGTCCACCCTTAACTACCTTAGTTACACGATTAATATTAACAACGCGCTCTTCTAAATCTAATTTACTAGGGTCAATTATTTTGCTCATCATTATCCCTCCTTTTTATAAAAATTATTAAAATTTCAATCCATTATCTCGAGCTGCTTCAGCTAAAGCTTTTATTCTTCCATGATAGTCATATCCTCCACGATCAAATACAACTGTTTCAATTCCTTTATCTAAAGCTCTTTTAGCGATATACTCACCAACTATTTTAGCAGCTTCTATATTTCCACTGTTTTCTACTTTTTCGCTAATTTCTTTATCAACAGTAGAAGCAGATACTAGAGTTTCTCCAGCAAAATCATCAATAACTTGAGCGTAGATATGTTGAAGACTTCTGGATACATTTAGTCTAGGCCTACTTGGAGTACCTTGAACTTTATTACGAATTCTTTTATGTCTTCTTGATCTAGCTTCTCTTTTGCTTAATTTACTCATGGTCTTCCCTCCTTTATCAGATACTACTATTAACCAGTCTTACCTTCTTTACGTCTAATGTGTTCATCAACATACTTAATCCCTTTACCTTTATAAGGTTCTGGCTTTCTAACAGCTCTAATATTAGCAGCTACTTGCCCTACTAATTGTTTATTAACACCTTTTACAATAATCTTATTCTTATCTACTTCAAATTCGATTCCCTCTATTGCTTCAATAAGAACAGGGTGAGAATATCCAACTTGCAATTCTAAATTACTTCCCTTTTTAAGCGCACGATAACCTACACCATTCAACTCTAATTCTTTCTTAAATCCTTCAGTAACACCTTGAATCATATTAAGAATTAAACTACGAGTTAACCCATGCATAGATCTATCCGCTTTAGAATCAGTAGGTCTATTTACTGTAACTTGATTATCCTCTATTTTAATATCCATTCTTGGACTAACAGTTTCTTCTAATTCACCTTTTGGCCCTTTAACCTTTACAGCATTATTATCTACAGTAACATTAACTTTCTCAGGAATCTCAACTGGATTATGTCCAATTCGAGACATAGTTCACACCTCCTCTTTTACTTAAAAATTACCAAACATAACAGATAACTTCTCCACCAATACCAGCTTTACGAGCATCTTTATCTGTCATTACTCCGTTAGAAGTTGAAATAATAGCAACACCTAATCCACCTAATACCTTAGGAACTTCTTCTTTATTAGCATAAACTCTTAAACCTGGCTTACTGATTCTTTTAATACCAGTAATAACCTTTTCACCATTATCTCCATACTTTAAGAATACTTTTATTGTACCTTGTGGACCATTGTCAACTCTTTTATAACCTTTAACAAAACCTTCTTCACTTAAAACCCGTGCAATTTCTTCCTTAACATTAGAAGCAGGTATTTCTACTTCTGTTCTAGAAATATTATTAGCATTTCTAACTCTAGTTAACATATCAGCAATAGGATCAGTAATATTCACTTTACGTACCCCCTTTCAAATTAAAACGTTATTTAATCTTACCAACTAGCTTTTTTAACACCTGGCAATTTTCCTGCATGAGCTAATTCTCTAAAGCATACTCTACATAATTCAAATTTTCTAATCACACCATGTGGACGTCCACATTTACGACATCTATGCTCTTGGCGAGTAGAGTATTTAGGTGTACGATTTGCCTTTTCTACTTTAGCCTTTCTAGCCACTATTTCCCCTCCTTAATTACTTTTTAAACGGCATATTCATTAAAGATAACAACTCTTTAGCTTCTTCATCATTTTCCGCACTAGTTACAATAACAATGTCCATTCCAAGAATCTTATCAACATCATCAATTTTGATTTCTGGAAAAACAGTATGGTTATTTAACCCTAGAGAATAGTTACCTCGTCCGTCAAAAGCTTTACCAGAAATACCTCTAAAGTCACGAACACGTGGCAAAGCAACATTGATTAATTTATATAAAAATTCATACATTTCTTCTCCACGAAGAGTAACTTTGCAACCTACTGGCATTCCCTCTCTAATTTTAAAATTAGCAACTGATTTTTTAGCTCTAGTAATTACAGGGGATTGACCTGTAATAGTTTGAAGAAATTCAACAGCTTCATCTAATAACTTAGCATTTTCAGCAGCTTCTCCAATTCCCATGTTTAGAACTACTTTTTTCAATTTAGGAACTTCCATAACATTACTATAATTAAACTTTTCCATCATAGCAGGTACAATATCTTTATTATACTTTTCTTTTAATAGTGACATTATTTTCCCTCCTTTCTTAACAGCAATTAATCTATATCTTCTCCACAGCTTTTGCAGAAACGAACTTTTTCACCGCTATCTAAAACTTTTTTACCAGCTCTAGAAGCATCTCCGCACTTTTCGCATACTAACATTACATTAGAACTATGAATAGGTGCCTCTTTTTCTACAATTCCGCCTTGTGGATTATCTTGAGTCGGTCTTACATGTTTTTTAATAATATTAACACCTTTAACGATTACACGACTTGCTTTAGGAAAAGATTTTAGAATTTCCCCTTCTTTCCCTTTATCTTTTCCAGCTATAACTTTTACTTTGTCGCCTTTCTTTACATGTAACTTAGATTTAGACATCCCAATTGCCTCCTTTCTTATCTAAAGCTTTAATTAAAGTACCTCAGGTGCTAAAGAAATAATTCTTGTAAAGTTGTTATCTCTCAATTCACGAGCAATTGGTCCAAAGATACGTGTTCCTTTAGGTTCATTATTCTTATCAATAATTACAGCTGCATTTTCATCAAAACTAATATATGAACCATCTTTTCTTCTAGTTTCATTTTTAGTCCGTACAATAACAGCTTTTACAACATCACCCTTTTTAACCATACCATTAGGGATAGCTTCTTTAACTGTAGCAACAATAATATCACCAATAGAAGCATATCTTTTCTTAGAACCACCTAATACTTTAATACAAAGTAATTCTCTAGCTCCTGTGTTATCTGCTACTTTCAATCTGGATTCTTGTTGAATCACTTTAAGGACCTCCTTTCAATTAGAAAACTATTCAGCTCTTTCAACGATTTCTTTAACTGCCCAATTCTTATGTTTACTAATTGGACGAGTTTCAATAATTTTTACCTTATCTCCCTCTCTACACTCATTACTCTCATCATGAGCTTTGAACTTAGATGTTCTAGTAATTACACGTTTATATAGAGGATGTTGTGTTTTTCTTTCTACAGCAACAACAACAGTCTTATCCATTTTGTCACTAACAACTATTCCCACTCTCTCTTTTTGATCACTACGCTCAGTCATACACTATACCTCCTCTCAATTACGCTTGATTAATACCAAGTTCACGTTCATTTAAAATAGTCTTAACACGAGCTATTGATCGTTTAACTTCACGAATTCGTACTGGGTTATCTAACTGAACAGTAGCATTCTGAAAACGTAAGTTAAATAGCTCTTCTTTTAGTTCATCTAACTTTTGCTCTAACTCTTCGTTAGTTAAGTTTCTTAATTCCTTAGCTTTCACTGCTTTCACCATCCATTTCTTCCCGTTTTACAAATTTAGTTTTGATAGGTAGTTTATGTGCCGCCAGTCTCATAGCATCTCGAGCAAGTTCTTCATCAACACCACCAAGTTCAAACATTACACGACCAGGTTTTACAACAGCAACCCAATGTTCTGGAGCTCCTTTACCACTACCCATTCTTGTTTCAGCAGGTTTAGCAGTTACAGGTTTATCAGGGAAGATATTAATCCAAACCTTACCTCCACGTTTTATTTTACGTGTAATAGCAATTCTTGCTGCTTCAATCTGACGATTGTTAATCCAAGCAGGTTCTAAAGCTTGTAAACCATAATCACCAAAAGTAACTTTGTTACCCCTTTGAGCTTTACCTTTCATCCGTCCACGATGCTGCTTTCTGTGTTTAACACGCTTTGGTATTAGCATTTGATTTGCCCCCTTTCTAAATTAATCTTCATCAATATCAGGTAAGATCTCACCTTTATAAATCCAAACTTTAACTCCAATTTTTCCATAAGTTGTATTCGCTTCTGCAAATCCATAATCAATATCAGCACGTAAAGTATGCAAAGGAACACTACCTTCACTATAACCTTCAGTACGCGCCATATCAGCACCACCTAAACGACCAGCGCATGAAACCTTAATACCTTCAACGCCTCTTTGACGCATTGCACGATTAATAGATTGCTTCATAGCTCTTCGGAAAGATACTCTGTTTTCCATTTGCTCAGCAATATTTTCAGCAACTAATTGCGCATCTTGATCAGGTTTCTTAACTTCAACAACATTTACTTGAACTTGTTTATTTGTTAAACCTTCCAAGTCAGATCTTAATTTATTTACTTCAGATCCACCTTTTCCGATTACCATTCCTGGTCTAGCAGTGTGAATATTTACTTTAATTCTATTAGCAGCTCTCTCAATTACAATACGAGAAATACCAGCATCATACATAGCAGTCTTAATATGATCTCTAATTTCTAAATCTTCATGTAATAAATCGGCATAATCTTCTTTGTCCGCATACCATTTTGCATCCCAGTCTTTTACTACACCAACTCTAAGACCGTGTGGATTTATCTTTTGACCCATTCATTATCCCTCCTTTTTTTCTGCCACTTTAATAGTTAAATGGCTTGTTCTTTTATTAATAGGACTTGCTTGCCCCATCGCTCTTGGCTTATATCTTTTCATTGTTGGTCCCTCATCTACATAAGCTTCAGATATATATAACTCATCAGCAATCATGCCATGATTATTTTCAGCATTGGCTACAGCAGAATTTAATAATTTTTCGATAATTCCAGCTGCTTTATTAGGTGTATTTCTTAGAACACCAAAAGCTTCACCAATTTCTTTGCCCCTTACTAAGTCAATTACTAATCTTGCTTTTCTTGGGGAAATCCGAACACGTTTCGCGATAGCTTTAGCTTCCATGGTTTAACCCCCTTTACTCTATAAACTATTTAAGTGCTGTAGATCTTTCAGTCTTATCTCCATGTCCTCTAAATATTCTAGTTGGTGCAAATTCACCTAATTTATGTCCAACCATATCTTCAGTGATATATACCGGAACATGTTTTCTTCCATCATGTACAGCAATAGTATGCCCTAGCATTTGTGGAAAAATAGTTGAACTTCTTGACCAAGTTTTTATTACCTTTTTCTTACCAGACTCATTCATTTCTTCGACCTTTGCTAATAGTTTCCTATCTACAAATGGCCCCTTTTTTACTGAACGACCCAATATAATGTCCCCCTTTCAATCAATTATTTTCTCTTACGCTTAGCATGACGACTACGAACAATCATCTTGTCAGAAGCCTTTTTCTTACGAGTTTTCTTACCAATAGTAGGCTGACCCCAAGGTGTAACTGGATGTCTACCAGCAGCCTTTTTACCTTCTCCACCACCATGTGGATGATCATGAGGGTTCATTGCAGTACCACGAACACTAGGTCTACGACCTAACCATCTATTTCTACCAGCTTTACCAATAGTAATATTTTCATGTTCTACATTACCTACTTGACCAATAGTAGCTCTACATTTGATACTTACTAATCTCATTTCGCCAGAAGGCAATTGAATATTTGCATATTTACCTTCTTTAGCCATTAACTGAGCCTCAGATCCAGCAGAACGGACTAGCTGCGCTCCTTTTCCTGGCTTAAGTTCAACATTATGAATTATAGTACCTACCGGAATACTTTCTAGAGGTAATGCATTTCCCGTTTTTATATCAGCTTCAGGACCAGAAATAATTTCATCCCCTACCTGCAATCCTCTTGGTGCAATAATATATCTTTTTTCTCCATCAACATAATGTAACAAAGCAATTCGAGCAGATCTATTTGGATCGTACTCTATTGTAGCTACTTTAGCTGGGATTCCATCTTTATCTCTTTTGAAATCAATAACTCTATACATTCTCTTATGGCCTCCACCACGGTGACGCACAGTGATTCGACCATTAGAATTACGTCCACCAGTCTTCTTAAGTGGTTTAAGAAGAGATTTTTCTGGCTGATTTGTTGTAATTTCATCAAAACTTTCCACTGTCATATATCTTCTTGACGGTGTAGTTGGCTTAAATTTCTTAATAGCCATCTTTATTCCCTCCTTTTCTTATAAATTAAACACCTTCGAATATTTCAATACGATCGCCTTCAGCTAACTTAACTCTAGCTTTCTTCCATTTAGGCGTTCTTCCCTGAGTATATCCCATTCTTCTTTTCTTTCCAGGCATACGATTTGTAGTTACTTTTTCAACAGCAACATCAAAAATTTCTTCAATAGCACTTTTAATTTCTGTTTTGTTAGATTTTAAAGCAACCTTAAAAGTATACCAACCTTTTTCTTCCATGTCCATCATACTTCTTTCTGAAATATGAGGCGCAATAATAATGTCCCGAGGATCTTTCATTATGCTAGCACCTCCTCAACTTTAGCAACTGCATCTTGAGTCATGATTACTTTTTTGCTATTTAGAACATCATAAACAGTTACTTTATTAGGTGTTACAACTCTTACACCTGGAATATTACGAGCTGATTTATAAATATTATCATTCTTTTCTTCAATTACTACTAAAACTTTATCATTAGCTACACCAAATTTATCTAGAATAGATACCATTTCTTTTGTTTTTGGTGCTGAAAAATCAAACTTATCAATAATAACTAAGTTTTCTTCCTCTAATTTAACTGTTAGTGCAGACTTAACAGCTAATTTCTTTACTTTTTTAGGAAGTCTCTTCTTATATTTACGAGGTTGTGGTCCAAAAGTAGTTCCACCACCTACCCAAAGAGGAGATCTAATACTTCCATGTCGTGCACGACCTGTTCCTTTTTGTCTCCAAGGTTTACGTCCACCACCAGCAACTTCTCCCCTTGTTTTAGTCTTAGCAGTTCCAGTACGTTTAGCTGCTAATTGTGCAACAACAGCTTCATGAACTACATGCTCATTTACTTCTACGTTAAAAACTTCATCTTTCAAATCAACATTTCCTGATTTTTGACCATCAATATTATATAAAGCTAACTCAGGCATTTTAATCCTCCTTTCTTAACACTATTTTACTGTTTCGCGAATAGTTAATAAACCTTTTTTAGGTCCAGGGACAGCACCTTTAATTAGTAATAAATTCTTTTCGGTATCAACTTTAACAACTTCTAAGTTTTGAACTGTTACTTTCTCGTGTCCCATATGTCCAGACATTTTTTTACCTTTAAATACTCTTGCAGGATCAGAACCAGCACCGATAGAACCTGGTCTTCTATAGTTTCTAGAACCATGGCTTTTTGGTCCAGTATTGAAATTCCATCTCTTAACTGTACCAGCAAAACCTTTACCTTTAGAAATTCCAGTTACATCTATCTTATCACCTGTAGCAAAAGTATCTACTTTCACCTCATCACCTGGCTCTAAGTTTTCTGCTCCTTCAATTCTAAACTCACGAATATATTTTTTATTATCAACACCATACTTTTCAAAATGACCTTTTTGAGCTTTATTAGCTTTATTAGCTTTTTTATCAACAAAGCCTAATTGAACAGCAGTATATCCGTCCACTTCTTCAGTTTTCTTTTGCACTACAGGACAAGGTCCTGCTTCAACAACCGTTACAGGTACAACTTCTCCAGCTTCATTAAACACTTGAGTCATACCAACTTTTCTTCCTAATATACCTTTCATTTCGTTACACCTCCTCAAAACAACATATTATATTATAATTTAATTTCTATATCAACACCAGCTGGTAAATCCAATCTCATTAAAGAATCAACCGTCTTAGGTGTTGGATCTTTAATGTCTATTAATCTTTTATGAGTTCTCATCTCAAATTGCTCTCTTGATTTACTATTTACATGAGGTGAACGTAAAATTGTAAACACCTCTTTTTTTGTAGGCAATGGAACTGGTCCTGAAACATCAGCCCCTGTTCTTTTAGCTGTTTCAACAATTTTCTTTGCTGAATTATCTAAAAGTTGATGTTCATAAGCTTTCAACCTAATTCTAATTTTATCTGCAGCTTGTTGAGCCATTAATTTCACCTCCAAATAATTTAATTAGACAGAAAAAAGACGAGGAGGAATAACTCCTCATTCTTTTTTCCAAGTGCTAAAAAGTTAATTATTCAATAATTTCAGTAACAACACCAGCACCAACAGTTCTTCCACCTTCACGAATAGCGAATCTTAACCCTTCATCCATCGCGATCGGAGAAATTAAGCTTCCTTCCATTTCAATGTTGTCTCCTGGCATTACCATTTCTACACCTTCTGGTAAGTTAATACTACCAGTTACATCTGTTGTTCTGAAATAAAACTGTGGCTTATATCCATCAAAGAATGGAGTATGACGTCCACCTTCTTCTTTACTTAATACATAAACCTCTGCTTTAAACTTAGTATGTGGAGTAATGCTTCCAGGCTTAGCTAATACCTGTCCACGTTCGATGTCTTCTCTTTTTACACCTCTTAATAATGCTCCAATGTTGTCTCCAGCTTGCGCTTCATCCATCATCTTACGGAACATTTCTACTCCTGTTACAGTTGTAGTTTCAGTATCTTTGATTCCTACGATTTCTACTTCATCTCCAACTTTAATTACACCTTGCTCTACACGACCTGTAGCTACTGTTCCACGTCCAGTAATACTGAATACGTCCTCTACAGGCATTAAGAATTCTTTGTCTGTATCTCTTTCTGGAGTTGGGATATACTCATCTACTGCATCCATTAATTCGATGATCTTTTCTCCCCATTCACTACTTGGATCTTCTAAAGCTTTAAGCGCAGATCCAACTACTACTGGAGCTTCATCTCCATCAAATTCATATTCATTCATTAATTCTCTTACTTCCATCTCTACTAATTCGATTAACTCTTCGTCATCAACCATATCTGCTTTATTTAAGAATACTACTATTTTAGGAATTCCTACCTGACGTCCTAATAATAAATGCTCTCTTGTTTGAGGCATTGGACCATCAGCAGCTGATACGATCAAGATTCCTCCATCCATTTGTGCTGCTCCTGTAATCATATTCTTTACATAATCAGCATGTCCTGGACAATCAACGTGAGCATAGTGACGATTTTCTGTCTCATACTCTACGTGAGAAGTTGCAATTGTAATTCCTCTTTCTCTTTCTTCTGGTGCATTATCGATATCTTCAAAGTTAGATCCACCTACACCCTTTGATAATACCTTTGTAATTGCAGCTGTTGTTGTTGTCTTCCCATGGTCTACGTGACCGATTGTACCAATATTAACATGAGGTTTCGTTCTTTCAAACTTTTCTTTTGCCATTTTATTCCCTCCTAGTTTTTCTTATTGAGTTTTTGAAACAATTTCTTCAGCTATACTAGCTGGAACTTTATCATAATGATCCATTTGCATTACATATTGAGCACGGCCTTGTGTATTAGAACGTAAAACAGTTGCATAACCAAACATTTCAGATAAAGGAACTGCAGCTTTAATAATCTTAGCATTACCTCTTTGTTCCATACCTTCTACTTGACCACGACGACTGTTTAAGTCTCCAATTACATCTCCCATATACTCTTCAGGAGTTGTAACTTCAACCGCCATAATAGGTTCTAATATAACAGGCTTAGCTTTCTTAGCTCCATCTTTAACCGCCATAGAAGCAGCAATTTTAAATGCCATTTCAGAGGAGTCAACTTCATGATAAGAACCATCATTTAATGCAACTTTAACATCAACCATTGGATATCCAGCTAAAACACCATTTTCTAAAGCCTCTCTTGCTCCTTCTTCAACTGAGCTAATGTAGTCTCTAGGAACAGCTCCACCAACGATGTTATCTTCAAACTCAAATCCTGAACCTGGATCTAATGGTTCAATTTCCATAATTACGTGTCCATATTGACCACGACCACCAGATTGTCGGATGAACTTACCTTCGATTTCAGCTTTCTTAGTAAATGTTTCTCTATAAGCTACTTGAGGTTCACCAATATTAGCATCAACACCAAATTCTCTAGTTAAACGATCAACAATTACATCTAAGTGTAATTCACCCATTCCAGAGATAATTGTTTGACCAGTTTCTTCGTCTGTTTTAACAGTAAAAGTTGGATCCTCTTCAGCTAATTTTTGTAATGATTCACCTAATTTATCACTATCTTTTTGAGTTTTAGGTTCAATAGCTACAGAAATAACCGGTTCAGGGAATTCCATAGATTCCAAGATGATTTGATCATCTTGATCGCATAAAGTATCTCCTGTTCCAGTATTTTTAAGGCCTACTGCAGCAGCTAAATCTCCTGCATAAACCTCATCTCTTTCTTCACGCTTATTAGCATGCATCTGTAATATACGTCCAACTCTCTCTTTTTGTTCTTGTGTAGAGTTGTATACATAAGAACCTGCTTCCAACACCCCTGAGTAAACTCTAAAGAAAGCTAACTTACCAACATAAGGGTCAGTCATAATCTTAAATGCTAAAGCTGAGAATGGGGCCTCATCATCTGCATGTCGAGTAACTTCCTCTTCAGTACGAGGTTTAATACCTTTTACAGGAGGAATATCTACAGGAGACGGTAAATATTCAACAACCGCATCTAGTAAAGGTTGAATTCCTTTGTTCTTTAAAGCTGTACCACAAAGAACAGGTGTGAATTCATTACCAAGGGTACCTTTACGGATAGCTGACTTTATCTCTTCTTCAGTAATTTCTTCCCCTTCTAGGTATTTCATCATAATTTCTTCATCAACATCTGCAAGTTTTTCAATTAAAAGCTCTCTATATTCTTCCGCTTTATCTTGTAACTCAGCAGGAATTTCTTCTATTTCGAAATTAATTCCTAATTCTTCATCATAAACAATAGCTTCCATTTTAACTAGATCAATAGAACCTTTATATGTGTCTTCTTTACCAATTGGAATTTGAATAGCTACTGGATTAGCAGCAATTCTATCATCCATCATTTCTAATACATTGTAAAAATCTGCACCAGTTCTATCCATCTTGTTTACAAAAGCAATTCTTGGAACATTATATTTATCAGCCTGTCTCCATACTGTTTCAGATTGTGGTTCTACACCACCAACAGAACAAAATACACCAACAGCCCCATCTAGAACTCTTAATGATCTTTCTACCTCAACAGTAAAGTCCACGTGTCCAGGCGTATCTATAATGTTAATTCTATGATCATCCCACTGACAAGTTGTTGCAGCAGAAGTAATTGTAATACCACGTTCTTTTTCTTGTTCCATCCAGTCCATTTGAGAAGCACCATCATGAGTTTCCCCAATCTTATGCACACGCCCTGTATAGAACAAAATACGTTCAGTTGCTGTAGTTTTACCAGCATCAATATGTGCCATAATTCCAATATTTCTAGTTCTTTTTAACGGAAATTGTCTGGGCACTTATAACACCCTCCCTTATACTTTGATTACCATCTATAATGTGCAAAAGCTTTATTAGCTTCAGCCATACGATGTACTTCTTCTTTCTTTCTTACTGCTCCACCTTCTTCATTATAAGCATCAATAATTTCATTTGCAAATCTTTCAACCATAGTTCTTTCATTACGGTCTCTAGAAGAATTAACAATCCATCTTAATCCTAATGTAACTCTTCTTCTGTTACTAACCTCAACAGGTACCTGATAGTTAGCTCCACCAACACGTCTACTTTTAATTTCTAAAACCGGCATAACATTGTTTAATGCTGCTTTTAGAACTTCCATTGGCTCTTCTTCAGTCTTTTGAGCTACTAATTCCATTGAGTCATAGAAAATATTTTCTGCTAAACTTTTTTTCCCATCTAACATAATAGCATTAATAAAACGACTCACTAACTTACTATTATAAATTGGATCAGGAGTTGTTTCTCTTGTTTGAGCTCTATTTTTACGCATAGTTTCCCTCCTCCCTTAATAAAGATTCAAATTTAACTATTAGCCTCTAGGCTTTTTAACGCCATATTTAGAACGACCTTTTCTTCTATCTTCAACACCAGCAGTATCTAAAGCACCACGAACTATAGTATATCTAACACCAGGTAAATCTTTAACACGACCACCTCTTACTAATACTACAGAGTGTTCTTGTAAATTGTGACCAATTCCTGGAATATAAGCTGTAACTTCTTTTCCATTAGTCAAACGAACACGAGCAACCTTTCTCAAAGCTGAGTTAGGTTTTTTAGGTGTAGTTGTATAAACCCTTGTACAAACACCTCTCTTTTGAGGAGATCCTTCTAGAGCTCTAGCACCTTTCTTCTTTTCAACTTTCTTTCTACCTTTACGGATTAATTGGTTAATAGTTGGCATCAGCACACCTCCTCCCATTTTTTAGAAATATAATTTTTAAGATAGGGATGCAAATTAATTTGCATCCCAATAATAAACTAGATTATATTATTTCAAAACTAATAATTAAATCAGTTATTTAACAAATTCAATCTTTATCACAACACACTCATAGATTTTAACATTTACCAAGTCAGCTGTCAACCTTTTTTTCATTTTTATTCTACGATTTTACTAGTAGTTTCACGATATTTTTTCATACCAGTTCCTGCAGGAATTAATTGACCAATAATAACATTTTCTTTCAACCCTAGCAAGCTATCACTCTTACCTTCTAATGAAGCTTCAGTTAAGACTCTAGTTGTTTCTTGGAAAGAAGCAGCAGATAAGAAACTCTCTGTTGCCAGAGATGCTTTAGTAATCCCTAGTAATTCTGGAATAGCAGTAGCTGGCTCTTTTCCGTCAGCTATTATCTCATCATTAACTTCTTCAAACTCAAAAATATCAACTAAACTACCTGGTAATAAATCAGTATCACCAGCTTCTTTAATTTTAACCTTGTTCATCATCTGTCTTACAATAACTTCAATATGTTTATCATTAATCTCTACCCCTTGGGCTCTATAAACATTTTGAACCTCTGTTAATAAGTATTCCTGAACAGAACGCTTTCCACGAATCCTTAAAATATCTTCAGGATCTAATGGTCCTTTTGTTAATCTATCTCCTGCCTCAACAAAATCACCATCTTTTATTCTCAATTCTGAACCATATGGTAATTGATAAGTTTTTTGCCTTCCATCTTTAGTCTTAATGACAGCTTTATATGATCTACCATTCTCAACTATGTTTACCTGTCCATCTAACTCAGTAACCACAGCTTGACCTTTTGGACTACGGGCTTCAAATAACTCTTCTACACGAGGCAGACCCTGAGTAATATCATCTCCAGCAACTCCACCAGTATGGAAAGTTCTCATAGTTAACTGAGTACCTGGCTCACCAATTGATTGAGCAGCCATAATACCTATAGCTTCACCTACATTAACTATCTTTCCATCAGCAAGATTGCGGCCATAACATTTTTGACAAACACCATGGTCTGTACGACAAGTTAATACACTTCTAATTTCAACTTCTTCAATACCAGCAAGTTCAATTTTTTCCATAATACTTTCTGTAATTATTTCATTTCTTGATACAATAACTTCTTCAGTTTCAGGATCTAATAAATCTGAAGATGCCACCCTACCAATTAATCTTTCACTTAATGGCTCAATGATCTCTCCATCTTCCGCAATAGCACTTAGTAATAATCCATCTTCTGTTCCACAGTCATTCTCTCTAACTATAACATCTTGAGAAACATCAACTAAACGTCTAGTTAAATAACCAGAGTCCGCAGTTCTTAAGGCTGTATCAGCCAAACCTTTACGAGCACCATGTGTAGAAATAAAGAATTCTAATACTGTTAATCCTTCACGGAAAGATGCTTTAATTGGCATATCAATAATTCGTCCAGATGGATCAGCCATCAGACCACGCATACCACCAAGCTGAGTAATTTGCGATTTATTACCACGAGCTCCAGAGTCAGCCATCATATAAATCGAATTGAATTCATCTAAATTATCTATTAGAGCATCTGTAATTTTATCTTTAGCTTTACTCCAAGTATCAATTACACGCTGATACCTTTCTCTCTCAGTAATTAGACCACGACGGTATTGTTTCTCAACCTTATTAACTTTCTGTTCAGACTCTTCTACAATATCATATTTAGCTTGAGGAATATCAACATCAGTAACACTGATACTAATACCAGATCTAGTAGCATATTCGAATGTTAAATTCTTAACAGCATCTAAAATATTGGCAGTTTTATTAGGACCTAATTGCCTATGACTTTCCCCTACTAATCTACCTAACCTCTTTTTATCAAATACCTCGTTATAAAAAGGTAAATTTTCTGGAAGAACATCATTAAATATAACCCTTCCAGCTCCTGTATCAATCCATTCACCATTATCTAACCTATATTTGATTTTTGTCTGTAGAGTAATCTTCCCATTCTCATAAGCTTTAATTACATCATCAGCAGAACCAAAGAACTTCCCTTCTCCTTTAGCTCCATCTTTTAAAATAGTTAAATAATATGCTCCTAATACCATATCTTGTGATGGAACAGCAATAGCACCACCATCAGAAGGCGCCAGAATATTATAAGTTGATAACATCAACAACCTACATTCTGCTTGTGCTTCAGCTGATAAAGGCACGTGAACCGCCATTTGATCACCATCAAAATCGGCATTATAGGCAGGACATACTAGAGGGTGAACTCTAATTGCTTTACCTTCAACTAAAATAGGTTCAAAAGCTTGAATCCCTAACCTATGTAAAGTTGGTGCACGATTTAATAGTACAGGATGTTCTTTAATAACCTCTTCTAAAACATCCCAAACTCTCTCATCTAACTTTTCTACCATTCCCTTAGCACTTTTAATATTATGCGCTAATTCCTTATCAACAAGTCGCTTCATAACAAATGGTTTAAATAACTCTAAGGCCATCTTCTTAGGTAATCCACATTGATCTAACCTTAAATTAGGACCAACAACAATAACAGAACGTCCAGAATAATCAACACGTTTACCTAATAAGTTTTGACGAAAACGCCCCTGTTTACCTTTTAGCATATCACTTAAAGATTTCAGAGGTCTATTACCAGCACCTGTAACAGGACGACCTCGCCTACCATTATCAATCAAGGCATCTACTGCTTCCTGTAACATTCTTTTTTCATTTCTAATAATAATATCAGGAGCACCAAGGTCCAATAACCTTTTCAATCTATTATTTCTATTTATTACTCTTCTATATAGATCATTTAAGTCTGAGGTCGCAAAACGACCACCATCTAATTGCACCATAGGTCTTAGCTCAGGTGGAATAACAGGAATCACATCTAAAATTATCCATTCTGGTCGATTGCCAGAATTCCTTAGCCCTTCTAAAACCTTTAATCTTCTTACTGCTCGTTTTCGCCTTTGACCAGAAACACCTTTTATAGTTTCTCTTAGGTCATCAACCTCTTTATCTAAATCTATATTTCTAAGAATCTCTTTAATTGCTTCTGCTCCCATACCAGCTTTGAAAGTATCATCATGCTTCATTCTTGCTTCACGATATTCACTTTCAGTTAATAACTGTTTTTCACTTAATGGACTCTCTCCTGGATCAATAACTATATAAGACACAAAATAAAGAACTTTTTCTAAAGATCTAGGAGACATATCCATAATTAACCCCAAACGACTAGGTATGCCTTTAAAAAACCATATATGAGAAACTGGTGCAGCTAACTCAATATGACCCATTCTTTCTCTTCTTACTTTTGAGCGTGTCACTTCTACCCCACATCGGTCACAAACAACACCTTTATATCTTACTCTTTTATATTTACCACAGTGACATTCCCAATCTTTAGTAGGACCAAAAATCTTCTCACAAAATAAACCTTCTTTTTCTGGTTTTAATGTACGATAATTAATTGTTTCAGGTTTTTTCACTTCACCACTTGACCAAGAACGAATCTTTTCTGGTGAAGCAAGACCTATTTTCATCGAATCAAAGTTGTTTACGTTAAACAAGGGCATCTTCCCCCTTCTGTAGTTTTAGTTTTAAATAACTAATAACTATTCTTCATTCCCCTCATCATCAATTAAATCTAATCCTAATTTTTTAGTAGTCTCATTAATTTCTTGCTCTTCTATAGATAACTCTTCTTCTTCTTCAGAATATACTTTAGCATCCAACCCTATACTTTGCATCTCTTTAATCAATACTTTAAAGGATTCTGGAATACCCGGTTCAGGTACATTCTCTCCTTTTACAATAGCTTCATATGCCTGTACACGTCCAACAACATCATCAGATTTCACAGTTAACATTTCTTGTAATGTATGTGATGCACCATAAGCTTCTAAGGCCCAAACTTCCATCTCTCCAAATCTCTGACCACCAAATTGAGCTTTACCACCCAATGGCTGTTGAGTTACAAGAGAATATGGACCAGTAGAACGACCATGCATCTTATCATGAGCTAAATGGTGTAATTTAAGCATGTACATTACTCCCACTGTCACTCTATTTTCAAAAGCTTCTCCAGTTCTTCCATCATATAGAACAGTCTTTCCATCTCGATCTAATCCAGCTTCTTCTAATATATCTTCAACCTCTTCTTCTGTAGCACCATTAAATACAGGAGTAGAAACATGAATACCTAAAGCTCTAGCTGCCATTCCTAAGTGCGTTTCTAATACCTGACCAATATTCATACGGGAAGGAACTCCCAATGGATTTAGTACAATTTCCACAGGCTCACCATTAGGCATATAAGGCATATCTTCCTCAGGTAAAATTCTCGATATAACACCTTTATTACCATGGCGTCCAGCTAATTTATCTCCAACAGTTATTTTAAGCTTCTTAGCTATATAAACTCTAACAAGTTTATTAACACCAGCTTTTAATTCATCACCATCTTCTCTATTAAAGACCTTAACATCAACAACAATACCTTCTTCTCCATGAGGCACTTTCAGAGATGTATCTCTAACCTCTCTTGCCTTTTCACCAAAGATAGCTCTTAACAATCTTTCTTCAGCTGATAATTCAGTCTCCCCTTTAGGAGTTACTTTTCCTACTAAAATATCGCCAGGTTCAACTTCAGCACCTACTCTAATAATACCTCGATCATCTAGATCTTTTAGAGCATCATCACCTACATTTGGAATATCTCTAGTAATCTCTTCAGGACCAAGTTTAGTATCTCTAGCTTCAGCCTCATATTCTTCAATGTGTATAGAAGTTAGAGCATCTTCCTTTACTAATCTTTCACTAATTAAAATAGCATCCTCATAGTTATAACCTTGCCAAGGCATGAAAGCGATAACTGAGTTTCGCCCTAATGCCAATTCTCCTTGGTCAGTAGCAGGTCCATCAGCTATGATAGTTCCTTTTTCTACTCTATCACCTTTTCTAACTATAGGTCTTTGATTCATACAACTACCTTGGTTAGATCTTGAAAACTTAGTTACCCTATACTTGTCTACTGTACCCTGATCAGTTTTAATTAAAATTTTATTACCAGTAACCTTCATAACTTCTCCTGGATTTTTAGCAACTACTGTAGCACCAGAATCTTTTGCAGCCTCATATTCAATTCCAGTACCTACAAATGGTGCATCTGTTTTCAATAAAGGTACAGCCTGACGCTGCATGTTAGCTCCCATTAAAGCACGATTAGCATCATCATTTTCCAAAAATGGAATAAGAGCTGCAGATACACTAATAATTTGCTTTGGAGAAACATCCATATAATCTACTTTTTCAGGAGAAATTTTAATAGTTTCTTCATGATAACGAGCAAATACCCGATCATTAAGTAACTTTCCATTTTCATCTATTCGTTCATTAGCCTGAGTTACTATTACTTCATCCTCTTCATCAGCAGTTAAATATTCAATTTTATCAGTAACAACACCATCTACAACCTTGCGATATGGAGTTTTGATAAAACCAAATTCATTAGTCTTACCATAAATACACATTGAACCAATCAATCCAATGTTAGGCCCCTCAGGAGTTTCTATAGGACAAATCCGTCCATAGTGAGTATGGTGAACATCACGAACATCAAAACCAGCTCGTTCACGACTTAAACCACCTGGCCCTAACGCACTCATTCTTCTTTTATGAGTTAGCTCTGATAACGGATTAGTCTGATCCATAAATTGAGATAACTGACTACTACCGAAAAATTCCTTAATAGCAGCTGCTACAGGCCTAGTATTAATCAAATTCTGCGGCGTTATTACATCAATATCTTGAATAGTCATCCTCTCTCTAACAACTCTTTCCATTCTAGAAAGACCAATTCTAAATTGATTCTGCAATAACTCTCCAACAGTCTTCAACCTTCTATTCCCTAAATGGTCAATATCATCTATTTTAGCAGATTCATCGTTATCTATAAGCTTTAGCATATACTTAGCTGTTTCAACAATATCTTCTTTAGTTAAAACTCTTTTTTCTGAATCAATATCTAACCCTAACTTTTTATTAATCTTATACCTACCAACTCTAGCTAAATCATATCTTTTTCGATCAAAAAATAATGATTCTAATAAACTTTGCGCACTCTCTACAGTTGGAGGCTCTCCAGGTCTTTGATTCTTATACAAAGCAATTAGAGCCTCTTCTTGAGTCTCTGTATTATCTCTTTCGATTGTATTATGTACAATTTCATGGTCACCTAATACATCAATCAATTCAGCGTCAGTACCATAACCTAAAGACCTGAATAAAACAGTTGAAGGAATTTTTCTTCCTCTATCTACTCTTACTGCAATAATATCCTTCTTATCATATTCAAATTCAATCCATGAACCACGATTTGGGATAATACTACCATTATATAATTGTCGACCATCTTTGGTAATCTCCTCTCCAAAATAAACACCTGAAGATCTGATTAATTGGTTAACAATTACCCTTTCTGCTCCATTAATAATAAAAGTACCTTTTTCTGTCATTAATGGGAAATCACTCATAAAGACATCTTGTTCCTTAATCTCACCTGTTTCTTGATTAATTAATCTTACCTTAACATTTAAAGGCGCAGAATAAGTAACATCTCGATTCTTACTTTCAAGTTCATCATATTTTGGTTCATCTAGAGAATAATCAATAAACTCTAAAACTAAATTCTCAGAAAAATCTTGAATAGGAGAAATTTCTTCAAATAATTCTAAAAGTCCTTCATTTAGAAACCAATCATATGCTTGAACCTGTGTTTCTAAAAGGAAAGGAACTTCCATCCCTTCACCAACTTTGGCAAAACTACGTCTTTGCCTTCTTAAAGAGTTTGCTGGATTGGCCATAAATATAAAGTTCACCCCCGCAGATTTTATCAACCTAAACAACTAGATTAACTATTTTATATTAATAAATTAAAAATTACCTCATATAAAAACATAGATTATTATTTGTTTTTTCATTTAAAATATACATACTTTTTAAAATTTAACTTCGCACAATAAGTTGTAACAATAAATAATAGTAACACAATTACGAATTATTGTCAAGCAGAAGGTAATTTTATCATAGGTAAAAAAGCACTCTGTTATATATAACAGAGTGCTTTTATTTTAAAAATTATTTAGCTTTAATTAAGCTTATTTAATCTCAACAGTAGCTCCAGCCTCTTCTAATTGAGACTTAACATCTTCTGCTTCTTCTTTAGAAACAGCTTCTTTAACTGGGCTAGGAGCACCATCAACTAATGCTTTAGCTTCTTTAAGTCCTAAATCAGTAACTCCTCTAACAGCTTTGATTACTTTAATTTTGCTACTTCCAGCAGCAGTTAATACTACATCAAATTCAGTTTGCTCTTCAGCAGCACCAGCAGCACCAGCAGCAGGAGCAGCTGCAACAGCAGGAGCAGCACTTACATCAAATTTCTCTTCTAATTCTTCAACCAATTCAGCTAATTCTAAAACACTCATTTCTTCTATTGCCTTTAAGATATCTTCTTTAGTCATTTTAAAATCCTCCTAATTTTTAATTATTTTTTATTATTCTGCTTTTTTCTCTTTAACCGCATTAAGCGCATAAACTAAACCGTTTATTGGATATTTCAAGGAATATACTAAACCAGAAATTGGAGCCTTCATACCACGTGCAATCTGAGCAAGCAATACCTCTCTTGGTGGAATATCTGCTAAAGCCTTGATTCCATCAGCATCCAAAATATCACCAGATAATATACCTGATTTAATTTCTAAATTATCATGATCTTTAGCAAAATCAGATAATATCTTAGCCGGTGCAACTGGATCCTCACTAGAAAAAGCAATAGCTATAGGACCACTTAAATATTCTTTAATATCTTCATATCCAGTTTCTTTTGCAGCTAAGTACGTTAAAGTATTTTTAGCAACTTTATATTCTACACCAGCTTCTCTTAACTTAGCACGTAGTTCAGTTACTTCTTCAACATTCAAACCACGGTAGTCAGTTAATACAGCTGATTTAGCATTAGAAAACTTTTCAACAAGATCTTGAACAATAAGCTCTTTTTTACCACGTTGACCCATTCCGTTAATCCACCTCCTTATAAAAGTAAAAAGTCTCCGTAGAAGCCGGAGACTTTTTACTTTATCAAAAATAGCAGACCGAAGCTCATGCTATAATTTAAGCATTATCATTTATCCTCCAGCCTCGGTAGGAAATTTAAGCTTATTAAAGCACCTACTGTCTACGGCCTTACCCGTATTCTTTTTTACTCACAAGCAAGATTATAACACAGTAATTAACACAAGTCAATACTTTTTTTAATTATCCAATCATATTTATAATAGCTTGTGGGTCAATCTTAATTCCTGGCCCCATTGTTGAGGAAACAGCAATATTAAGTAAATATCTACCTTTAGCAGTTGCAGGTCTAACCTTAACTATAGTCTCTAATGCTGTTCTAAAGTTTTCATATAGATCCTCAACATCAAAGTTATCTTTACCTAATGGTAGGTGAATATTAGAACCTTTATCCGCTCTATATTCAACTTTACCAGCTTTAATATCTTTAACAGCTTGTTCTACTTCAAAAGTTACTGTTCCAACTTTAGGATTTGGCATTAATCCCTTAGGCCCTAAAATAGGTCCTAATTTTCCTACAACACTCATCATGTCAGGAGTAGCTACTACTACATCAAAATCCAACCAACCTTCTTGAATTCTTTCAGCTAACTCTTCTCCCCCTACAACTTCTGCTCCAGCAGATTCAGCTTCCTTCACCTTTTCTCCTTGAGCAAAAACAATAACTTTAACTTCTTTACCAGTTCCTTTAGGCAGAACAACTGCACCACGAACTTGTTGATCATTTTTAGTAGTATCAATACCTAATTTAACTGATACTTCTATAGTTTCATCAAAATTAGCAGTAGCTGTCTCTTTAGCTAATTCTAATGCTTCTTTAATTTCATATAATTTATGTCTATCTACTTTTGCAAGTGATTTATTATATCTTTTCGACATCTTTCTAACCTCCTTTGTGGTATTAGCGGAAATTCCTCCCACTTATTAAAAAAGACAAATTATTCCTCAACAACAATCCCCATACTTCTAGCAGTACCTTTGATCATGCTCATAGCAGACTCTAAACTAGCTGCATTTAAATCTTCCATTTTTAGTTCAGCAATAGATTTAACATCGTCTAAACTAACAGTAGCAACCTTATTGAGATTAGGCTCACCAGAAGCTCTTTCTATACCAGCAGCCTTCTTTAATAAGTTAGCAGCTGGAGGAGTTTTAGTAATAAAATCAAAAGAACGATCAGCATAAACTGTAATTTCTACCGGAATAATATTACCAGCTTGGTCAGCAGTTTTTGCATTGAATGCCTTACAGAAATCCATAATATTAACTCCATGTTGACCTAATGCCGGACCAACTGGAGGAGCTGGATTAGCCTTCCCAGCAGGGATTTGTAAACTAATCTTACCTGTAACTTCTTTTGCCATATCTTACACCTCCTTATATCTTTTCTACTTGATCAAATTCTAATTCAACTGGTGTTTCTCTACCAAACATAGATACTAACACCATTAATTTAGCTTTCTCATAATCTATTTCTTTAATTTCACCAGCAAAGTCTTCAAAAGGCCCTTCATTAATTCTGACATTTTGTCCTTCTTCTAAATCTATCTCTGTTTTAGTTTCTTCAATTCCCATATCCTTAAGAACTTTACTCATTTCTGTGTCTTTAACCGGAACTGGTTTAGTCCCAGCACTAGCAAACCCGATTACACCTGGAGTATTACGAACAACATACCAAGAATCATCATCCATAACCATTTTAACCAATGCATAACCAGGGAAAATTTTCTCTTTAACAACTGTCTTCTTACCATTTTTAATCTTAACTTTTTCTTCTGCCGGTATTAAAATTTCAAATATCTTTTCTTCCATTTTTGTAGTTTTAATACGCTGTTCAAGGTTAGCTTTAACCTTATCTTCATGGCCAGAATAGGTATGAATAGCATACCATTCTATATTACTCTCCATAATAAAGGGACCCTACTTCTAAGCAGGACCCACACCTCCTCTAATTAAGAATAATAGGCCTAATTATACTAGAGAAAACAAAATCAATTCCTCCAATAAACAAAGCAACAAGCAAAACAGTAACAATTACAACCATAGTATAAGACATTACTTCTTTTTGTTTTGGCCAATTTACCTTTTTAAGCTCAGCTTTTACTTCACGAAAAAATTTACCTACTTTTGCTCCACTACCTTTCTTAGCCATTTATTCCACATCCTCATTGATGATTATTAGCAATTCATTGGCAGGCCCGGAGGGACTTGAACCCCCAACCCTCGGATTTGGAGTCCGATACTCTAGCCAATTGAGCCACAAGCCTCTGTAAAATCAATATAAATTTATTTAGTCTCTTTATGAACAGTATGTTCTTTGCAGAATTTGCAATATTTTTTTATTTCTAATCTTTCTCGTTGGTTCTTTTTATTTTTAGTTGTAGAATAATTACGTCTCTTGCAATCTGTACATTCCAGAGTAATTATTTCTCTCATAGATGCCACCCCCTAACAAAGTAGATCATTTAAGCACATTACTTTTACACCCTATACACTCTATCACATCTTCGAATAAAAGTCAATAATAATTTAATATTAGGTGATAGCTTAAACAATAGCAGAAAAGTAGAAAAGTGGGTATATTTAAACACCCACTTTTCTAATAATATAACCAAGTAGAAAGTTAATTATTCAATAATTTCAGTAACAACACCAGCACCAACAGTTCTTCCACCTTCACGAATAGCGAATCTTAATCCTTCATCCATCGCGATCGGAGAAATTAAGCTTCCTTCCATTTCAATGTTGTCTCCTGGCATTACCATTTCTACACCTTCTGGTAAGTTAATACTACCAGTTACATCTGTTGTTCTGAAATAAAACTGTGGCTTATATCCATCAAAGAATGGAGTATGACGTCCACCTTCTTCTTTACTTAATACATAAACCTCTGCTTTAAACTTAGTATGTGGAGTAATGCTTCCAGGCTTAGCTAATACCTGTCCACGTTCGATGTCTTCTCTTTTTACACCTCTTAATAATGCTCCAATGTTGTCTCCAGCTTGCGCTTCATCCATCATCTTACGGAACATTTCTACTCCTGTTACAGTTGTAGTTTCAGTATCTTTGATTCCTACGATTTCTACTTCATCTCCAACTTTAATTACACCTTGCTCTACACGACCTGTAGCTACTGTTCCACGTCCAGTAATACTGAATACGTCCTCTACAGGCATTAAGAATTCTTTGTCTGTATCTCTTTCTGGAGTTGGGATATACTCATCTACTGCATCCATTAATTCGATGATCTTTTCTCCCCATTCACTACTTGGATCTTCTAAAGCTTTAAGCGCAGATCCAACTACTACTGGAGCTTCATCTCCATCAAATTCATATTCATTCATTAATTCTCTTACTTCCATCTCTACTAATTCGATTAACTCTTCGTCATCAACCATATCTGCTTTATTTAAGAATACTACTATTTTAGGAATTCCTACCTGACGTCCTAATAATAAATGCTCTCTTGTTTGAGGCATTGGACCATCAGCAGCTGATACGATCAAGATTCCTCCATCCATTTGTGCTGCTCCTGTAATCATATTCTTTACATAATCAGCATGTCCTGGACAATCAACGTGAGCATAGTGACGATTTTCTGTCTCATACTCTACGTGAGAAGTTGCAATTGTAATTCCTCTTTCTCTTTCTTCTGGTGCATTATCGATATCTTCAAAGTTAGATCCACCTACACCCTTTGATAATACCTTTGTAATTGCAGCTGTTGTTGTTGTCTTCCCATGGTCTACGTGACCGATTGTACCAATATTAACATGAGGTTTCGTTCTTTCAAACTTTTCTTTTGCCATTTTATTCCCTCCTAGTTTATGTATAGCTAATATTATATAAATTAAAGGTGATATGGGATCACCTATTTATACACAAATTATTTGATTAAATGGAGCCCACAACCGGATTTGAACCGGTGACCCCATCCTTACCATGGATGTGCTCTACCGACTGAGCTATGTGGGCTGGAGCGGGAAACCGGACTCGAACCGGCGACACCCAGCTTGGAAGGCTGGTGCTCTAGCCAACTGAGCTACTCCCGCATACTACTTAGTTTACAATTAATAATTTATAATGTATAACTAAAATCTTTAGACCTTAAGATTTGTAATTATCAATTTTTAATTGTAAATTGATTTTAATGGTGGAGGGAGAAGGATTTGAACCTTCGAAGGCATCGCCGGCAGATTTACAGTCTGCTCCCTTTGGCCACTCGGGCATCCCTCCAATTCATAAACTCAAACTGAAACAACACTAATATTATATGACTTTTATTACAGCAGGTCAAGAATTAAATCTATTTGTTTTATTGAATTATTATCCATTTGAGTTTATTAAATCTATTCAAATGCTATTTACTCCTGTTTTATCTAGATATCATTCTTTTCTAAAAACTCTTCTAATTTTCTTTTTATTCTTTGCAAAGCATTATCCACTGACTTAACATGGCGATCTAATGAAGCAGCTATATCTTGATAGCTTTTCCCTTTTAGATATTCCATCAATACTTGCAACTCCAATTCACTCAACATCTCTTTTATACTAGTTTCTAAAACTTCATAAGCTTCATAAGTTATAAACAACTCTTCAGGGTTAGATAGTTTACTCCCCTTCAATACATCTAATAAGGTCCGATCAGAATCTTCACTAAAGATAGGTTTATTTAACGATATATATGAATTCAACGGTTGATGTTTAAGCCTTGTAGCAGTCTTGATAGCAGTTATAATCTGCCTTGTCACACATAACTCTGCAAAAGCACGAAAGGATGCTAATTCTTCAACTTTATAATCCCTAATAGCTTTATATAAACCGATCATCCCTTCTTGTACTATATCTTCCCTGTCTGCTCCAATCAAAAAATAGGATCTAGATTTAATCTTAACGAAATTTCTGTATTTTCTAATTAAATATTCTAAAGCTACTTCATCTCCATCTTGAGCAAATTCTACAATCTCATCATCTGTCATTTTATTATAATTAATATATTGTTTACACTTTAAGTTTAGGTTCACCCATAATCCCCCTCCGCCTCTCATCCTCAAGATTACAATTAATATTATAACTTATGTAATCTTAGCTAGTCAAGAAGGATATAGGTGTAACTTTTTCCTTGTTTTAATTTTTAGGATTAATTTTAATAATAGTATCTCTAGGTGAATAAATATCCTTGGAGATAAATTCATTTTTTATTATTTTATCTCCTTTTTTCACTAATCTTCTAACCAACACTTCAAAACCATTTTTTCCAGACTGCAAAACTTGTTTAGAACCTAACTCTAAACTTTTATCAACCTCTCTTATCACCTTAGGACTTAACACCTTGGATTTAGTAGTTATTATTTCAACATTATTTTCATTAGTTTTACCCAACACAGCTAATGTTAATTGATTATTAACTAGATTAGCCATAATCATAATCGGATATTTAGTATTATTCTTAAATCTAAAATCAATTTGGCCATAATAAACAGTTGCTCCTCTACCTAGAGGAACATAGCCAACAGGAAGAGAATGTTTATTTCGTTCAATCACTTTTAAATTGGCTAATAATATCGAATTATAAAGAGTAGAAGAAACTTGGCAAACTCCTCCTCCAATCCCTTTAACAAATTTACCATTAATAATTTCTAGAGCTTCCTTATATCCTCTGCTTTTTATTCTAGGACCAACTATTTTATTAAATGAAAATATTTCATTAGGCATAATAAGCGTACCACTTATTTGTTCAGAAGCTATCTTTATATTATTATATCTATTTATATCAGCTTTATCAAAATAAGTTGTATAGGTCGCTACAATATTATTCAATTTATATTTCTTAATATTATCTATTACTCTATCCTCTTTAAAATCAGCAAAAATATTTCTTGAAAAAACAAACAGAAACAATATTAAAAAAATAAAACATATACTATTTGTTTTCTTGAACACTCCCCTACTCCTCTCTCATTCTTTGTCGAAGAGATTCATAAATTAGTATTCCAGCTGCTACTGATGCATTTAAAGAATCTACATGTCCTTTCATAGGCAACTTAACTAAAAAGTCACATTTCTCTTTAACTAAACGTCTCATGCCACTACCTTCACTTCCTATAACTAAACCTAACGACCCTTTTAAGTTAGCTTGATAACATGTCTGATTGGTATCTACATCAGCTCCACAAATCCAAAATCCTTCATCCTTTAATTTATCTATAGTTCTAGCCATATTTGTCACCTGAGCTACTGGAACATATTCTATAGCTCCAGCAGAAGATTTAGCTACCACAGGTGTAAAACCAACTGACCTTCTTTTAGGAATAACAACCCCTTGAGCACCAGCAGCATCAGCACTTCTTAAAATAGAACCTAAATTATGTGGATCTTTTAGCTCATCTAATAAAATTAATACTGGATCTTCTACTTGCTCTTTAGAATGACTAATTAAGTCATCTAAATTCCAATACTTTAGTTTTTCAGCTATTGCAATAACACCTTGGTGAGAATGAGAATTAGATATGTTATCTAATTGATTCTTAGATACTTTTTCAATTTTTAAATTTTCTTTTTTGGACAGCTGATAAATAGTATCTATAGCTTCACCATGAGCTGAATCCAACAATAAAATTTTCTCTATCTTTCTCCCTGCTTTCAAAGCCTCAATTACTGGATTTCTTCCTTCAATATTTATCATAATTATTCCTCCATATTCCTTCTAGCTAAACGGCCACAACTCATTTTTCCTTCTTTACATCTACCCTCTATCTCACATAAAGGTCCTGCTTTTTTAAAGATTATAGGAGCTACTTCTCTTACTTGCCGTAACATTTCCCTGGCCATATCTCTAATTTCTTGTTGAGCTCTATCACAACATCTCAATTCAAAAAAGTGAAGTAAAGTCCTAGCATTCATAGTAACTACAATTTTAGTCTCTGTAGCATTAGGTAGTACATATCTTGCCGCTTCTATTGCCTCTTTTTCATTGTATCCTTTTTTAACCAATTTGTCTGTTAATTCATCATACATTTTCTGTTGTTGTTCCATATTTTCTTTAAATATTTCTACTAATTCTTTATCATCTTCTAGTTTTTTAGGTATTATATAATCAAATTGACCTCTTTCACGAACATAACGTTGACTTTGCTGACTATAACTGGCAATCCTATGGCGTACTAATTGATGAGAAGTAACTCTAGAAATCCCCTCAATAGCAAAAGTAAAATTAATATGTTCTAAAGTTGAAAAATGCCCATTGCTTAGGATAATACCCAGTAACCTATCAACATCTTCTTGAGACATATTCTCTAGTAATTGATCTGCTCCAGCTGAAGAATAACATAATCTAGCCGAAGCAGCAACAGTTTTATCCGGGTTTGGAGTATAATTAATCAACTTAACCTTTGCAACCATTAAAATCTCTCCTTTATATCATTTCCTTGATCTTAGTAAATAATTCTATCAATCTATCTTCTTTTCCTGCTAAATATAGATATCCAATTAATGCCTCAAAAGCTGTACTATATTGATAGTCTACAGGATCAGCATTTTGAGGAACTCCTGTTTTGATATTTCTACCCCTTCTTACGATGGATAACTCTTCATCGCTTAAATCCCCCTTTAAATGCTTTAACAAATTAGATTGGGAAGTCGCATTAACATACTTAATAGCCTCTTTATGTAGATCATTTGGCTTAACAATCTTTCTTTCTAATAGTAAATTTCTAATAAAAAGTTCAAATACACTATCACCTATATAAGCCATAGTAGCTGGTGATAACAAATTAGGTCTTTTAGGGAAGTTAATCAACTTATCAAGCATTTATTCTCCTCCTATAACTAAATTATTAAGATAAACATGAACAACACCAATAAATCTCTATTTATAACTCCACTCTACCCCCTGGGGAGAATCTTTTACTTCAATACCTAATTCATCTAACTTGTCTCTAATTTCATCAGCTAGTTCATACTCTTTTTTAGATCTTACTTTATTTCTAAACTCTAACAATAATTCAATTAAAGGTTCTACTAATTCATTATCTTTTTCTTGCTGCTCAACTAAGATTCCCAAAATATCCTTACCAAATAATTCAAGTAATTTTCTCCCCTCTTCTAATACTACTTTAACTTCCTGAGTTAATTCAAAATTATCACTATTTATAAAGCGATTCAACTCTTTTGCTAACTCATGCAAAGAACCTATAGCTAAAGCAGTATTAAAATCATCATCCATAGCTTCTATTAATTTAGTTTCTTTCTCCTTAATAATTTTCAATAACTGATCTCCTCTTAACTCACCATCTACTATATATTTGTCAGCTAGAGAATTAAGTTTTTGATATATATTTTGTAATTTCATTAAACTTTTAGCAGCATCATCTAATTCTTTATCACTAAAATTAATTGGACTACGATAATGTTTTGAAATTAAGAAAAACCTTACTACTTCAGGTTGATACTTATCTAAGATTTCTCTAGTAGTAAAAAAGTTACCTAATGATTTGGACATTTTCTCACCATCAATATTAATATACCCATTATGCATCCAGTAGTTAACAACTTGATGGCTACAACAAGCTTCACTTTGAGCAATTTCATTTTCATGATGTGGAAAAGTTAAATCCACACCACCAGTATGAATATCAAATTTCGTTCCTAAATATCTAGTTGACATAACTGAACACTCTATATGCCAGCCTGGCCTTCCTAACCCCCAAGGGCTATCCCAACTTGGTTCACCTTCTTTACTCTCTTTCCACAAAACAAAGTCTAATGGGTTTTCTTTTTTGTCATTAACTTCAACCCTTGCTCCAGCAATTAAGTCTTCTAACTTTCGATTAGATAGTTTCCCATATTCTGTAAACTTATCTACTCTAAAATAAACATCTCCATCACTTTCATAAGCAAAACCACCATCTACTAATTCTTTAATCATATTTATCATATCAGAAATATGATCTGTAGCCTTAGGATAAATATCTGCTTTCTTAATATTTAGATTTTCTATATCATCAAAGAAGGCTTTAATAAACCTGTCTGCCAACTTCTCAATACTAATACCTTCCTCATTCGCTCTACTAATCATCTTATCATCAATATCTGTAAAATTCATAACATGAAGAACTTCATAACCTTTATACTCTAAATATCTTTTAATAATATCAGGAAGCAAAAATGCTCTAGCATTACCTATATGAAAATAATCATAAACTGTAGGACCACAGGAATATATCTTTACTTTTCCATCTTCTATTGGAAGAAAAGTTTCTTTTTCTCTAGATAGAGAATTATATATTTTCAATGCCATTCTATCACATCCTTTTAACAAGTATTATTTTTCTCCTCTAATTTTCTTATTCTCTTACTCATACAGTTTAACATCTCCTGCACTGGATCTGGTAAATTACCATGTTCCAAATCAATGCATTTACCTTTTATCCTCTTACCATCTTTAACCACAATTCTTCCAGGAATACCAACAACAGTGCAATTATCAGGTACAGGCTTTAAAACTACAGCACCTGCCCCTACCCTTACATTATTCCCTATTTTTATAGAGCCTAGTATCTTAGCACCTGCACTAACCATAACATTATTCCCTAAAGTAGGATGCCTTTTACCATCTTCTTTTCCTGTCCCCCCTAAAGTGACACCTTGGTAAATTGTTACATTGTCCCCAATCTCAGTTGTTTCTCCAATCACAACTCCCATGCCATGATCAATAAAAAAACCAGATCCTATTTTAGCCCCTGGATGAATCTCAATTCCAGTTAGAAATCTTGCTAATTGTGAAATAATTCTAGGTAATAATCTTAATCCTAAATTATATAAAGGATGAGCTAAGCGATAAAACAATATTGCATGAAAACCTGAATAAGTCAATAAAACCTCTAATAAACTTGTAGCTGCTGGATCTCGTTCAAATACCACTTTAATATCATTATTAATTTTACCCAACATAATTTCACCTCCAATATAAAAAAGCCAATCATCTCTTATTGCAGAGACGATAGGCCGCGGTTCCACTCTGTTTAGTTACCAATCAGATAACTCACTTATTAGTCAAATAACGCCGACTAAACGAAATAACTTAATTAATTTCAGTTATTCAGCTCAAGGGGGCATCCAATTAAACTTTCTTAAAGGTATTTCCAGCCTATGATACCTTCTCTCTATAAGAAATGATCTAATTTACTAATCCCTATCATAGCTATTAACATTTTTATTTATCGTAAAGCTAAAGCCTGATCTAAACGATTAATACATTCTTCTTTTCCTAATAATGCAATTACATTATATAATTCAGGTCCTGAACCCTTACCTGTTAAAGCAAATCTTGTCGGATGATAAAAGACTCTCCCCCCCACTGGTAAGTCTTTAAGGGTTTGCTTTAACATTTTTTTAATCAATTCTGGATCTAATGAATCTAAAGATTTAATCCGATCTTTTAGAGTTTCAAAAACTAAGTCTACTTTTTCCTGTTTGAAATCTTCTATAGCCTTCTCTTTATCAGTATATGTTAAATCTCCAAAAAAGATATCTAGATGATCGGCAATTTCTGAAACATGATCTAAAGATCCTCTAACAGTATCTACTAAGAATCCTATCCATTCATCAGATTTATCTGATAAATCATATCCTGCTTCTTTAATATAAGGCTTTGCCAAATCTACTATTTTCTCTAACTCAGCAGATCTGATATACATTCCATTCATCCAATTTAGTTTTTCTACATCAAATACAGCAGCACTTTTATTAACTCTATCTATAGAAAATTGTTCAATAATTTCTTTTTTAGCTAATATCTCTTCATCTCCATCTGGAGACCATCCTAATAATGATAGGAAGTTAATTAATGCTTCTGGCAAATATCCTTTTTTCCGATATTCGCTTACATAAACATAAGCTTCTCCACTTCGTTTGCTTAATTTAGACTTGTCAGTTCCTAAAATCATAGATAAATGAGCAAACCTTGGTGATTCCCACCCTAATGCATCGTACAATAATTGTTGTTTTGGAGTATTAGATAAATGGTCCTCTCCACGAATAACATGGCTAATTTCCATTAAATGATCATCAACAACTACCGCAAAGTTATATGTAGGTATACCATCAGATTTTACTATTACAAAATCATCAATAACATCGCTGCTAAAAGATACTCTTCCACGGATCAAATCATCAACTATAATATCTTTTGTTTCTTCAGAAACTTTAAACCTAACTACAGGATTTCTGCCTTCTGCTTCTAATTCATCTCTTTCCTCTTGAGTTAAACAGCGACACTTCCCAGTATATCGTGGTGGTTCACCATTTTTTCGTTGTTCTTCTCTCATTTCATCCAACTCTTCTGGAGTACAATAACAATGATAAGCTAAATCATCATCTAATAAATTTTGTACATATTCATCATAAGTATCAAGTCTTTCCATCTGCCTATAAGGGCCGTAATTTCCTCCAACCCCAACACCTTCATCCCAATCTAAACCTAACCATTCCATTTCTTTATGAATTACTTCTTCAAACTCACTAGTAGATCTCTCTCTATCTGTATCCTCAATTCTTAAAATAAAAGTTCCATTATTTTTTTTAGCAAATAAATAATTAAATAAAGCTGTTCTTATATTTCCAATATGTATTTGTCCAGTAGGACTTGGTGCAAATCTTACTCTAACATCACTCATAACTTTCTCCTTTCTATGACTTATAATTATTTTTATTATAAAACATCTTATAATCCTTTGCAAGTACCGAGATAAAGATCAAAATAAAGGGCAACCAGTTTTCCTGACTGCCCTTATCTATTATTATATTACACTCATACCAACAGATAACTGTTCAGGGCCATCAACTAAAGCATGTCCAAACTTTCCAAAAACAGCTACTGCTAATCTACCTTCACCTCTTACAATAGCAACTTTAAACCCTCCACCTAAACCAGGATTCACTAAATTAAGTTGTGTATAAGCATCTTTGACTGCATTTGATACAGCCATCTTTTCTCTCAAATTCTCTCTAACTACTCCTCTAGCAATTGCTGCTACTGTTGTACTCTCTCTTAATTTAATTGGTAAATTCTCAGCATTAGCACCAGTTTGAGTAATAGCTACTCTATACCCATAACCTTTAATCTTATCTAACCAATAATTTTCATACTCTCTACTTCTAGTCATAGACAAATAAATCGCTGAGCTTTCCGGAGATAACTTAGCTGTTCTTTCTTCTTTTACATAACCAGAAACAATATCAGAAGAAGTGATAATACCTACTAATTTATCATCTTCATTTAATACAGGAACACCACTAATTTGATTATCAGATAATACTTGTGCAGCTTCCTGAATACTTTTATTTTCATAAATTGTTATTACATCTTCTTTCATTACAGTTTTTATAAGTACATCCAAATTATGCTGTTGTACTAAATCACCATCAGTAACAATCCCGGCCACTTTTTGCCCTTGAACAACTACTAATGTCCCAATGCTATTCACACTCATTAGTCTTTCTGCTTCTTCAATAGTTGCATCTGGAGATACTGTAATAGTATTCTGACTCATTAATTCTTTAACTAACATGTTTTATAACCCCTTTCTTTCTACTACACTTACTATAGCTTGAGCTGCTATTCCTTCTTTTTTACCTATAAACCCTAATCCTTCTGTTGTTGTAGCTTTTAAATTAATTTTATTAATATCCACTCGTAAAACTTCTGCTATATTTCTTTGCATCCTTTCAATATAAGGAGCTAATTTCGGCTTTTGAGCAATTATTGTTGTATCTAAATTATTTAAGATATAACCTTTATCCTCGATTAAATTAGCTACTTCTTTTAATAATTTCAAACTGGAAATTCCTTTATATTGAGGATCAGTATCTGGAAAATGGCGACCAATATCCCCTTCTCCAATTGCTCCTAATAAAGCATCTTTAATAGCATGCAATAGAACATCTGCATCTGAATGCCCTAATAAACCTAAAGAGTAATCAATCGTCACTCCGCCGAGTATCAAATCACCATCTTCTACTAATTTATGAACATCAAACCCAATACCTACTCTCATATTTACCTCCTAGATAAAATTCTTTCTGCAAATTGTAAGTCTTCTGGAGTAGTTATTTTTAAGTTCTCATAAGACCCTTTTATAACCTTAACCCTCTGTCCCAACCTTTCAACTAAACTAGAACTATCCGTTCCTATAAAATTTTCTTTAAACGCTTTTTGATATGCATCTAATATCATAGTTTTTGAAAAACATTGTGGTGTTTGAATAGCAATAAGATTATCCCTTTTAGGTGTATCCATAATATATTTATCTTGATTTACAATCTTTATTGTATCCTTAACAGCAACTCCAACTGCTACCGCTTGATAATTTACAACCTCTGTAATTATATTCTCTATTATTTGATTTGTCAATAAAGGTCTTGCACCATCATGAATTAATATAAAATTACTATCAGCAGAAACTTCTTTTATACCATTATAAACAGACTTTTGCCTTGTTTCTCCACCAATAATTAACTTCTTAACTTTATCAAAATCATATTTATCAACTATTTCCTTTTGACAATAACTAATCTCTTGATTCTTAGCAACAATTATTATTTCATTAATATAACTACAATTTTGAAATTTACTAATAGTATGAGCTAAAATAGGCTCACCATTCAATAATAAAAACTGCTTATTCTTATCAGCACCCATCCTTCTACCTTGTCCAGCTGCTGGGATAACTACACTTAACTTCATAAATAACTCCTCCATAATCAAAGAGCCTTTCTAGCTAATAACTTTGGTTTAGCAAAGATCATTCTACCAGCAGATGTCTGTAAAATACTTGTAACTAAGACATCTATCTTGTCACCTATATAATCTCTACCTTCTTCTACCACAATCATTGTTCCATCATCTAGATAACCAATACCTTGTCCAGGCTCTTTTCCATCTTTAATTACTTTAACCTTCATTTCTTCACCTGGTAATACTACTGGCTTAACTGCATTAGCTAACTGATTGATATTTAAAACAGATACCCCTTGCAATTCAGCCACTTTATTTAGATTATAATCATTTGTAACTACTTTACCATTTAATATTTTAGCAAGTTTTACCAATTTGCTGTCAACTTCATCAATATCATGAAAATCTTGATCATAAATTTCCACAGGAATATCTAGTTCTTTTTGTATCTTTTTCAAAATATCTAAACCTCTACGCCCTCGATTCCTCTTTAATAAATCAGGGGAATCAGCTATATGCTGTAATTCTTCTAATACAAATTTTGGAATTACTAATACTCCTTCAACAAAAGAGCTTTGACAAATATCAGATATTCTCCCATCAATAATTGCACTTGTGTCTAAAATTTTATAAGTTGCTTCTAAACCTTGTAAGGGACTAACTTCTAGTGATTTATCTTCCTTATGAACTTGTATTAAATTATTGAATAATTCCTCACTTTTATTAATAGCTACACTTGCACCTAAATAACCTAAAATAAGATTAATTAAGATTTGAATTACTAAACCAAATTTAGGAATAGATTGTATTGAAAAAGAAACTACTATTAATATCCCTAATGCTAATCCAATTACCAAACCTATCACACCAGCTATAATATCTCTTCCAGGTAATCTCTCTAAAAGATTTTCAAAGTTTATAACAATTTTCACAATTTGGTCAACTATAATCGGTATTAAAATGAATCCTATAAAAGCACCAACTATTATACCATGAATATTGTTATTTGAAATAATATTATCTAAATTAAATGTTAATTTTTCAGATAAGCCAAAAAAGCCAACTATCTGATAACCTAGAACTGCTCCTAGAACTGTAAAAATAAATCTTAAGAATTTATTTATCATTATTTCACCCCCTTTAATTAATATTTATATAATTTATTATCTATAAACGTAAAACGCCAGGCTAACCTGACGTTGTTTTTATTCCTCTTCAAAATCCTGCTCATCAAAAATAGTATTAATTTTTTCTTCAATATCTTTTTCAGTTTTATCTTCAGCTAAAACTAGTTCACTAATTAAAATTTGACGTGAATTACTTAACATTTTCTTCTCACCAGTAGACAGTCCTTTAATAATATCTCGAATAGTTAAATTTCTTACTACTTCTGCTACTTCAAATATATCCCCTGTTTTAATCTTTTCAGTATTAGCTCTAAAGCGTCTATTCCAATTTTGCGACATTTCACTCTGCTCACCTTTTAAAACCTGATAAACTTTAGGAACAATTTCTTCAGATATTACACTGCGCAAACCAATATCATCTACATTATCCTTAGGAATCATAACTTTCATCTCACCAATAGGTAGTTGCATAATATAATATTGCTTTTTTTCCCCTAAAATTTCTTTTTCTTCTATATCTACAATTGTTCCAGCACCATGATTCGGATAAACAATTCTATCCCCAATTTCAAACATTTAATATAACCCTCCATTCAATGCATAATAATCCTATACAATTATAACATTTCTAATCTTTAATGTCAATGAATAACACTATATATGCCGATCTAATAATACTTGGTCTCTCAATCTTTTTAAACCTTCCTTTATAGCTTGAGCTCTAACTTCTCCAATACCATCAACATCATCAAGTTCATCAATAGAAGCATTTAAAACCTCTTGAAAATCACCAAATACATCAACTAAATTATCTATAACGGCCATTGGTAAGCGTGGAATTTTTCTCAACAAACGATAACCTCTAGGAGAAATCGATAAATCTAGAGCATTCATATTCCCACCATAACCTAAATGTTTACTTATTGTAGCTAGACTTAACAATTCATCAGAAGAATAAGCAGAGAATTTTTCAAATATATCAATTAATTCTTGCTTCTCTTCTAACTCTTCTTCATCTTGATTATCCTCTTCTACTTCCATTTCAGCTTGATAATCTTTAATAATTAACAAACCTTCATCCTTTACATTAGCTACTAGTTCTTCTAGCTGCATCTTAACTAATCGCCCTTCACTTCCAAGTTCATTTATATATTTATCAATCTCTTCACCAATTCTTAGTACCATCTCTGTTCTTTGAATTACAGTTGCTACATCAGAAATAGTAACTAAGTCTTCAAACTCTAAAGCACTCAAATTAGTCAAAACCTGATCTAAAACACTTCTATACTTTTCTAATGTTTGAATAGCTTGATTAGCTTTTGCTAAAATAACACTAATCTCTTCTAATATGTACTTTTTAGCGTCTTTATATAAGGTTATTATATTTCTTCGTTGTGAAATTGAAACAACAAGCTCTCCAGTTTGTTTAGCTATTCTTTCAGCAGTTCTATGCCTAGTTCCAGTTTCTACAGAAGATATAGACGGATCCGGAACTAACTGGGTATTAGCACATAAAATCCTTTGAGCATCACTACTTAATACAATTGCCCCATCCATTTTAGCTAACTCATATAGTCGAGTAGCAGTCATTTCAGAATTAATATTAAAGCCACCATCAACAGCTGCCAAAACCTCTTCGCTATCTCCAACTACGATTAAGGCTCCTGTTTTAGCTCTTAAAATATTCTCTAATCCTTCTCTAAAAGGAGTTCCTGGGGCAACTAATTTTAATATATCAGCAAACTCTTCATCACTAAAGTTCATTGATTCACCCCCCTTAAGATATAAGATCTAATACTTGATAAACATTTTTAACACCATGTATTTTTAAATCAGGATAATTTAAATCTTCAAGATTACCTTTAGGTATAATAAATTCACTAAAACCTAATTTACTTGCTTCATTAATCCGTTTTTCAATTTGACTAATCGCACGAACTTCACCAGCCAAACCGACTTCTCCGATAACAACAAATTCTTTAGGAATGGCTATATCTCTAAAACTAGATGCAATTGCTGCAATTAAACCTAAATCAACAGCTGGCTCGTCTACCTGAAAACCACCTACAACATTAATATAAACATCTTGGCCTTGTATATGTAAGCCTAATTTCTTTTCTAGTACAGCTAATAATAAAGAAACTCTTTTATGATCTACTCCTGTAGTCATTCTGCTGGGTGTTCCAAAATTAGCAGAACTAACTAAAGCCTGTAATTCAACTAAGATTGGTCTACTTCCTTCAACACAAGGAATCACTACAGAACCAGAAACATTAGAAGGTCTTTCTGAAACAAACATCTGCGAAGGATTTAATATTTCCTCTAATCCCCCCTGTTTCATTTCAAAAATTCCAATTTCATTTGTTGAGCCAAAACGATTTTTAACAGCCCTTAATATACGATAACTATAATGTCTATCTCCTTCAAAATATAAAACAGTATCAACCATATGCTCTAGAACTTTAGGGCCAGCAATTGAACCATTTTTAGTAACATGCCCCACAATAAAAATAGGAATATTATTCTTCTTAGCCAATTGCATTAAACGATTTGTTGAATCTCTTACTTGACTAACACTGCCAGGAGATGATTCTAAATTCGGATTATATATAGTTTGAATTGAGTCAATAATTACTAAATCAGGTTTTAAATCTTTGGCATTTTCAATAATAGATAATAAATTAGTTTCAGCTAGTATGTAAATATTTGAGTCTATAGTCCCTAGTCTGTCAGCTCTTAATTTTATCTGTCTTTCTGACTCTTCACCTGATATATATAATACCTTATCATATTTCTTACTTATATTGTAAGAGGTCTGTAATAAAAGAGTGGACTTACCAATACCTGGGTCTCCACCTATTAAAATTAAAGAGCCTGGTACAATCCCCCCACCTAAAACTCTATCTAATTCAGATATTCCTGTCTCTTTTCTATTTTCTAATCCAATTTTTATATCATTAATTTTCTGAGCTTTAACATCAGCTGTAACACTTAATTCTTTTTTCTTTTTTTTAGGATTTATAATTTCTTCTACTAATGTGTTCCAACTATTACAACCTGTACATTTCCCGCTCCATTTCAGTGCTTCATATCCACATTCTTGACAAATATATCTTCTTTTCTTTTTAGCCATAAAACCCACCTAATGAATTTAATATTTAGCTTAACCTTCATTATAACATTTTTTTGTAAATTTAACAAGTAGCTAAAATTTAATGATATCCCTTTATAGACCAACTAATAGAGTAGGACCAGCCTCACGGCTGGGACCTCTCTTCAAACTGCACGTACGGTTTTCCCGTATACAGCTTTCCTTTATTGTTGCTCCATTCCAGAGAGTAAGTTATCATCTCTGTATTACTACAGATGTAAATTTTACTCTTAGCTAGAGCAATAGGTAAGTAATGATATTAACCCTTTATCTTCTAACCTAGAATTAGTTATTCTATAATTTTGATTCAATGTGGCTTTCTTCTTTTCGATAAAAGCCCGAATACGCATCCTAATCCATTTATCTAACTTTCTAAATAACTTCTTTACATTCCCAAATTTAAAGTAATTTGCCCAACCTCTAAGTACTGGATTTAATTCAGCAATAATAAATTCTGCTGGAAATGGTCTCTGTCTTCTTGTTATATTCCTAATTTTATCTTTAAATTTATCAATTGCTTTCTTACGGGGTCTTTTATAAATCCAAGCAATGAATTCATAACCTAAGAAAACAAATCCTTTTCCAAAATTAGTTATGACTGTTTTCTCTGGATGAAGAGTGAGTTTTAACTTTCCTTCTATTATCTCTTTTATGACCTCTAATGCTCGATTGGCTTTTAGCTTTGATTTTGTAAGAACTACAAAGTCATCTGCATATCGAACCAACTTATAACCTCTAGCAGTCATCTCTTTATCAAATTGATGTAAATAGATATTAGCTAAGAGAGGAGAAATAACACCACCTTGTGGTGTTCCTTTCTCAGTACTCTCTCTTTTTCCTTTGTTCATGATTCCTGCAGTTAACCACGAACGTATTAGTCTTAATACCCATCCATCACTTATATGTTCTGCAACGTAATCCATTAGTAAGTCATGGTCTATATTATCAAAATATGATTTGATATCTGCATCAATAACCCATTTATAACCCTGACTTTTATACTCTTCTATCTTATCAATAGCATCATGGGCTGAACGGTTTGGTCTAAAACCATAAGAGCAGTCACAAAATACACGTTCAAATATAATTTCCATAACTTGTTTTACTGTTGCTTGAGCTATCCTGTCCTTTACTGTTGGTATACCTAGAGGTCTTTCTTTGCCATTTCCTTTAGGAATATAAGTTCTTAATACTGGAGATGGTTTATATCTGTTTTCCTTCATCTGCCGATGAAGTTCTCTCATATTGAGCTTATAGTTATCTTTAAAATTCTCAATATCCTCTCCATCAATACCAGCACATCCTCCATTACTTAGTACTTGTTGAGCTGAATAATGCATTCTAAACTTATCTAGAATTATGTTCTTTAATGTATAGTAGGTACGTATTCTGCTCACCTACCTTTCCTCACAACTTACCAATCCTCCATTAAATATTTCAATATACTAACCCCTACACTTCACAATATTCCCGACCACGTCTCTAGGCAGTTTGCCAATCGCACCCTTCGGTTTATTGTTACTTAGGTTGTAGTAATCTCTGTTATCACTGTTTCCAGTTATGATTTCCCTTCCACATCTTTCGCAGAGCCACTAACTTCGTTAGTGTTTAGACCACTAAAATTAGTATATCACTCACACTTAACTTTAGATTTCAATAAAGCAGATATCCTTCACTAAATTGGTTTTACCCTCGTATTAGTTACCTAATAATCATCAGCCCAACTGTCGTTGCTACTATGATATCATCTGACTTCTAGATTAACATTACTTCGACTTTCCCATTAAGGTTATATCTCAGTTTATCTTCATAAGTTCTTATGAAGAATTAAACTAGACCTCCCTTGGTCAATTATAGAATATTCCAACCATCCCAACCCTAATCACACCTAATAATTCAGCATAGACACTCTCGTTATCTCGCTTTTTATCCAGAGCCACCTGAACCCCTAAGCCAACATTGGACTTCCTCGTTGTATTGGCGAGTCGTCATTATTAGATGCCCCTACGAGTTTTAACAAACTCTCCGTGTAAACTCCTCTGGTTCATATAATATTTTGGGCTGGTCATTCACCTCAGACTCTTCAGATTTCATCTCGCGATAAACACCCTGTCATTGTTGGTTTCATACACCGATACGACTAAAACAGCATAGGTAAGACTTTCACTTACTATCTCTATAATTTACAAGGCACACAACACAAAAGAAAGCAGGGTGGAAGACCACCACTGCTTATTTTAAAGTTTAGTAAAGTTTAATTCACTACCTCTTAAATCAATTTTAATTCTATCTCCATCATCAAAATCTTGAGCTAGAAATTTCTCAGCTAATTGATTTTCTATTAATCTCCTAATTGTCCTTCGTAACGGTCTAGCTCCAAACTCCTTGTCATAACCTTCTTTTGCAATGAATTCTTTTGCATCTTCGCTAACTTCTATAATAATCTTACGACTTTCCAATCGTCCTTCTAACTCAGCTAACATTAAATCTACAATTTCTTTAATATTTTCTTGAGTAAGAGCATGGAAAACAATAATTTCATCTAATCTGTTTAAAAATTCTGGTCTAAAAGTTTCTTTTAGTTTCGACTTTACTCTTTTCTTCATCTCTTCATATTCTTGATTTTCTATATTAGTCTCAAGTGATTTAAACCCAAGTCCTCCTGATTTGTTTTGAATTAAATTAGCTCCTACATTTGATGTCATAATTAAAACTGTATTCCTAAAATCAACAGTTCGTCCTTGGGAATCTGTTAATTGACCATCTTCTAAAACTTGTAATAAGATATTGAATACTTCAGGATGAGCTTTTTCAATTTCATCAAATAATATAACTGAATATGGTCTACGCCTTACCTTTTCTGTTAATTGACCACCTTCTTCATGACCTACATAACCGGGAGGAGATCCTACTAATCTAGAAACAGCATGTTTTTCCATGTACTCAGACATATCAATTCTAACCATAGCATCTTCATCATCAAACATTACTTCAGCTAAAGTCTTAGCTAATTCTGTTTTACCAACACCTGTTGGACCTAAAAAAACAAATGAACCAATAGGACGCTTAGGATCTTTCAATCCAGCTCTAGCTCTTCTAATTGCTTGAGCAACTGCATGCACTGCCTCTTCTTGACCTACAACTCTTTCATGAAGCACCGATTCTAACTCAAGTAATTTTTCGGATTCTTTTTGAGCCAATCTTGTAACTGGAATGCCAGTCCAATCGGAAACTATTGTTGCTATACTTTCTCTAATAATGTTGGTATTATTCATTCCTTTTTCATTCTTCCATTCGGTTTTAATACTCTCAAGTTTCTCCTTTATTTCTTTTTCTTCATCTCTTAACCTAGCTGCTTCTTCAAAATCTTGAGATTTAATAGCAGATTCTTTCTCTTGTTCTATTTTCTCTAATTCCTTATTTAGAACTTTAATCTCATTTGGCGCTGTATTCTGCTGTAATCTTGCTTTTGATCCTGCTTCATCAATCAGATCAATTGCTTTATCAGGCAGAAAACGATCCGTAATATAACGATGTGACAACTCTGCTGCTGCATTAATAGCTTCATCAGTAATTTTAACTCTATGGTGCGCTTCATAAACATCACGTAAACCTTTTAAAATCTCTTTAGTATCTTCTAGACTTGGTTCTTCTACTAATACAGATTGGAATCTTCTCTCTAAAGCAGTATCTTTTTCTATATGTTTTCTATATTCATTCAGGGTAGTAGCTCCTACTGTCTGTAATTCTCCTCTAGCCAGAGCTGGTTTCAATATATTTGCAGCATCAATTGCCCCTTCTGCTCCTCCAGCTCCTACTAGTGTATGTATCTCATCAATAAAAATAATTATATTTCCTGACTCTTTTATTTCATTCATTACAGCTTTTAATCTCTTTTCAAATTCTCCTCTATATTTAGAACCCGCCAATAGTGAACTTAAATCTAAAGATATAAGTCTTTTGTTCATCAATGGTTCTGGAACTTCACCATCTACTATTCTTTGAGCTAAACCTTCTACAATAGCGGTTTTACCAACACCTGGTTCTCCAATTAAACATGGATTATTTTTTTTACGTCGACTTAAGACCTGAATTACTCTTTCAATCTCCTTATCCCTTCCAATAACAGGGTCTAATTGATCTTCATGAGCTAATAAAGTTAAGTCAGTACTAAATTGATCTAAATTTCTAGTATTTCTATTTTGAGGATTATATTTAGAATCATTAATTGTTTTAGCTCCCCCCAATAGTTTAACAACTTCAGATTTAACCTTATTAAATTCTGCTCCTTCTTCTTTTAAAACTCTTGCAGCAATCCCTTCTCCCTCTCTTAATAATCCTAACAGCAAGTGTTCTGTTCCCACATAGTTATGGCCTAATCTTCTTGCTTCTTCTAGAGCTAGATTTAAAACTTTCTTAGTTCTAGGGGTAAAAGCTAAATTATCACTGGTTATCTTTTCTTTCCCTTTACCAATTATCTGTAGAACTTTCTTTCTTAATTGTTCTAAACTAAAACCACTTTGTAATAGAGCTTTTGCGGCTATTCCTTCTCCTTCTCTAATCAATCCTAATAATAAATGTTCTGTTCCTACATAATTATGATTAAATCCTCTTGCTTCTTCTTGAGAAAGAGCTATTACCTTTCTAGCTCTTTCTGTAAATTTACTAAAAATCATCTTTACCCTCCTCACTAAATCTTTCTCTTATTAATTCTGCTCTATATATATCTCTTTCTTCCAAAGTCATATCTTTATCCTTAATAGTCTCTAGAGTAGAAGGTCTAATAATTACCATCAATTGATTTAAAATAATTGGATCTACATTTTTTATTATACCCAAATCAATACCCAACCTTACATTTGAAATCAATTTCATTGCTTCTTGAATAGAAATTTTATATGCATACTTTAAAGTTCCATAAGCACGATATATTTGATCTTTTAAAAATAACTCCTTTTCTTTTAATAATATACTTCTAGCATTTCTTTCTTTATCAATAATTTGATGAGTTACTTCCAATAAATTTTGTATTATATCTTCTTCTAACCTACCTAAGGTCACTTGATTAGAAATTTGATATAAATTTCCTACAGTATCTGTGCCTTCACCATATAATCCTCTAACAGCTAATCCCAATTGGGAAATAGCAGTCATAATATTTTGTACCCGATTAATCATAGTCAAGGCTGGAAGATGAATCATAACAGAAGCTCTCAAACCTGTTCCTACATTAGTAGGACAAGATGTCAAATATCCATACTTTTCATCAAAAGCTATATCTATACAATTTTCTAAATAATCGTCTATCTGATCAGATAAATCCCAAGACTCTTGTAATTGAAGTCCTGGATAAAGCACCTGTAACCTCAAATGATCTTCTTCATTAATCATTAAACTAATAGTTTCATCATCTGATAAAGCTACAGCCTTATGGCGACCATCTTTAGCTAAATCAGGACTAATTAAATGTCTTTCAACTAACATTTTTTTCCTAGTTTTTGAAAAGTCATCTAATAATAATAACCTTAAATTAAATTTATTATTCTCTAACAATAAATTATTAATAATATTTAGTATTTCTTCTAAATCATTATTATTAGCTTGATTAGTAAAACAGATATTATCTAAATTTCTAGCTAACCTAATTCTACTACTAATAACTACATCTGATTCAGGACCTATTTTATTCATCCATCTACTCATAAAGTCCTCTTCTAACATACTTTCCCCCCTTATTCTCCAATTTTACCCTTTAATCTTTTTATTTCATCTCTAATTTCAGCTGCTTTTTCAAATTCTTCTTTTTCTACTGCTTGGTCAATTTGTTTCTTTAATTTTTCAATCTGTCTTATAATTTTAACCTTTTCCCCACTACGTTTTGGTATTTTTCCTGTATGTTCATTTGTACCATGGATTCTTTGTAATACTTTATCTATCTTTTCTTCAAAAGAGCTATAACATTTGTTACAGCCTAATCTACCCCTTTTAGTAAATTTATCATAACTTAAACCGCAAAAATCACAAGATATTTGTTTATCAGTAAAATTAATTTTATGTGGATGAAATTGATTATTTAATAAACCAGTAAGTAGATTATTAAAAGAAAAATCTAACCCTAAATCTAAATTATTGTTAATTTGAGCACATTCTTCACAAAGATATATTTCTTCTTTTTTTCCATTAACAATCTTACTTACATGTACTTTAGCATCAAGTTCTTGACAATTCTCACAAAGCACATTACCACCTCTTAGTTTTTCAAATTTTTATTTCTTAATTATACCGTAGAATCTATTTGACTAAAACATTTATAGATAATAAAAATATACTTTAATCATATTATACTATAAAACTACTAGAATAATGCAAACCTTATTAATATGAATTATCAATAAATACATCGAATTATATGTCTCAATCCAACATTAGCTCACTAATTGTTTGATTTAAGTATGATATTGATGATTATTATTAAAAATAATTAAAAAACATACAAATAAAAAAACACTTTACTATTTAAATAGTAAAGTGTTTCAAAAAATAAAATGGCTCCCCGAGCAGGACTCGAACCTGCGACAAAGTGGTTAACAGCCACTCGCTCTACCAACTGAGCTATCGGGGAACGCTTAATTCCGGCAGCGACCTACGCTCCCACAGGGCTGCCCCTGCAGTACCATCGGCGCTGGAGGACTTAACTGCTGTGTTCGAAATGGGAACAGGTGTGACCCCTCCGCAATT